>NZ_JBVHDS010000006.1:0-377743 GCF_055563255.1 Streptomyces sp. NPDC002958 | reverse complement strand
AAGCCCCAGAGGCTTGCTTGAGCCGGATGCGGTGAAAGTCGCACGTCCGGTTCTGAGGGGGCCGGGGCGCAGCAATGCGCTCCGGCTACCCGACTCGCCGTGGAGGACCTGGCGGTGAAGGGGCTCGCCCGCACGCGCCTGGCCAAGTCCGTCCACGACGCCGGATGGTCGGCGTTCGTGAGCATGCTGGAGTACAAGGCCGCCCGGTACGGGCGGATCTTCATCCGGATCGGCCGCTTCGAGCCCACCAGTCAGGTGTGCTCGCAGTGCGGCGTGAAGGACGGCCCCAAGCCCCTGCACGTCCGCACCTGGACGTGCGGGGCGTGCGGGGCCGTCCTGGACCGGGACATCAACGCGGCGGTCAACGTCGCCAGGGCGGCCGGACTGGCCGTGTCAGCCCGTGGAGCGCTGGTAAGACCGGGACTCGTCCCGGCACCGCGCAGCGAAGCGGGAACCCACCCGACACCACAGCCTTCAACGGCACGGTAGACGGGAATCGCCGTCCTTCAGGGCGGCGAGGATGTCAACGCTGAGCGATTCTCATGGTGGTGGGCCCCGCTCCCTACTTCGTCGGATTCGTCACCGTCTTGGTCGTGCCCGCTTTCTCCGGGTCGCCGTACGTCGACGCGCCGGGCGACCGCCCCGGCGGGCGCCCACCCGGGCCGGGCCGGAAACCGGGACGCAGGTTCACGACGCCGGCGTGGCCTGCCAGGGAGCCCCCGGTACCACGAGCGGCGAACCCGTCACCGGGCACGGGACGATCACCGCGTCCAGGCCGAAGACCTCGCGTACGAGACCGGTGGTGACGATGTCCTTCGGGTGGCCCTCGGCGACGATCCGGCCCGCCTTCATGGCGACCAGATGGTCCGCGTACCGGGCGGCCTGGTTGAGGTCGTGCAGCACGGTCACCACGGTCCGGCCGCGGGTGCCGTCCGCCGCCGGGGCGGTGAGCCGGCGCACCAGGTCCAGGACCTCCACCTGGTGCGCGATGTCGAGGTACGTGGTCGGCTCGTCGAGCAGCAGCAGATCGGTCTCCTGGGCGAGCGCCATCGCGATCCAGACCCGCTGGCGCTGCCCGCCGGACAGTTCGTCCACCGACCGGTCGCCGAGCGCGGTGATGTCCGTACGCTCCATGGCGTCCGTCACCGCCCGCTCGTCCTCCTCCGACCACTGCTGCCACCAGTGCTGATGCGGCTGGCGGCCGCGGGCGACGAGGTCGGAGACGGTGATCGCCTCGGGGGCCACCGGGGTTTGTGGCAGCAACCCGATCGACTGGGCGATCTTTCGCGTGGGGATCTTCGACAGCTCGGTGCCGTCCAGGAGCACGGCCCCGCCGCGCGGCTTGAGAAGCCGGCCGAGCGCGCGCAGGGTGGTCGACTTGCCGCAGGCGTTCGGGCCGACGATCACGGTGACCCGGCCGTCGGGAACGGCGAGGTCCAGCTCATGGACGACGGTGCGGTCCTCGTACGAGAGCGTCAACTCCTGCACGGTGAGCCGGCTGGTCGCGGTCGCCGCGGTGTCGGACGTACGGGTCGAGCTCATGCAGTGCCTCCACTACGGCCGCGACGGCCACCGTGACCGCGGATGATCAGCCAGATCAGATACGGGGCGCCGACCGCCGCCGTCAGAACGCCCACCGGCAGCTCGGTGGGCGAGAAGAGCCTGCGCGCCAGCAGATCCGCGAAGACCACGATCACCGCACCGAGCAGCGCTGAGCAGAACAGCGGAATCTGCGCGGTGCGGGTCATCCGGCGGGCGATCTGCGGGGCGAGCAGCGCCACGAAGTCGACAGGACCGGCCGTCCCGGTCGCCACGGACGCCAGGATCACACCGAGGGTGACGAGCCCCAGCCGTACCCGTCCCAGACGCACCCCGAGGGCCGTCGCGGTGTCGTCGTCCATCGAGACGGTGCGCTGGGCCCGGGCGGCCCACAGGACGGCCGGCAGGAGGATGAGCAGCGTCCAGCCGATCGGCGCGGCCTCGGCCCAGCCGCGGCCGTTGAGCGAGCCGGACATCCAGACCTGCGCCTGCTGGGCGACCAGGTAGTCGCCCTTCGTCAGGAACAGCGTGGTGACCGACCGCAGCGCGATGGCGATGCCGATGCCGATGAGGACGAAGCGGGTGGCGTGCAGCCCGCCGCGCCAGGCGAAGACGTAGACGAGCGCCGCCGCGGCCATCCCGCCGAGCACGGACAGGTACGGCAGCACGGTGTACGAGGTGATGCCGAAGGTCATCGCGCCGACCGTGAGCGCGCTCGCCCCCTGGCTGATGCCGATGATGTCGGGGCTGGCCAGCGGATTGCGGGCGACGGTCTGGATCAGCGCACCGGCGATCCCGAACGCCGCGCCGACCAGCAGCCCCACGACCATCCGTGGCAGCCGCAGCGTGCCGACGACCAGCTCGTCCGGGGACGGCTGTCCCAGGATCACCTTCACGACCTCACCGGGCGCGACGAAGCTCTCGCCGACGCAGAGGTAGGCGACACAGACGGCGGCCAGCGAGGCGACGAGGACGGCGGCGACGACGGCCGACCGCCGGTGCAGCAGGAACCGGCCCCGCGCCCCGATCCGTACGACGTGGTACCCGGCGGGCCTTACCCGGACAGTGGTGTCGTTCATGCGGGCACCGCCTTCCGGCGTACCAGTGCGACCAGGAACGGAACGCCGATCAGCGCGGTCATCACGCCCGCCGGGACCTCGCTCGGCGGGAAGAGGACGCGGCCTATGACATCGGAGACGAGCAGCATGACGGGCCCGATCAGTGCCGCCATCGGCAGCACCCAGCGGTGGTCGTTGCCGACGATCGCGCGGGCGATGTGCGGGACGGCGAGTCCGATGAACGCGATCGGGCCGGCCGCCGCGACGCCGGCACCGATCAGCACGGTGGCCCCGATGCCGCCGACGATCCGTACCGTCGCGACGTTCTGGCCGAGCCCCTTCGCCACGTCCTCGCCGAGCGCCAGCGCATCGAGCCCGCGGGCGACGGACAGCACGAGCACGGTCCCGATCAGCATGAACGGCCAGATCTGCTGGACCACTTCGACCTCTCGCCCGGCGATCGAGCCGGCCTGCCAGAAGCGGAACTCGTCCAGCGCGGACGCCTTGGTCGTCAGTACCGCCGTCGTCACCGCCACCAGCAGTGCGTTGATCGCGGCGCCGCCCAGCGCGAGTTTTACGGGGGTGGCGCCCCCGCGTCCGCTGGAGGCGATGGCGTACACGGCGACGGAGGCGATCGCGGCCCCCGCGAAAGCGAACCACACGTACCCCGTCAGGGTGTGGATCCCGCCGTACGCGATGGCCAGCACCACGCCCGCCGACGCGCCCTGGCTGATGCCGAGGATGCCGGGGTCGGCGATGGGGTTACGGGTGATGCCCTGGAGCACCGTGCCGGCGAGGGCCAGTGCCGCGCCGACCATCAGCCCGATCAGGGTGCGCGGCACCCGCAAGTTCCGGACGACTTCGGCGGAGTTGGAGTGCCCGCCGTGCAGCAGGGCGTCGAACACCTCGGACGGGGGTATGGAGCGGGCCCCCACGGCCAGGCTGAGAAGTACCGCCACCAGCAGCGCCGCGACGGCCGCCGCCGTCGCGAGTGCGCGTCTGGTGCGGCGTGGTGCGGCGGCTGACATCGGACCCAATCGAAAGACGAAGCAAAGTTAGGCTTGGCTAAGTCTAAGCACCCCCGATTTCGAGCCCGAGGCCCGTACCGGGACGGGTGTGACGTTCCGGTGCCGTGTCCGGCCCGGCGACAATGGACTCCATGCCCTCGCGCCCCCTGACGGTCGGCTTCGACCTCGACATGACGCTCATCGACACCCGACCCGGCATCAAGGCCGCCTACCTGGCGCTTTCTTCCGAGACAGGCACGCCGATCGACACGGATCTGGTGGTGAGCAGGCTCGGCCCGCCGGTCGACGACGAGCTGCGGAACTGGTTTCCGGCCGATGTGGTGGCCGCCACCGCCGACCGCTACCGCGAGATCTATCCCACACACGCCATCGTCCCGAGCCCCGCGCTGCCGGGTGCCCGGGAGTCGGTCGCGGCGATCCGTGAACGGGGCGGCCGGGCGATAGTCGTGACGGCCAAGCACCTGCCGAACGCCGAGCTGCACCTGGCGCACCTCGGGATCGAGCCGGATGCGGTGATCGGCGGTCTGTGGGCGGAGGCCAAGGGGGAGGCGCTGCGCGAGCACGGGGCCGGTGTGTACGTGGGCGACCACACCGGCGACGTACGGGGCGCCCGCACGGCCGGGGCGCTGTCGGTGGCGGTCACCACGGGCCCGTGCGACGCGCAGGAGCTCCGGGCGGCGGGAGCGGATGTCGTCCTGTCGACGCTGGCGGAGTTCCCGTCCTGGCTGGACGGGTACCTGGACGGGGACGCGGCGTAGGGCCTTCGGAGGGGGCGGATTCACTGAGCGCCGGGCGACCATGCCCCCGGACGCTCCCGCGGCGGGCTGACGACCCCGATCCACCTGGCTGCCGACGGCCGCTGTACTTCGTCCTCGGTTCGCCACCCGTGTCGGACGGGGCTCCGAGACAACCCGATCGCGATCCGGAACATCTCCTCTCACAAGCCCGCACCGCACCGGTGCGGGACGGTGAACGAGGAGCCGGAACATGGCCCGACGCCCCATCCGCCCGATCCGCCTTCGCAGGCTTCGTGTCGACTACCCCCGCCGGGGGAGAAGCAACTGGCGCCGCTGGGTCCCATCGTGGCGGCAGGCGCTGAGCGGGATCCTGCTCGGATCCGGAGCGCTGGCCGGGCTGTTCGCCGTGGTCTACGCATCCGTCGACATCCCGGACGAGAACGCCGAGGCGCGCAGGCAGGGCACCGTCTACTACTGGGCGGACGGCAGCCAGATGGTGAGCGTGGGCGCGGTCGATCGGCAGAACGTCACGCTCGCCGGCATACCCGATTCGGTGGAGCACGCGGTCATCGCCGCCGAGAACGAGACCTTTTACTCCGACTTGGGGGTATCGGCGAAGGGGATCGCCCGCGCGGCCGTCAGCATGGTCAAAGGCGGTGAGACCCAGGGCGGCTCCACCATCACCCAGCAGTACGTGAAGAACACCTATCTCAGCCAGGAGCAGTCGGCCACCCGGAAGTTCAAGGAGTTCTTCATCTCGCTGAAGCTGAGCAACAAGCGGAGCAAGGAGGAGATCCTTCAGGGATATCTGAACACCAGTTGGTTCGGCCGCGGCGCCTACGGCATCCAGGCAGCGGCGCACGCGTATTACGGAATCCCCGCGAAGGACCTCGACCCCAGCCAGGCGGCGCTGCTCGCTTCCCTGCTCAAGGGGGCGGAGCAGTACGACCCCGCAGGCGGCAAAGGCAACCACGAACGCGCCGTCGACCGCTGGGAGTGGATCCTCGACCGGCAGGTGGAGACCGGCACGATGACGAAGGCCGAGCGGGCCGCGTACCAGAAGTTCCCCGAACCGAGGCCGGCCGCCAAGCCGACCAGTCTCGGCGGCCAGACCGGCTATCTCGTCGACATCGCCAACAAGTACATCAAGAAGCGCTCGGGCCTCACCGACAAGGACCTCTTCCGGGGCGGCTACCGGGTGCACACCACCTTCGACAAGGCCAGGGTGGGGCAGCTTGAACGGGCCGTGCGGAGCGTGCGCAAGCGCGACCTCGACCCCAAGAAGCGCCCCGAGGACAAGTACGTCGAGGTCGGCGCCGCATCCGTGCGGTCCGACGGGGCCGTGGTCGCGGTGTACGGCGGAGCCGACGCGGTCACCCACTTCGCCAACAACGCCGACACCGCGGGCGTTCCCGTCGGCTCGGCCTTCAAGCCCTTCGTGCTGGCAGCGGCCCTTCAGCACGGCGACGGGATCACCCTGGACAGCGGCTACGACAGTGAGGGGCGTTTGATCAAGGACGGCCCGTACGCGGCACCTCCCGCCCCGCCGGGTGCCGGTCCCGGCCAGGTGATGGTCACGGCGCCGACGCCCCTGCGCGATGCGCTGATCAAGTCGTCCAACGCCACCTTCACTCTGCTCGGCAAGGACATCGGGCTGAAGAAGGTGAAGGAACTGGCGGTATCGGCCGGGCTGCACAAGGAGAGCCTGGCCCGTTTGGACAAGTCCTTTCCCCTCGGCACGTCCACACCGAGCGCGGTCAGGATGGCGGACGCGTACACCGCCTTCAGTAACGAAGGTATGAGGGCCGATCCCTACTCGGTGACCAGGATGACCCGGGACGGCGAGGCGGTCGAGGGCTTCGGGGAGCCCGAGCCGCGGCGCGCGATGGACGCCTCGGTGGCCAACGATGTGAACAACACCCTGGGGATGGTGGCCTGGACGCGGCTGAATCAGGACGGGAAGTTCGGCACGTTCGCCAGGACCAAGGCTGCCGACGACCTCTCGGCGGGCGCGACCGGCGAGGACGACCGGATGAAGTCGGCCTGGTTCATCGGCCACAGCAAGGGGCTGACCACGGCAGTCACGATGTTCCGCAGCAAGCCGGGTACCCCTCAACTGCTGGGAATGCAGGGCGTGGGCGGACCTGATTCGGAACGCGGCAATGTCTTCCCGCTCCGGATCTGGAGCGCCTACGCCATGGGGACGTAGGCCCACCCGCGTACGCGATCCGCGAAGGCCGTCAACGTGTCGCAGTGCCGTCAACAGGTGGCGACAGCCAAGCTGACCACGTAGTGCTCCTCGACCATCCGGTTCGGGAAGACCTCGACCAGGAGGTCGCGCTCCTTGGCAATAAAGGTGTTCGTCGCCTCCTTGCCGAGGACGAGGAAGTCGGAGTAGCTGGCGAGGTTGGCGAGATGCATGTCGAGAGGAACGCTTCGGGTCCACGGCACGTGCCGGTGGATGAAGCCGAACTCGGGCGGCAGTCCGCGGAATCGGGCCATGGGGTCGTGAGGGGTGTCATCGGCACCGAAAAGTCGGCGCAAGCGCGCGTCCTGGTCGGCGATCCACGGAATGGTGCTGTCCGAGTCGTTCCACCAGAGGGCAAGTGCACCACCGGTGCGCAGGACTCGGAGAGCTTCCGGGACGGATTTGCCCTGGTCGGTCCAGTGCCAGGCTTGGGCGTATGTGAGGACGTCGATGGAGGCGGAGGCCAGCGGCAGGTGGTTGCCGTCTCCGATCACAAGGGGGACCTCGGGCAGGCTGAGACGGAACTGAGAGGCCATCCCGGGGCCGGGCTCGACCGCGATGACGTTCGCACCGCGGTCCCGGAGAAGCATCGTCGCCAGTCCGGTGCCGGCCCCGACGTCGGCGACGCGGGCGCCCTCCAAGGGGAAGCCGGTGAGTTCCTCGACCGCGTCGAGCAGTTCGGACGGGTATGAAGGACGGTTCGCAGCGTAGCTGGCGGCATCCGTGTCGAACGAGCGGGCCTGCGAAGTGATGGTCATACGAACATTGTTGACGGCTGCAGGTACTTGGTGCCGTACTTTTATGCTCTTCCCCCGACGGTAAGTAGTCACCGGGAACGTCGGCGGATGCACCAGCGTGAGGCTCGCCGCCCACGTGAGGGCGGCGAACGGCGTGAGCACGACGAGAAGACGGCCGGGGCCGAGGCGATCCCGTACCAGGCACTCATTCATGAGGCCGCGCTGCGTACCGAAGTCGGCGGTCCGAAGACGGCACGGTCGCAACTGCAGCATCTCCTCGACATGAGCGAGCGGGACCACATCACCATCCAGGTCATCCCGTTCAAGGCCGGAGCCATCCCCGGCTCCGGCCAGTCCATCTACTACGCGTATGGCCCGGTCCCCGAGCTCGACACGGTCCACCTCGACCAGTCCCACGGCCTCGCGTTCCTCGATGCGGACACACAGCTTCGGAACTACCGGACCCTGTTCAGCAGAATCGAGGACGCGGCGCTGTCGCCGGAAGGCACCCGGGATCTCATCCACCACATCAGCCAGCACCTGTGAGGAGAGCATTCATGCCCACGTACGACCACTGGCAGAAGTCGTCCTACTGCGCCCAAGGGGACTCGTGCATCCACGTTGCCGCGCGTAACAGCACGATCGATCTCACCGAGAGCAGCGACCCCGCTGGGGCGATACTCCGCACCACGCCCGCTGCCTGGGCCGCCCTCGTACGTGCCGTCAAGGAGAGTCACCGCCATGGCTGACCCCCGCATCCCCGCCGACCTCACCTGGATCCGCGCCGCCCCCGAGGGCGAGGAGGGCCCCGGCCCCTGGAACGAGGCCGCAGTCGGCGACGGCGTCGGGCCCCAGTGTGAGGCTGAGGGGTACGGGCGGCGGCTCGTAGTGGGCCGGGGTGGTCACATCCGCCGCGCCTCAGTCCACCACACGGGCGACTCCGCGTGCACGCTCGACCCGAGCAACCGGTCCGCCTCACCCGGGACGTGGAGGTGCCTGGGTGCTTCGACCGACACAGTTCCTGTCCAGCAGCGGTGTACAGCTGAATGACGGACCCACCTGCCTTGGGTGGGCGCCCTCTGCTGCGCGAGTGTTCAGGCGGCCATGACGATGACGGGCAGGAGGAAGCCGAACAGCCCAGTGCACAGTCCCAGGGTGCAGGAGCGGCGAGAGGTTCCGGCGAAGAAGCCGATGGTCGCGAGGGTGACCGCCAGGGCGCCGAAGATGACGGGGATGCCGCCTCCTATGTAGCCGGCGGTTAAGGAAGTGAGGCAGGCGAGGATGCCGAGGGCGGACGAGGCGCCGCCGTAGAGCGACGCGGGGCTGTCGGTTTGTCCGGTGGACATTTCACTGCCCTTCTCTGCGGGGCTGCTACGCGGGAGCGGTATCCCGTGAGTCCCATCCTGGCAGTGCGGAGGGCCGCCTGCTGAGCAGTCAGGGATTTGCGGTGCTGCGGACGTCTTCGAGTCGTACGGCGGTGGTCGACCGTTCGATGACTGACCAGGGCATCACCACCGCGACTGGGACCTTCTCCGAAGCTGGTCGCCACCAAGACGGCCAGCGGCAAGGACCCGTCCGGACCTGGCCCCGCGCCGAAGACCGGGACCCGTCCGGCGCGAGGCCGAAACGGCCCGCCGGACGACCCCGGCATCACCGCTTCGGCGCCCCCGCCCGTACCGACCGCACCACGCCCGCCGCGGCGATCAGGAAGCCCACGCCCATCAGCATGCACAGCGACCACGCGATGGGCGGAAGCGGAGTGGTTCCGAGGAACAGCGGGGCCATCGTGACCAGCGTGGCCAGTGCTCCGATGAAGAAGACGATCGCGCCGATCCGGACGAGCCGGTCACCTGCGCCGGAAGAAGTAGTGCTCACCCCGCCAGGGTAGTTCCCGACACCGACGGCCCATCCTGCGGCCCGCGACGCGCAAGACAGGCACCGTTTCTGGACAGCAGTCCGGATGACCAGGCTTGACGAGGGGTACTCCACCTGGGGAGGCTTCTGCCAGCAGGGGAGCACAACCACTGGATAGCCTGACCTGCTGAGGCTTTGTTCCGGCATATGGGTTGAGATGGGGTGCGTGCTTTGCCGACTGGCAAGGTCAAGTGGTTCAACAGTGAGAAGGGCTTCGGCTTTCTCTCCCGCGACGACGGCGGTGACGTCTTTGTGCACTCTTCGGTGCTTCCCGACGGCGTCGACGCACTCAAGCCCGGCCAGCGCGTCGAATTCGGCGTCGTCGCAGGTCAGCGCGGTGACCAGGCGCTCTCGGTGGCGATCTTGGACCCGACCCCGTCCGTCGCGGCCGCGCAGCGCCGCAAGCCGGACGAGCTCGCGTCCATCGTGCAGGACCTGACCACCCTGCTGGAGAACATCACGCCGATGCTGGAGCGCGGCCGCTATCCCGACAAGGCGGCCGGCAAGAAGATCGGCGGCCTGCTGCGCGCGGTCGCCGACCAGCTGGACGTGTAGGTCCGGGCGGATCTCAGACGAACGACAGCGCATCCGGGCCGAGGGGCGGTACCAGCCCCTCGGCCGCCGCGCGGGTCAGCAGTCCGCGGATCGCCGCGTAGCCGTCCTCGCCGAGGTCGGCGGTGAACTCGTTGACGTACAGCCCGATGTGCTGGTCCGCCACGGCCGGGTCCATCTCCTGGGCGTGCTCCAGCACGTAGGGCCGTGACGCCTGAGGGTCGTCCCAGGCCATCCGTACCGAGCTGCGCACCGACTCGGCGAGCAGCTTCAGCATGTCCGCGCCCAGGGACCGCTTGGCGATGATCGCGCCGAGCGGGATCGGCAGCCCGGTCGTCTCCTCCCAGTGCCGGCCCATGTCGGCGAGGTTGTGCAGCCCGTAGTTCTGGTACGTGAAACGGGCCTCGTGGATGACGAGACCGGCGTCCACCTTCCCGTCGCGCACGGCGGGCATGATCTCGTCGAACGGCATGACGACGATCTCGCCGACCCCGCCCGGCACCACTTCCGCCGCCCAGAGCCGGAACAGCAGATACGCGGTGGAGCGCTCACTCGGCACGGCGACGGTCTTCCCCGTCAGGTCCGTGCCCGCCTCCTTCGTGAGGACGAGCGGTCCGCAGCCCCGCCCCAGCGCCCCGCCGCACGGCAGCAGCGCGTACTCGTCCAGCACCCAGGGCAGCACCGCGTACGAGACCTTGAGCACGTCGAGTTCGCCGTGCTCGGCCATGCCGTTGGTGATGTCGATGTCGGCGAAGGTGACATCGATGGCGGGCGCGCCGGGGACCCTTCCGTGCGCCCAGGCGTCGAAGACGAAGGTGTCGTTCGGGCAGGGCGAGAAAGCGATGTTCAACGGGCTGTGGAACGGCTTACGCGTCGTGTCGGTCATGGTGGGTCCAACCTTCCAGTACGGGTGCGAGCTTCCCGAACGCCCCAGTGAGCGCGGCCAGCGCGTCGCCGATGCGCCAGGCGTCCCGGTCGCGCGGGCCGACCGCGTTCGAGACCGCCCTCAGTTCCAGCACCGGTACGCCCGTCCGCTCGGCGGCCTCGGCGACACCGAAGCCCTCCATGGCCTCGGCGGCGGCCTGCGGATGCGCGGCGACCAGGGCGGCGGCGCGTTCGGCGCTGCCGGTCACGGTGGAGACGGTGAGGATCTCGCCGGTGAGCGCACCGGTGGCGGCGGCCACGTCCCGGACCAGCGCGGGCGAGGGCGTGAACCGGTCGCGGCCGAAGCCCAGACCGGTGACGGGCACGAAACCCTCGGGCGTCTCGGCGCCCAGATCGGCGGCGACGATGCCGCTAGCGACGACGAGCGAGCCGACCGGAGCGACGGGCACGAACCCGCCGCCGATGCCGGCCGAGACGACGAGGTCGTACGGGGCGGAGGGGGACGGGCCGGGCGGCATGGCCGCGGCGGCAAGACCGAAAGCCGTCGCGGCGGCCGCGGCGGCCGGTCCGGCGCCGCCCGCGAGCACGTCGACGACGTCGGAGCCACCGGGGCCGGCCACGCGGTGCACCTCGGCGCCGGGCACCTTGTGCACGGTCACGTCCGCAGCGTCTCCGAACGCGCGCGTGACCGCGTCCCGTTCTGCTGGGACAGCGGTCACGACGAGCACATGCACGGGGGAGGATCCTCCGGGGTCAGGAGGGGGTCAGGAGACCTTCTTCAGCTCGAACTGCCAGACGCCGGTGAGCTCCTTGCCCTTCGTCTCCACGATGCTGATCTGCGTCTTGTTCGTGGTCTCGCCGGTCTGGCTGGCGAAGAAGGCGCTGCCCGGGATGGACCGGTAGGTCTTCTTGTACGGCTCCTGCTCGGCCTGCTGGCCGTTGATGAACAGGGTCCAGCCGTTGTCCGCGATCTCCGGGTCGACACCGAAGCGGACCTTGTCGTCCATGGCGACCTCGACGGACTTCTCCGCCTTCTTGTTGAGGCAGTCCTGGATGTCGGACGTTTTGAGGGCATCGCCGTCGTTGTAGCAGGACGCCTCGGTGCTCACCGTGTTGCTGCCGACCGTTACGGTCGCGAGCGGCGTCGGCTTGCTGCAGGCGGAGAGGACAAGGAGTCCTGCGGACACGGCACCAAGAGCGACGCCGATTCGGCGGCCCTTACCGGAGAAGAACGCAACGGTCATGGGCCGAAGGTTATCGGTCGCTCCGGCTCATGCCACGCGGGGGTGCGGCGAGCCGCGCCGCGCGGCGCTCAGCAGACCCCGTACGGACGTGGCGGCACCCACGGTGAGGATGCCTGCGGCGACCGACATGCCCAGTACGCCGTTGAGGGGGAGGACGATGCCGATACCGCCACCGATCACCCACGCCATCTGGAGCACGGTCTCGGACCGGGCGAACGCGGATGTCCGTACCTCTTCGGGCACGTCGCGCTGGATCATCGCGTCCAGCGAGAGTTTCGACAGGGCTTGTGTGAAGCCCGCCGTCGCGCCGAGCGCGGCGACCATGACCGTGCTGAAGAAGAGCGCCGAGAGCACGGCGACGCCCAGGGCCAGGGCCAGCACCGAGACGACGATCACCTCCGGGCCGCGGGCCCGGAGCCAGGAGCCGACCGCCGTGCCGAGCGCGTTGCCCACACCGGCCGCCACGCCGACGATGCCGAGCGAGACGGCGGCGCTCTGCCCGGCGAGTGGCTGCTCGCGCAGCAGGAACGCCAGGAAGAAGATCAGGAAGCCGGAGAGCGCGCGGTGCGCGGTGTTGGCCTGGAGTC
Organism: Streptomyces sp. NPDC002958; assembly: GCF_055563255.1. Taxonomy (NCBI): domain Bacteria; kingdom Bacillati; phylum Actinomycetota; class Actinomycetes; order Kitasatosporales; family Streptomycetaceae; genus Streptomyces; species Streptomyces sp. NPDC002958. The sequence goes on along the minus strand of NZ_JBVHDS010000006.1, from coordinate 365,214 downwards.
CGTTCAGTACGGATGGCCCCACGGACCGCAGCCCGGGCCGTTTCTCGCCGTTCTTCTCCCGTCCCTTCGTCCTCCCGTTCCCCCTTCCTTTCGCTTCGGGCCGGAGGGACGTCACGCCGTGCGGTGGCACCAGCTGGGCCTTGCGCTCACCCTTCGCGGAGTCGACCTTGTGCGGAAGCGTGAAGGCGAGGACGGTTCCCCCGATGAAGATCGTGCACGCGCCGTACAGCGGCCAGGCGGGCCCGATGGTCTGGAGCCCCGCCCCGATCGGGGCGGCGACACCGGTCGCCAGGAGCCCGGCCAGGGTGACCCGGGAATTCGCCTTCACCAGGGAGAAGCGGGGTGGCAGCAGGCGCGGCACGACCGCGCTGCGTACGACTCCGTACGCCTTCGAGCAGACCAGGACGCCCAGCGCGGCCGGATACAGCTCCAAACCGCCGGTGGCGACCGCGCCCGACATGGTGAGCGCGAGCACCGCACGGGCCAGCATCGCGGCGGCCATCGCGGCGCGGCGGCCGTGCGGCAGATGGTCGAGGAGCGGGCCGATCACGGGCGCGAGGAGGGCGAAGGGCGCCATGGTGATGGCGAGGTAGAGGGCGACGCGGCCTCGGGCCTCGTCCGTCGGTACGGAGAAGAAAACCGTCGAGGCGAGCGCAATCGTGATCATCACATCGCCCGCGCCGTTCACGGCGTGCAGTTCGATCAGCTTGCCGAGCCCGGACTCCCCGGCGCCGTGGGCGTGCGTCGCCTTCCGGATGCCTTTCGCGGTGCCGGTGAACGGGGTGTGGAGGGCATGACCGATCGTCCGGCCCGTCCTGCGGAGCGGGCCGGAATCCTTGTGCGACCTGGCGGAAGTCACTTCGTCATAGTGCCCCAGCCATGGCGGTCACGAACCGGGATCGGTAGGGGGCACGGTGCACTCCGCCCTGTCGGGCCAGTGACCGGCCCGGTCCGGGCGCGGCCGGCCCCGGGCAGTCCGGCCGGCGATGGTGAGGGCTCCGAGGCGTTCTTCACACGGGGCGCGGCGCCGGATACGGCTTTGTTTGGGACGGGCAGGTGGGCGGGGGGCGGCAGAGAGGGTAGCGTGCGTAGCGCGCCACCGGCGGTTGTTCTCGGCCGCGCGCCTATCGGCGATCCCGCAGAATGGGTAGCAGAAGGTGCGCCTGAGGCAGGCACAACGGGTGTGGACGTCGACGCGGCCCCCAGGTCCGCTCCGCCCGCAACTGTGATAGCCGAAATCGATGGATGTGCTGGCGCGCTCGTGAGACTGGCGTAGGAGAGAAGCGAGACCTGTGAGTGCTGCGACGACGCGAAGCCGTACGGCCCGTACCCCTGTCCCCGACCGTCTGTGCGCCGAGGCCGTAGACCTCGCCCGCGCGGCGGCCGAGGAAGCAGCCGCGCCCGGGGTCGTCGGTGAGCATGTGGCCGTGGTCTCCGAGGGAGACCGGGTCGTCACGCACTTCTTCGAGTGCGAGGAGCCCGGCTACCGGGGCTGGCGCTGGGCGGTGACCGTCGCCCGGGCGTCCCGCGCGAAGAACGTCACCCTTGACGAGACGGTTCTGCTGCCCGGCAGCGACGCGCTCCTCGCCCCTGAGTGGGTGCCGTGGAGCGAGCGGCTGCGCCCCGGGGACATGGGGCCCGGCGATCTGCTGCCCACCGAGGCGGACGACATCCGCCTGGAGCCCGGCTACACCGGCGAGGACGAGCCGCCGCCGAACTCCGCGGTCTCCGAGGTGTCGCAGGAGATGGCCGATCTCGTCGACGCGGAGGACGCGGAGCTGACGACGCGTCCCGCGACGGCGAGCCGGGGCTCGATCGCGGCGCTCGCGGACGAGCTCGGTATGCGCAGGGCCCGGGTGCTGTCGCGGTACGGGCTGCATACGGCGGCCGACCGGTGGGACGAGGCGTTCGGTGCGAAGACGCCGATGGCTCAGGCGGCTCCGGCGTCGTGTGTCACCTGCGCGTTCCTCGTGCCGTTGGCGGGTTCGCTGAAGCAGGCGTTCGGGGTGTGCGCGAACGAGTTCGGTCCGGCGGACGGGCATGTGGTGTCGCTGTCGTACGGGTGCGGTGGGCATTCGGAGGCGGCGGTGATGCCGAAGCCGCCGAAGCCGACGCCGCATGCGCTGGACACGATGCAGGTGGACGAGTATCCGTTGCGCCCGGCCCGGGACTCCGGCTCGGTCCCGGCGGAACCGGACGGCCCGACGGAGGACCTCGGCCACTCGTGACGGGGCCGGGGCCTCCCCGGCGCACCCGCTCACGGAGCGCGCGGGCCTGTCTGGCGTACGGCTTTGTCCTCAAGCACCGGACGGGTTTAGGTCAGCGTGCGGGCCTGCCTGGCGTACGGCTTTGTCCTCAAGCACCGGACGGGTTTGGATCAGTGTGCGGGCCCACCCGGCGAACGGTTTCGTCCTCAAGCGCCGGACGGGTTTTGGTCAGCGTGCGGGTCCACCCGGCGAACGGATTTGTCCTCAAGGGCCGGACGGGCTTGATGGTGCCGCCCGGGAAATTTCAGCTTGCCCGGGCACACCCCACCCGCACGGTCAGCCCCAGCCCGTCCCCGGCCACCCCCAGCCCGTCCGGCGATTGAGGACGGAACCGGGGCCCCGGTCGGCGGGGGCGGACGCGGCGCCCGCTGCGTGGAGCACCGCTCACGGCACCCCGTCCGGCGAGATGACCCGGTACCTTCAAGCGCACACTGGCGGCACGGGTAATGCGTAACCGGAAAGAGCGGAGTCAGAGCGTGAGCATGAATGCGACCGAGGGGGCCGATCCGTTCGGGACCGCACGGCTGCGGCGTGGCGTGCTCGACGCCTGGGGCGCCGGCCCCGCCAGATTCCGCGAGGACGCCAATGCCGAGGAGGACCTCGCGCTCGGCGGCTACCGCGACCGCCTCGTCGTCGAGCTGGCCCAGAACGCCGCCGATGCCGCCGCCCGCGCCCAGGTCCCCGGCCGGCTCCGCCTCACCCTGCACCCGGCGACCGCGGACGCCCCCGCCGTCCTCGCCGCCGCCAACACCGGCGCGCCCCTCGACGCGACCGGCGTGGAGTCGCTCTCCACCCTGCGCGCCTCCGCGAAACGGGAGGGTCACGAGGGGGCCGTCGGCAGGTTCGGCGTCGGGTTCGCCGCGGTGCTCGCGGTGAGCGACGAGCCCGCCGTCGTCGGCCGGCACGGCGGCGTCCGCTGGTCCCTCGCCGAGGCCCGCGACCTTGCCGCGCGTGCGGCCGTCGCCAGCCCCGGCCTCGGCGACGAGCTCCGTCGCCGCGACGGCCACGTACCGCTGCTGCGGCTCCCGCTGCCCGCCGAGGGCACCGCACCCGACGGGTACGACACCGTCGTCGTCCTCCCGCTGCGCGACGGCGGCGCGGAAGACCTCGTCGTCCGGCTGCTCGACGCGGTCGACGACGCGCTCCTGCTCACCCTGCGCGGCCTCGACGAGATCGTGATCGAAACCCCGGACGCCGTACGGACGTTGCGCCGCTCGCAGCACGGCCCGTACACCCACATCGAGGACTCCGCACACGGTACGCACCGCTGGCGCACCGTCGCCCACCACGGCCCCGTCACGCCCGCCCTGCTTGCCGACCGGCCCCGCGAGGAACGGCTGCGCCCCCACTGGTCGGTCACCTGGGCGGTCCCGGTGGACGCGGAGGGCGCCCCGGTGCGCCCCCGTACCGCCTCCGTCGTCCACGCGCCGACCCCCACCGACGAACCCCTCGGCATCCCCGCACTGCTCATCGCGTCGCTGCCGCTCGACACCACCCGCCGCCACCACGCGCCGGGACCGCTCACGGACTTCCTGGTGCAGCGCGCGGCCGACGCGTACGCCGAACTGCTCGCCGACTGGCAGCCGGTGTCCATCGACACCATCGACCTCGTCCCCGGACCGCTCGGCAAGGGCGAACTGGACGGCGCCCTGCGCGGCGCGATCCTGGAACGGCTGCCGCGCGTCGCCTTCCTGGAGCCCGCCGCCCCGCGCGGCGCCATCACCGAGACGCACCGGTGGGACACCTGGGACGCGGAGGCGGACGGTATCCGCGAGACGACCACCACCGCGCTGCGGCCCATCGAGGCCGAGGTGCTGGAGGGCGTCGGTGCCGAGACCGTACGGGTGCTTGCCGAGGTCCTGCCGTGTCTGCTGCCCGCCGGACTGGAGCGCCGCAGCGAACTGCGCACCCTTGGTATCGGCCGCGTCCCGCTGACCGAGGCGATCGACCGTCTCGCCGGTCTGGAGCGCGACCCCGGCTGGTGGCGGCGGCTGTACGACAGCCTGTCCGGCATCGACCCGGACCGTCTCTCCGGCCTGCCCGTCCCGCTCGCCGGTGCGCCGGAGGCACCGGACTCCGAGGTCACGGCCGCCCCCCGCACCACCATCGGCCCACGCCAGGTCCTTCTTCCGCTCCCCGACGCGCTCACCGGGCCCGTTCTGGAACGCCTCGCCCGACTCGGACTGAAGGTCGCGCACCCGGACGCCGCCCATCCGCTGCTGGAGAAGCTGGGCGCTCTGCCCGCCACGCCGCGCGCCGTGCTGACGACCCCTCAGGTGCGGGCCGCCGTCGCCGGATCGCTGGACGCGGGCGAGATCTGGGACGAGGACGCGCTGGACGCGGACGAGCTCGCCGAGACCGTCCTCACCCTCGTGCGGGACGCCGAACTGGCACCCGGCGACGAACCCTGGCTCGGCGCGCTCGCCCTCCCCGACGAGGACGGCGAGCCCGCACCCGCCGGTGAACTCGTGCTGCCCGGCAGCCCGTTCGCGGCCATCATGCGGCAAGGCGAACTCGCCCTCTGTAGCGAGGAGTTGACCGATCGCTGGGGCGTGCAGCCGCTCACCGCCTGCGGGGTGCTCGCCACCTTCGCCCTGGTGCGGGCCACCGATGTCGTCCTGGACCCGGACGAACTGGAGCCCCGTGAGGGCGACTTCGCCGAACCCGACGACGCCGGACTTCTCGACGCCGTGGACGTGTGGTGCGAGGACATCCTCGACCAGCTGCCGGACACCCCCGTGCCGCCGGTCGCCACCGAACTCGTCGCCGTCCGCGACCTGGACCTCGTCGACGACGACGCCTGGCCGCAGGCGCTCGCCCTGCTCGCCCAGCCGCCGCTGCGCGACGCGCTGACCCAGCCGGTGCGGGTGCTGCTGCCCGACGGCACGACGCGGTCCGTCCGCCCGTACACGGCCTGGTGGCTGCGTGACCATCCCGTACTCGACGGCCGCCGTCCGGCCGGTCTGCGGGCGGCGTCCGGCGACCCGCGGTTGGCCGGACTGTACGACTCCGCCGACGCGACCGGGTTCGACGATGCCCAGGTGCTGCGCGCCCTCGGCGTACGGACGTCCGTGACCGCGCTCCTCGACGAGCCGGGTGGTGCCGCCGAACTCCTCGGCCGGCTCGCGGACGAGGACCGTGAGGTCGGCCCCGTACAACTGCACTCCCTGTACACGGCCCTGGCCGATCTCGACCCGGAACAGGTCACGCTCCCCGACGAGTTGCGGGCCGTGGTCGACGGCGAAGTGCGGGTCGTCGACGCGGCGGACGCCGTGATCGCGGACGCCCCGGATCTGCTGCCGCTCACCGGAGGACTCCCGTTGCTCCCGGTCGCCCCGGCACGCGCGGCCGATCTGGCCGAGCTGTTCCAGGTGCGCAGGCTCGGCGAGAGCGTCGAGGCGGAGGTGACGACGGAGGGCGAGGAGCACCGGGTGCCGGACTCGGTACGGATCCTGCTCGGCGCCGGAACCCCGGACGCGTACATCGAGCACGGCGAACTGCGTGCGGGCGGCGTCGATCTGGACTGGCGCCGCACCCCCGACGGGACGGTGCACGCCGCCACACTGGAAGGCGTCGCGGCGGGCCTGGCATGGGCGGCGGGGCAGTGGCCGCGCCGCTTCGAGGTCGCGGCGCTGCTGGAGGACCCGTCCCGTACGGAGGAGCTGGCCCGGGACCGCTGGTTCGACTGAGAGCCTGTCGGGTGACCTCTGATCGGGCGATCGAAGGTCACCCGACAGGCTCCGAGACGAGGAGCCCCCGGCCACGGAAGGGGGATCTTCACAAGAAATTCAGCTGGCGTACAACCCTTCACCTGTGTCGCAGGTCTGGTCTTTCGAGTCAGCAGACTCACAGACCGAACGAGCCCCGTCCGGGTCGCACCACATACTCGCGGGGCCTTTCTCCACTGGGGAAACACATGCGCATTCGTGCCACTGTCGCTGCCGTTACCGGCGCCCTGGCTCTGTCCGCCCTGGCCGTCCCGGCCGCCCACGCGGATGGCCGGTCCGCTGCGGACCTGCACAAGCCGACGTCGGCCGCCGAGGTCTTCGGCACCACCGCCAAGGGTTCGTCGAAGGCCGCCGCGGCCACCACCGCGGCCACGGCGGAACCCGTCATTTCCAAGGTCGTCGTCAACGGCGGCAAGGACGTCGTCCTCGGCACCACCGCCTTGAAGACGATCTCCATCTCGCTCACCGCGTCGCACCCGGACGGTGTCGTCGACGCCTACGCCGACCTGTGGCACGGCACGGACCCGTCCTCGGAGGACACCATCGACGGGGCCATCCTGCCGAACGACGAGGCGACGTGCACCAAGGTCAACACGACGACCTCGACCTGCAAGCTGACGTTCACGATCGACCCGCGCTACCACCTGTGGAAGAACTCCCTGGCCGGCACCTGGCACGTCTCCGCGGGTGCCCTCGCCGGTAACTACACCGACGTCGCCTACACCGACTTCTACAGCACCGCCCGCGTGCAGCGGCTGTCGAGGCTGACGGTCAATGCCGCTCCGGAGCCCGTGAGGAAGGGCGGGACGATCACGGCCACGGGCAAGCTGTCGCGGGCGAACTGGGAGGACTACCAGTACCACGGCTACGTCGGCCAGTCGGTGAAGCTCCAGTTCCGCAAGAAGACCAGCAGCACCTACACTACGGTCAAGACGATCAAGACGAACAGCACCGGCAACCTGAAGACGACGGTCACGGCGTCGGTCGACGGTTACTGGCGCTACAGCTTCGCCGGTACGTCCACCACCCCGGCCATCACGACCGCGGGCGACTTCGTCGACGTGCGGTAGTTCCTCCGTACGCATAAGCACCACCACGCACCACTCCGGGCCGTGTCCGGGGGACGGATTCCGTCCTCCCGGGCACGGCCCGTTCGCGTCCCGTACCACCAGTTCGTCGAGTGAAGTAAGCAGGGGCATGAAGCAGCCGCACGACCAAGCAGCCGCACGACGAAGCAGCCGCACGACGACGAGGAACTACGCCGGGAAGCGGCGGCCGACCAGCCGCCAGGCGTACTCCAGGCCGACCGCCGCCACCGCCGCGATCCCCACCGCGGCCCACGGCATCGTCGTTCCCACCAGCTTCAGGGCGAAGAAGTCCTGCAGCCACGGCACCACCAGCACGATCAGGAACGCCAGCCCCATCGCCGCCACCAGGCAGATCCGCCACCAGGTGTACGGGCGGGCGATGATCACCAGCACCCACATCGAGACCAGGAAGAGCGTGAGCGTGGCCGCGCTGGTCTCCGCGCCCAGCTCGCCCGGACCGGAGTAGTGATCCCGGGCGATCAGATACGTCACGAAGGTGGCGGCGGCCGCGATGACGCCCGACGGGATCGCGTACCGCATGACACGGCGCACGAAGTGCGGATGTGCCCGTTCCTTGTTGGGGGCGAGGGCGAGGAAGAACGCCGGGACGCCGATCGTCAGCGTCGACAGCAGGGTCAGATGGCGCGGCAGGAACGGGTAGTCGACCTGGAAGCAGACCACCAGGATCGCCAGCAGCACCGAGTAGACGGTCTTGGTGAGGAACAGGGTGGCGACCCGGGTGATGTTGCCGATCACCCGGCGGCCCTCGGCGACGACGGACGGCAGTGTCGCGAAGCTGTTGTTGAGCAGCACGATCTGGGCGACGGCCCGCGTCGCCTCGGAGCCCGAACCCATGGAGACGCCGATGTCGGCGTCTTTCAGCGCCAGTACGTCGTTGACGCCGTCGCCGGTCATCGCGACGGTGTGGCCGCGGGACTGGAGGGCTGCGACCATGTCCCGCTTCTGCTGCGGGGTGACCCGGCCGAAGACCGCGTTCTCCTCCATGGCCGTGGCCATGTCGTCCGGGTCGGTGGGCAGCGTGCGCGCGTCCAGGGTGTTTTCGGCGCCCGGCAGGCCGAGCTTTCCGGCGACCGCGCCGACGGAGACCGCGTTGTCGCCGGAGATGACCTTCGCGGCGACCTGCTGGTCGGCGAAGTAGGCCAGGGTCTCCCCGGCGTCCGCCCGCAGCCGCTGCTCCAGGACGACCAGTGCGCTGGGTACGGCTCCGGCGGCGATGTCCGGCCCTTCGAGCTCGCCCTGTGCGCGGGCCAGCAGGAGCACCCGCAGCCCCTGCTCGTTGAGCTGCTCGATCTCGGTGAGCGCGGGGTCCCGGTCGGGCAGCAGCACATCGGGGGCGCCGAGCAGCCAGGCCGACGCCCGGCCGCCGCCCTCGTCGAACGCGGCGCCGCTGTACTTGCGGGCCGAGGAGAACGGCAGCGCCTGCGTACACCGCCACCGCTCGCCGTCCGGGTAGGCGTCGACGATGGCCTGGAGGCTGGCGTTGGGCCGGGGGTCGGACGCGCCGAGGGCGCCCAGCACGCGGTGCAGGTACGTGTCGTCCGCACCGTTCAGTGCCCGCACCTCGGTGACATCCATGCCGCCCTCGGTGAGGGTGCCGGTCTTGTCCAGACAGACGATGTCGACGCGGGCCAGTCCCTCGATGGCGGGGAGTTCCTGCACCAGGCACTGCTTGCGGCCGAGCCGTACGACCCCGATGGCGAAGGCGACCGAGGTGAGCAGCACCAGGCCCTCGGGGATCATCGGGACGATGCCGCCGACGGTCCGGGCGACCGACTCCTGGACATTGTTGCTCTCGACGACGAGCTGGCTGATGATCAGGCCGATCGAGGTCGGCACCATCATCCAGGTGACGTACTTGAGGATGGTGGAGATGCCGGTGCGCAGCTCGGACTGGACGAGAGTGAAGCGGGACGCCTCCTCGGCGAGCTGTGCGGCGTAGGCCTCGCGGCCGACCTTGGTGGCGGCGAACGAGCCGCCGCCCGCGACGACGAAGCTGCCGGACATCACGGGGTCCCCGGGCTGCTTCAGCACCGGGTCCGCCTCGCCGGTGAGGAGCGACTCGTCGATCTCCAGGCTGTCGGCCTCGGCGACCGTGCCGTCCACGACGACCTTGTCGCCGGGGCCCAGTTCGACGAGATCGCCGAGGACGATCTCGGAGGTGGAGATCTCGGCCGAGACGCCGTCGCGCCGCACCGTGGGTTTGGCCTCGCCGATGACCGCGAGGCTGTCGAGGGTCTTCTTGGCCCGCCACTCCTGGATGATGCCGATGCCGGTGTTGGCGATGATCACGAAGCCGAAGAGGCTGTCCTGGATCGGCGCGACGGACAGCATGATCAGCCAGAGCACGCCGATGATCAGGTTGAACCGGGTGAAGACGTTGGCGCGGACGATCTCGGTGACGGAACGGGACGAGCGGACGGGTACGTCGTTGACCTCACCGCGGGCGATCCGCTCGGCCACCTCGGCCGCGGTCAGCCCACGGGTGTTCACGGCCGCGGTCGGCAGCTTCATCGGGTGGACCGGATCGAGCTCGGACCCGGCGTCGATCAAGGCCGGCCCGGGACGGTCGAAGGGGCCGGATGCCTCAGGGGTCTGCTCGTCGAAGGAGTGGGTTGCCCGCTGCGTCATGGATCCGACGGTACGGGTGGATCGCCCGATTCACCCATCGGGGGTCCGAAGATCAGACCGGGGGAGGAGAGGAACGGTCCTGCGGCGGTGCGAGGCCCCGGCACCGCATGGCGTCGGCGTCTCGCGCTCCGGGGGTGCCGCATGGTGTCGGCGTTTCGTGCTCCGGGGGTGCCGCATGGTGTCGGCGTTTCGTGCTCCGGGGGTGCCGCATGGTGTCGGCGTCTTGCGCTCCGGGGGTGCCGCATGGTGTCGGTGGTTCTTGCGCTCCGGGGGTGCCGCACGGTGCCGGTGGTTCTTGCGCACCGGAGGCGCCACATGGCGTCGGCGCCTCGCGCTCCAGTAGCGCCGCATGGTGTCGGCGCCTCGCGCCTCGGGGCCCCGCGCGCCTCGGGGCCCCGCGGGCGCCGTAAGGCGTCAGGCCGTGGCGCCCGAGGTGCCCTCGGTGTCCGTACCGGTGCCGGATGCCGAAGCCCCGGCCGACTTCTCGGCGGCCCCGGCCGCCGTCCGCTTGATCGCCGCGTCGCGCCCCCGCACGTACCAGATGCCGATCAGGCCGAGTCCCGCACCGGCCAGACAGGTCCACACCCACCACAGATGCCCGTGGTCGTCGAACCAGCCGTAGAACGGGAGCTGGACCAGGAAGAGGACGAACCAGAGGATCGTGCCGCCCGTGATGGTGGCGACGACGGGCCCCTCCAGGGGTTCGGGTGCCTCGTGCTTCGGTGTCCACTTCGCCATGACCTCAGTGTATGGGGCCTCCTGTGGACCCCTTCCGTACCCCGTAAAGACGGCATACACAGAGGCCGTCGGGCTGGGCGGTCCAAGGGTCTACGCGCGGAGATAGCGATCTTCGCCTTATGTATTCATACTGAATCCGCTTGTGGCTGTCCCGAATTATTCGTGTAAAAGTCCAAAGCTGACCACTTTTTCTACTCCCTACGTACGACTGAGGTCATACATGTCCCCCTCGGCCACCGCTTCGGTCGATTCCAAGCAGCCGCCGGCCCCTCAGCCGCGAAACGGCCTGGATCGTTTCTTCAAGATCTCCGAGCGGGGGTCGACGGTTGCGCGAGAGATCCGCGGCGGATTCGCCACGTTCTTCGCCATGGCGTACATCATCGTGCTGAATCCGATCATTCTCGGCAGTGCGAAGGACATGTACGGACACCAGCTCGACGGTGGCCAGCTGGTCACCGCCACGGTGCTGACCGCCGCGTTCTCCACGCTCCTGATGGGCGTCATCGGCAATGTGCCGATCGCGCTGGCCGCCGGACTCGGCGTCAACACCGTCGTGGCCCTCCAGCTCGCCCCCAGGATGAGCTGGCCGGACGCGATGGGCATGGTCGTTCTCGCGGGCTTCGTCGTCATGCTGCTGGTCGCGACCGGGCTGCGCGAACGCGTGATGAACGCCGTACCGACATCGCTCCGCAAGGGCATCGCGATCGGTATCGGTCTCTTCATCCTGCTGATCGGCCTGGTCGACTCGGGCTTCGTCTCCCGCATCCCGGACGCCGCGCACACCACAGTGCCGCTCCAGCTCGGCGGTGACGGCCACCTCAACGGCTGGCCGGTCCTGGTCTTCGTCCTCGGTACGCTGCTGACCCTCGCGCTGATCGTCCGCAAGGTACCGGGCGCGATCCTGATCTCCATCGTCGCCATGACGGTTGTCGCGATGATCATCGACGCGATCGCCGATCTGCCGAGCGGGGCCTGGGGTCTGACCGTTCCGCAGTGGCCGGGCAACCCGGTCGCCACCCCCGACTTCGGGCTGATCGGCGAGGTCAGCCTGTTCGGCGGCTTCGAGGAGGTCGGTGTGCTCACCGGCATCCTGTTCGTCTTCACCGTGCTGCTGTCCTGCTTCTTCGACGCGATGGGCACCATCCTCGGCGTCGGCGACGAGGCCAAGCTGACGGACAAGGACGGCAAGTTCCCCGGCATCAACAAGGTGCTGTTCGTGGACGGCATCGCGGTCGCCGCGGGCGGTGCGAGCTCCTCCTCCGCCTCGACCTGCTTCGTGGAGTCCACGGCGGGTGTCGGTGAGGGTGCGCGCACAGGCCTCGCGAGCGTCGTGACGGGTCTGCTGTTCACCGTGTCGCTGTTCCTGACGCCGCTGGCGACCATGGTCCCGTCGCAGGCGGCCACCCCGGCGCTGCTGGCGGTCGGCTTCCTGATCATCGCGGGTTCGGTGCGGGACATCGACTGGAGCGATTACACGCTCGCCATCCCGGCCTTCCTGGCCATGGTGATGATGCCGTTCACCTACTCGATCACCAACGGCATCGGCATCGGCTTCATCGCCTTCTCCGTGCTGCGGGTGGCGGCCGGGCGCTGGCGCGAGGTGCCGGTGGCCATGTACGCGGTGTCGGCGGTCTTCGTCTTCTACTACGCGATGCCGGCCCTCGGCCTCACGTGACCTCTTCCGCCCTGATCCCCGCGGTCCCTTCCGAACCGTAGAACTTCTCCGTCTCGTCGACGGCCGCCTTGAAGCGCTCGTCGAAGTCATCGCGAATGAGCGTCCGGACGACATAGTCCTGGACGCTCATTCCGCGTTTGGCGGCATGCTGCCGGAGCCGGTCGAGCAGCTCACCGTCTATCCGCAGGCTGAGCACAGTCGATCCCATGGCAAGCAAGGGTTACGGTCCACGAGGTCGTTTCGCGTCACTTTCCGGATGCGACTCACTCGTTCGGGTGATCGATTAGGTGATGTGGCTCTCGCGCGTGTAACACGAATGGTCTTTAGGGTAGGTAATGAGGTACGCTAATAAACATGCCTGACCTGATCCACGACGGCGACAGTGCGGCCGCCGTGAGCTCCCTTCGTTCCGCCGTGATGCTGCTCAGCCGGCGCCTGAAGCACCAGCGCGTCGACGAGTCGCTGAGCCCCACCGAGATGTCGGTGCTCGGCACACTCGCCCATTGCGGTTCGGCCACGCCCGGTGAGCTGGCACGCAAGGAGCATGTGCAGCCCCCGTCGATGACTCGCATCGTCGCGCTGCTGGAAGCAAAGGGACTGGTCAGGCTGGAACCGCACCCCGATGACCGTCGCCAGAAGATGGTCAGCCAGACCGAGCAGGCGGAAGCCATGCTGGAGGAGAGCCGCTCCAAGCGGAACGCCTGGCTGACCACCCTCGCCGAGGGCCTGGACGAGGACGAGTGGGAGACGCTGCGCAAGGCGGCGCCCGTGCTGGAGAAGCTCGCCCACCTGTAGCGGAGCGGACCGCCGGACCGCAGCCGGCGCACCGCCCGCACCGCCGCATCCCCGTCAGTCAGCGAAATGTATGCGCCCGAGGAGGCGAACCCTTTTGAGTACGGGATCCGGAGCAGACTCCGCCCCCGCACCGACTTCCACCCACGAGAGCAAGCCCGGCGGGACCTTCTCGTCGCTGAAGATCCGCAACTACCGCCTGTTCGCCACGGGCGCCGTGATCTCCAACACCGGTACCTGGATGTCCCGCATCACGCAGGACTGGCTCGTCCTGAGCCTCACCGGGTCCGCCACCGCCGTCGGCATCACCACGGCCCTCCAGTTTCTTCCGATGCTCCTCTTCGGCCTGTACGGCGGCGTCATCGCCGACCGCCTCCCGAAGCGGAAGCTTCTTCTCGTCAGCCAGGCGGCCCTCGGCCTGTGCGGGATCGCCCTCGCGGTGCTCACGCTCTCCGGTGTCGTCCAGGTGTGGCACGTCTACCTCATCGCGTTCCTGCTCGGCATGGTGACGGTCGTCGACAACCCGGCCCGTCAGTCGTTCGTCTCCGAGATGGTCGGCCCCGACCAGCTGCGCAACGCGGTCAGTCTCAACTCGGCGAACTTCCAGTCCGCCCGGCTCATCGGCCCCGCCGTCGCGGGTGTCCTGATCACCACGGTCGGCAGCGGCTGGGCCTTCATGCTCAACGGCCTGTCCTTCGTGGCCCCGCTGATCGGCCTGATGCTGATGCGTACGAGTGAGCTGCACAAGACCGCCGTCGTGCCACGCGCCAAGGGTCAGCTGCGGGAGGGCCTGCGCTATGTCTCCGGCCGCCCCGAGCTGATGTGGCCGATCGTCCTGGTCGGCTTCGTCGGCACGTTCGGGTTCAACTTCCCGATCTGGCTCACCGCCTTCGCGGACGAGATCTTCCACGGCGACGCCGGGATGTACTCGTTCTTCAACATCCTCATGGCGGCCGGCTCCCTCGCCGGCGCCCTGCTCGCCGCCCGCCGTCGCTCCTCGCGGCTGCGGCTGCTGGTGGCCGCGGCCGCGGTGTTCGGTCTGCTGGAGATCGTCGCGGCCCTGTCGCCGTCCGTCTGGCTCTTCGCGATCCTGCTGGTCCCGATCGGCATGATCGGCCTGACGACCAACATCATCGCGAACACGAGCGTCCAGATGGGCGCCGACCCGGCGATGCGCGGCCGGGTCATGAGCCTGTACATGATGGTCTTCGCCGGTGGTACGCCCGTGGGCGCCCCGATCGTCGGCTGGATCAGCGACGCCTACGGGGTCCGTACGGGCATGGTGGTCGGCGGGGCGTTTTCCCTGGTGGCCGCGCTCGGCGTCGGCTTCATGCTGGCCCGCGTGGGCGGCCTTCGCCTCAAGGTCGACCTCCGGCCGGGCCGCCCGCACCTGCGGTTCGTCCGGCGCGAACAGCTGGCCACGGCGGCCTGAGGGCCGGTCGTACAGCACGTGCCACGGGCCCCGACCGGTATCGACCGGTCGGGGCCCGTGGCACGTACGGGGACGTGTCAGTCGCGGGGGAACCCGCCCGTCTCCAGGCGGAGGCCCACAAGGGTCGCGGTGAGGTCGATCGGGGTGCCGAAGTCGAGGCTCAGCACGCTGCGGTACTCGTCGTCCTTCGGGAGCGTGTGGAGGTGCCACGTGCCGGTGTACGGGTCGACGATGACGTACACGGGTACGTCGGCGGTGGCATACGTGGCCTTCTTCGACCCGTAGTCGTTGGCGGCGGTGTTCTTGGAGATCACCTCGGCCACGAACTCGATGTCCTGGTAGCGGCAGCGGCCGTTGGCGTCCTCGGTGGCATCCTCGGCCAGGGCGACTACGTCGCAAGCGAAGCCGTTGAGGAGGCCTGGGAAGTCGATACGCACGTCGGACAGCAAACTCTCCCGCGGGTACCTTGCGCGCAGCTGTTCGATGATGTCGAGAATGATCCGCCAGTGTGTGCGCCGCTGCGGCGACATGTAGATGTTCCCCTCGACGATCTCGACCTTGAATCCCTCGGGGGTGGGCTCAAGCCACTCGAACATCATGTCCAGAGTGCGCTCGTCGCTGATGTCGGCCATCTCGATCCTGTCGGTGTCCACGACGGTCATCGTGCCGCTCCTCCCCGCTGCCGCGCGGGCGCGGGGCAGCCGCGTAGTACAACGATACGCACGGAGCCCGGGCACGCCGTTACGGTGCGACACTCTGCCCATGAGCCGCCTCAGACTCTTTGTCGCCGTGTCGCCGCCCGACCGGGCGCTCCAGGAACTGCGCCGTGCCGTCGACCCGCTGCGCGCGCTCCCCGGTGCCGGGAGACTGCGCTGGACCGGTACGCCCAGCTGGCACTTCACGCTCGCGTTCCTCGGGGACGTGGACGAGGAGGTGCTGCCGGAGCTGCGTGCGCGCCTCGAACGGGCGGCCTGCCGTACCGAGTCCTTCCCGTTGCGCATCCACGGCGCCGGCCGGTTCGGCGGGCGGGTGCTGTGGGTGGGGGCCGCGGGAGGGATCGATACGCTGCGGCTCCTCGCCGAACGCGCGGACGCCGCCGCCCGCCGCGCCGGCATCCCGATGGAGGAACACCGCCGCTACAGCGCGCACCTCACCCTCGCCCGCAGCCGCACCGACGCCGACCTGCGCCCCTTCGTCGAGGCTCTCGGAGGCTTCGAGGGCACCCCGTGGGAGGTCGGTGAGGTCGCCCTCGTACGCAGCAACCTGCCGGTCTCCGGGGTGCCGGGCGAGCAGCCGCGATACGAGGCGATCGCATCCTGGTCGCTGGGCCACTGAGATGGGCGGTTAGGCTCGGAGGGTGGATCCGAAGACCAGAAACCGCATCATGGCCGCCGTGCTCGTGCTGATGTTCGCCGTCGTCGCCGTGGCAGGCGCCCTCGGAGCGTGACGTCAGCGGCCGTGTCGCAGGCGGCCAGTCCGGCGACGGAGACGCCCCAGCGGCCGGCGCGCAGCGAGACCGATGCGGCGGCGGTGTTGCCCGCCGGTCATCGGGCGCCACGAATTCCGCGTTCGTTCACTGCCGGGCAAACCGGTCCAGCGCCGCCAGCACGGCCCTGCTCGTCGCCGCACCACCCAGATGCCCCGCACCGTCGATCACGGTCAGCTCCGCGTCCGGCCACGCCTTCGCCAGCTCCCACGCCGTGATCAACGGCCCGCCCAGGTCGAACCGCCCGTGCACCAGCACACCCGGAATCCCCGCCAGCCGTCCCGCGTCCCGGATCAGTTGCCCCTCCTCCAGCCAGGCGCCGTGGGAGAAGTAGTGCGAGCAGATCCGCACCAGCGCCTGCTGCGCCCGGCCGGGGCGACCGCTGTACGGCGGCGGCCCAGTGTACGACTCCTGGGAGAGCACCGCGTCCTCCCAGGCACACCAGTCGGCCGTCGCCTTCTCGCGTATTTTGGCGTCGGCGCTCTCCGCCCGCCGGGCGTACGCGGCGAGGACGTCCGGGGTCGCGTCCCCCTCGGCCTCCGGCACCCCGGCCCGGAACAGGTCCCACGCCTCGGGGAAGATCCGGCCCACTCCCCGGTACAGCCAGTCGATCTCGGAGCGTCGGGTCGTCGTGACGGCCGGGATCACGATCTCGGAGACCCGCTCCGGGTGCTGCTCGGCGTACGCGAGGATCAGCGTCGAACCCCAGGACCCGCCGTACAGCAGCCAGGTGTCGATCCCCAGGTGGCCACGCAGCCGCTCCATGTCGGCGATCAGCCGGTCGGTCGTGTTGTACCGCATGTCGGTGGCCGGGTCGCTCGCGTGCGGGGTGGAACGGCCGCAGCCCCGTTGGTCGAAGAGGACGACGCGGTAGCGGTCCGGGTCGAAGTACTGCCGGGGCCGCTCGGTGCACCCCGAACCCGGACCGCCGTGCACGACGAGTGCGGGTTTGCCGTCCGGGTTGCCGCACACCTCCCAGTACACGAGGTTGCCTTCCCCGACATCGAGCATGCCGTGCTCGTACGGTTCGATCGGCGGGTACTTCTCGTCGGGCTCGCGGTCCATGGCGCGGTGGCTCCCTCGTGCTCGGCGGGCAAAGGGGCCAGCGTAGGGCGGGCGTAGCCTGACTGCTGTGAATTCCGTACCCCGGGTACTGGCCGTACTCGACGACCTGCTGACCGCCGCCGCCCACGACGCCCGCGGTGCCCTGTGGCAACTGGCCGAGCAGGGGCGCGAGTTGGACGCCAATCTGGTGCGACTCCCGCCCGGATCCGAGGTCGGTGAGCATCAGGAGGACGTCCTGGACGTCCTCCTCGTCGTCGTCGCGGGCAGCGGCCGGGTCGTCACCGGGGGCGGCGGCTCGCTGGAGCTGACCCCGACGACGGCCGTCTGGCTGCCCCGGACGTCCCGCCGCGCCCTGGCCGCGGGGCCGGAGGGCCTGGCCTATGTGACCGTCCACCGCCGGCGCCCCGGCCTGAGCATCAAGCCCCCGCCCGCGTCGTCGGCCGTGCCGTCGGTGGCGTACGAGGGCGGCGAGGCACCCTGCATGCTAGACCGGGTCTGTCCCGAATGCGGCCGGCTCTCGCAGGACCCGGAGCCGGTGTTCTGCAGCCGGTGCGGGGAGCGCTTCGCGGAGCGCTGACCGCGGCGGTATCGCGCGACGCACTGCGCCCCGTGCCGCCGGGAGGAGGCGCGGACATCGTCGGCCGCCCGAGCGGGCGCGCACGCGCAGCAGTCTCCCCGCACCCCCTGGCGCGCACGCGTCGCCGCCCTCGCGAAGCACCCGGCCGGGACCGCCGGGTCTGCCGAGACCGCCCCCGGACTCCTGACTCCGACCTGAGCCGCAAAGCGGCCGCGGGGTAGCTTCCGGATGCTCAGGTCTCCCGTTTCCCTCCCGCCGACCGCCTTGTTGGGCCGAACGAGTGAGGTCAGGGGCGAGAAGAGGGGCCCGGCTTGCCGGGCGCGGCGACCTACGTAGTGTCTCTCAACTTCGGCTGGCGTAAAGGGCTTCGTCGAGGCTCGTAAACTCATGGCGTGGCATTCATGAGCACCCCGCACTGCTGCTTCCTGTGATTGGAAGACGTTGAGGGCGATGTCGGACGACGTCGCCCTCCTTGGTGTGCCTGCTACGTGAACCACGTTCCCGGCGCTGCCTGTTCCTTCCTGAGGCAGTGACCTTTCGTGCGCCCGTGCAGGCACGGTCTCTTCCCTTCGCCCTTGCCAGGAGTGCCTCGTGCCCGTGTTGCTTCCCCCTGCCCTCGAACTGTCCCTGGACCTGCTGCGCTGCCCGACGTGCCGCACGCGCCGCCTGCACCCCGACCGCGGTGCACTGCGCTGTCCGGTGGGCCATACCTTCGATATCGCTCGCCACGGTTACGCCGGCCTCCTGACCGGCAACCGTGCCACCAGCGGCGACGACACGGCCATGGTCCAGGCTCGGGACCGCTTCCTGGCCACCGGCAGGTACGCGCCCATCCGCCAAGCCGTGGCCCGCTTGGCGGCCGACTCCTTGCCTGCGCGGGGCACGGTGGTGGACGTCGGGTGCGGCACGGGCTACTACCTGGCCGGCGTTCTCGACCAGCTGCCCGGCGCCCGAGGTCTGGGCCTGGACACGTCGGTGCGCGCGCTGCGCTCAGCAGCCCGAGTCCATGAACGAGCCGCCGCGGCGACCTGGGATGTCTTCCGTCCCTTCCCGATGGCTGACGAGGTGGCTGACGTGGTGTTGGACGTGTTCGCCCCGCGCAATCCAGCCGAGTTCCACCGAGTACTCCGCTCGGCCGGCCGACTGATCGTGGTCCGTCCTACTGGGCGGCACCTTGCCGAGCTGCGCGGCCGGGTGCCTGCGATGGTGACGATCGACCCGGCCAAGGAACAGCGCCTGCACCGGGCGCTGGCCCCCTATTTCGAGGCCGTCGTCACCGAACAGGTGGAGTACTCGATGGCCCTGGTCAGGCCGGAAGCCCTGGACTTGGTGGGGATGACGCCGAGCGCACGCCACTTGAGCCGTGCAGACCTGAACGACGACGGCCTTCTGCCCGACCGGGTCACTGTCTCGGTGCTGGCCACTGCCTACAAGCCTCGGTGACTACGAGCGGGCGCCTGCGCCTGCTGACCGACGAGCAGTGAGCACGTCTGGTGCCCTGTCGTCCCCGCACATTGGGAAGACAGGACGCCCGTTCGCCGACCACCGTCGCATCATTCGGCCGCTCGCGCGGCGGGCTGCGGGGCAAAAGCCCATGTCCCTCGTGATCACGGCCGGGCAGCGGGGTCTCGTCGCGGCCATCAACGACTGGCTGTGACCAGCTGTCGTACGAAACCGGCCAGGACGGCGCGTGAGCGTCAGGCATGCACGGCGGCTCGGTCGGACTCACTGCGCAGAACGCAGAATTCGTTGCCTTCAGGGTCGGCAAGGACTGCCCAGCCTGAACCATCGGGATTCCGGTGATCGGCGACAAAGGTGGCGCCGAGGCCCAGCAGCCGGTCCACCTCCTGATCGCGCGAGGTCTCAGGGCGCAAACACAGATGGATCCGGTTCTTGATCGTCTTAGCCTCGGGCACCTGATTGAAATACAGCACCGGGCCCTCCGTCAGCAGCACCTGAGTCTCCAGATCACCCGGTTTGTCCTCCGGATGCAGCGGACGGCCAGTCGCACTGCTCCAGAACCGGGCCAGCTCGTAGGCATCCGCACAGTCAATCGCCACGTTCTGCAATACCGAGACCATGCGCGCGAGCCTTCCTGATCTCCACGCCAACTGCCACCGAGTTGCGCTCATTCTTCGCGCACACAGCTCAGGCACCTGGCAGCACTTTCGAACCCGACCCCGCCGACCCCGTCGCAACGTCATCACCCCCACCGGCCGCCGCCTGGAGCGCCTCGACACGCTCATCGCTGACGCTCAGCGCGAACTCACCTGTGTGCTCACCCTGACTGAGCATCACCTACCCTCGCGCCGCCGCCCGCACGACGCGCAGTAGCCCGTCCGCCCGCGCTGTCCCGAGCTTCGCCCCCACCGCCGACGGCCCCTCGGGGCGGGCATCCTCTGCGTTTGTCGGGGTGCCGGCGCTGATCGGGCAACGCTGATCGGGCCGACCTGGCCGCTGGACTTGGCGCTCACTGCTCACTGCTCACTGCTCACTGCTCGTGCACGTTCCAGCCGCGAGCTTCCAGGCCGGCGCGGAGCGTGGCGGCGATGTCGGCCATGGGCGCCGGGCTCTCGGTGGCGACATCGAGGTCCTGGCTGGGGCGGGTCACGAGGCGGTGCGCCCGCACGGCGTATCCACCGGTGAGAACCAGTGGATACGGGGAACCGAGGGCGATCACGTCCGCCAGGAGCCGCGTGTGCAGCTCCGGCATGTCCGTCACGCGGCTGCCCGGGTGTGGGAGGCGAGCTGGGGGAAGGTGTCTTCCCATACGGCGCGCACGGTGCGACCGACGAGGGTGCGCAGCACCGGCCATAGCTGGAGGAGCAGGTCCTGGTTGAGGTAGCGGGGCAGGTCGTCGCGCAGGCCCTCGTGCAGGACGGTGCGGTACAGGCCCATGCGCTGGCGAGGCTTGCTCATGTCGTACGAGGTCATCCCTGACCAGGCCATGTGCAGCGGCAGGTCCACGATCCCCTGGGTCGGGCCGTGCAACTCGCCCAACGACTCCGGCAGACGCCGCCGGAACTTCTCCCGGTACAGCGCGAGGTCCTCGGCGACCGCGCCCGAGAGGTCGCTCGGTGTGGGTGCGGGGTGCTGTGGGCTGGAGGGCACGACTCCATCATGGCGGCCGGAGAAGTGGTGAGGGCCGTGATGTGTGAGTCTCAGCGGGGTGCCGGCCTCCCTGCTGGGCCGTTCGCTTTCGGCGCGCTGCTGTGGCGCACCGACCCCGGACCCGCTCTGCTCGTCCGCCCCGACGGCTACACCGCCTGGGCGGTGGCCCCCGGGCCGGGGGCGGGGGTCACGAAGCGCGGTGGGACGGCGTCCTTGACCTCGTTCTCGGCAGCGGCCCAGTCGAACCTGGCAGCGGGGGCGGGGGATTCGGATGCCCCCCGGGGCCGGTGCCTGCCTCGGCACCTCTGGCCGGGGCTTCTCCATGGATGCGGGTGCCTGCGGTGCCTCGGGCGTCCCGGTCCCGTCGCCGGCCGGGGCGGGCATCCGCATCGCCCGCATCATGAGCGCCCGCGCCCCGCGTCCCTGGGCGCGTGCTGCAACGCGATGGCGGCCTCGGCGACGGCAGCCTCGCCCACGGAGCGGGGCCGACAGCGGGCGACGCAGCCGCCTACTGCGCGACGTAGGAGAGGAAGTCGGCCCAGGCGGCGGGGGAGAGGGTGAGAGCAGGGGCGGTGAGGTCCTTGGAGTCGCGGACGTGGACGGTGTGGGGGCACGTGGCGACCTCGACGCAGTTGCCGCCCTGGTCGCCGCTGTAGCTGCTCTTGAACCAGCTGAGGTCGGTGCTCATTCTTCGCCTGCCACCTCTTCGATCAGTTTCATGGACGCCTCCGGGCTGAGCGCCTGCGCTCGCAGAATGCCATACTTCCCGAACAGATCACCCAGGTCAGGCTGTTCAGTGACGAAGAAGCTGCCGCTCTGCCCTTCGACATAGGCAAGACGATTCCGCTCCGCCGTCTCCAGCAGGACGAACGGGCCGTTGAGTCCCGCATGCGTCGTCCGGTCCGGTGCCATCACCTGCACCTGTACGTTCCGCAACTGGGCGACATCAAGAATGTGATGAAGCTGCCTCTTGCGCGCCTGGCGACCCCCGATGGGCCGCGTGAGTGGGTGCAGTTCCAGCACAAAGCCGATGTCTGCCGTCGGCTTGCGGGTCAGTAACTCCTGCCGTTCCAGCCGAGCCGCAACCCGTCCTTCGATTTCGTCATCGTCGAGGGACGGATGGTGGTTGGTGAAGACCGCGCGGGCGTGCTCTTCCGTCTGAAGCAGGCCGGGAACCGCGTGAGTTTCATACTCGTGCCGTGCGGAGGCTCCCGTCTCCACCTCGGCGAACTCCTCGAACCACGAGGGCAAGTGGCTGGCCCGGAATTCTGCCCCCGCTGTCAACAGTGCACCCTGTGCACCCAGCACTTGGTCGGCTCGTGCGACGAAGTTCCCCTTCGGTGTGCGCTCTCCGCGCTCCACCATGGCCACCTGTGACTTGGAGAAGCGGATCTTCCCGCCCAGCGCTTCCTGCGAGAGCCCGGCCCGCTCGCGGAAGAAACGCAACAACGCACCGAACATCGCCGCGTTACCGTTCCCTTGGCCACCGGAGTGCACAACCCCACCTCCCGAGAACATAACCGTGCACAGACGCCCTGTGTCCCTGGTCACGGTAGGTGTCGACCGCGACGCTTTCCGCATGGAACGGAAAAGTTCACTCGGCCCGGTGCCCTCGTGGGTGCCCGCGTCCGGACATGCCCTGCGTCACGTCGGCGTTCACTTCGACGCGGTACGGATCTCCGGCGCACTCGGCGAACAAGTGGCCTACGAGATCATGCAGTTCACCGACTTCCAGGCAGGCCCGATCGTGCGTTCGGGGATCGGCGAGCGCAGCATGTACTTCCTGTTGCCACCGCGAAGCGCCCGCGTACACCGGTGGCCGTCGGGGGCGCAGTTGATGGGGTGCTACGGGCAGAACGCGGCGTTCGTCGGCGTGCCTGCGCTGAACGGGCTGACCTGGCCGCTCGACTGGCGCTCACTGCCCACGGCTGAGGCGCCGTTCGTGGACGCCGGCCTACTGCACGAACTGGTCCTGGGGGTGACGGTCAGGGAGGGTGAGGGCGTGATCCGGCGGCCCGGAGCTTTCTCGGGATCACCGGGCGGGCGTACCAGAAGGCCAAGAAGCAGCTGACCGAGCACGGTTTCGTGCATGAGCGGCGGCGGCAGGTGGGGCGGGGGCACTGGGCCACCGATCAGCTCTGCTCGAACGTCCCCCTCACGGTGGACCAGGCCCTGCGGATCCAGGACGGGCCGGTGGTGGCGCCTGGGCCGCGACCGAGTGCGCAGGAACGGGCGGTCGGTCGGCCGGGGACTCGGACGGTCGGTGACTTACCGGTGGAAGAAGAACCTGAGAAGAACTGTCCCCACCCACCCTCCGAAGCCGAGCCGGAGCCCGCGCCCGAGCCTGACGGCGACCCCGACCCCGAACTGAACGTGTCGGAACGGCTCCTGCTGTCACTGCGGCACACAACACCCCAGCTGTACCTGGGAGTCCGGGAAGCCCGGGGACTCGCTGGACTTGCCGCGGAGTGGCTGCGGCGCGGCATCACGACCGCCGACCTGCGACGGGTCCTGACCAGCGAACTGCCCCCGGAGGGCGTGCGATCAGCGGTCGGATTCCTGCGCCACCGCCTCGTACAGAAACTCCCGGAGCCTCCGGCACCCGCCACTCCGTCCCGTCCTGCGGCGCCGCCCCTCGTCGGGCCGCTCGTCCTGTGCGCCGGTCCCGGCGAGGATCACGTCTTCCGGGCGGCGGGGGACGAGACGCACTGCGCCCCGTGCCGCCGGGAGGAGGCGCGGACATCGTGGGCCGCCCGAGCGGGCGCGCACGCGCAGCAGTCTCCCCGCGTCCCCTGGCGCGCACGCGTCGCCGCCCTCGCGAAGCACCCGGCCGGGACCGCCGGGACCGCCGGGACCAGCCCCGGACTCCTCACTCCGACCTGAGCCGCAAAGCGGCCGCGCGGACAAGTCATCTCAGGGGGCCAGGAAGTCAAGCTGGCTCCTCGGTAGTCGGCTTGTAGGCCAGGAAACTGGCGAACTTCCAGTTCAGTTCCTCGTCGGGCTCCTGCGCCAGCTGAGCGGTGATGGTGAATTCGGCCTGGTTCAGCAGCTCAGCGAGCTGGTGTGTGGGCAGCCGATACGACGCGTAGGACACGGGGTGGCTGCCATAGGCGTGGGTCGGACGGCGGTGCTCACCGGTGCCTACGTGGCCAGCGAGGAGGAGATGTCCGCCGGGTGCCAGGGTGCGGTGGAACTCGGCAAACACGACCGGCAGCAGCTCCGGAGGTGTGTGGTGGGTGGAGTAGTACGCCAGGATGCCGCCGAGCGTGTCGTCCTCGATCTCCAGCGCGGTCATGGAGCCCACGGAGAAGCACAGGTCCGGATAAGTGCTTCGGGCCAGTTCGATCATCTTTGGGGACACATCGATGCCGAATGCAGGAACCCCGAGTCCGGCCATGTGCGCCGTCACTCTTCCGGGTCCGCAGCCCAGGTCCGCGACCGGTCCTCGGTCAGATGCCTGCACCAGCTCGGCGAAGGCGGTCAGCATCGAGCGTGACAGGGGGTCCAGCTCAGACGGGGTCTTGACGAGGGCGGCGTAGTCGTCGGCCACGGTGTCGTATGACTCCCGGACCGCGGCAAGGTAGGAAGGCTCAGTCACACGGTGAATCTAGACGGGTGCACTGACAGCGCCTGGGCAGCAGGAAATCGCTTGTCAGGACTCGGCGGTTCGGCGGAACAGGGCCGTCCAGAGGAAGGGCTCACCGAAGCGCGAGGACTCGGGCGGTTCGTCGCGCATGCGGCGCAGCTCGATCTCCGTCAGACCGGAGAAGATCCGGCGCAACGACTCCGGCGTGTACGCGAGACCGCCCTGCAGCCCGCCCCGTTCGTAGAAGGCGGCGTCGGGGAGTTCGGAGCCCATGCCCCCCTCACCGGCCGCGAAGCAGCTGAGGGCGAAGAGGCCGCCGGGGGACAGGACGTCGTCGAGGAGGCGGAGGTAGCTGATGCGGCGGTGGGGCGGCAGGTGGTGGAAGCAGCCGGAGTCGTGGATCAGGTCGTACGGGCCGGCCAGCTCGGTCGCCGTGAGGGTGAAGGCGTCGCCGCAGTGGAATCGGATGTCGGCCCCCGCCTCGCGGGCACGGTCCTCGGCCCATGTGATGGCCGCCCGGGACAGGTCCACCGCGTCGACCTCGAAGCCCAGGGAGGCGAGGTAGAGGGCGTTGCGGCCCGGTCCACAGCCCAGGTCGAGGGCGCGGCCCGGGGTGATCAGACCGCGGTCCACGTACGAGACGAGGTTCTCGTCGGGCTTCGCCACGAAGAACGGGATGGGCTTGGTCCGGTCCGCGTAGAAGCTGTCCCACCAGGAGGCCCCGTCTGCCGTCCAACGGTCGGCCTCCTGTGTGAACAGGCCGTCCAGGAGACTGAGTACGTCGTCCACCGTGCGTATGTTCCGGTCCATGCGGACCCCCTCTCCAGAAGAGAAATCGTAGATCCGCTCGGTGCGGCAAGCCAGTTCGGCGCCCTCCGGCAAAGGCCGTCGGGGCTTCCTGGTGACCCGGGGCGGGTGGGGCGGTAACCCCCCTCGTGTGTGGTCTCTTTGTGTGCGCAAGCACCCGTGGGGTGGCGTGAAGGGGGTGGCTTCGGTTCCGCCGGCGCCTGTTCTTCGGTGGGGCCCCGTGCTCCTGGTGCGCCGACTCGAAGGACGCTTCGTACGCGTCATACGTCGAGCTGTCCTCCGCCTTCACGAACGCCTCGTCGCTGTAGCGCAGGAAGTTGAACGTTTGCATGGCCGGGGAGTTGTACGTGTGGGCGAGTGATCGCCGGTTCGGGCGGAAGGTGTGCGGACCCGGCCGGTTTGTGTGACCGGCGCACTAGGGTCCGTGGTTGTGAAGCCGGTGGTACGGGTCATGGTGCTGCCGACGCCCGTGCAGGCGTCGGCGCTTGAGGCAACCCTGACCGCCTGCGAGCCCGGAACCTCGGTCCCGGGTCATTGGCGCGGTAGTAGCAACGGTTCGTTGGGCAATCGGACTTGACCGACGCGCCGCCCTACGTGTGCCCGAGTGCGGGGCGGAGCGTGGAGAGTGGGGGCAGCGGTACGGACGGCTAAGGAGGACCGATGGTGGGTGTCGTGGCGAACCGGCGGAGCGGGACGGTCGGACAGGTCATGGAGGGGCCGGGGGCGCGGGACCGAATCCTGTCGGTCGGGCGCCAGTTGTTCGCCGCGTACGGGTACGCGCACACGACCGTCGAGGATTTGTGCGCTCAGGCGAAGGTGCCCGTCCACGTCTTCCAGCAGGAGTT
This sequence comes from Streptomyces sp. NPDC002958, assembly GCF_055563255.1. Lineage (NCBI taxonomy): Bacteria > Bacillati > Actinomycetota > Actinomycetes > Kitasatosporales > Streptomycetaceae > Streptomyces > Streptomyces sp. NPDC002958. The sequence continues at coordinate 339,368 of NZ_JBVHDS010000006.1, read as the reverse complement.
CGTCTCGCGGGAGGTGCTCCTGATGGCGATCTACGACGAGGTGGCGACCTACGGGCTGCGCGCCGCCGAGAACGCCCTGATGGCCGAGGGCATGGAGGACTGCCCGACGACGGAACGGGTCCGGCTGCTCTTCGAGGCCTATGTGAAGGCGGTCACCGAGGACCCGTGCGCGGCCCGGGTGGCGTTCGTCGAAGTGCTCGGGGTGAGCCGGGAGGTGGACAACCACCTCGCGACATGGCGGGCGATGTGGATCGAGTTCCTGACCTCCGAGGCCGAGCGTGCCGTGCGACGGGGCGAGGCGGTGGCGAGCGACCACACCGTGACCGTCACGGTGCTGAACCACTCGGTGGACGAACTCATGGCCCATCACGGCCGCCGCCCCAGGCAGGTCGACGCCGAGTGGCTGACCGATGAGCTGACCCGTCTCTCACTGGCCATGATCCTGCCGTCCTGACACACCCTGTTGCCGGGACGGCAGCCCGGGACGGCAAATAATGGAGACATGCAAGAAGCCGGGGAGCGCGGAGAGCGCGAAGAGCGCGGAGAACGTGCGGACGACGAGTTCTCTGCCGTCCTGACAGGCGTCGGGCCTCGGCTGCGCGCCCTGCGCCAGGAACGCGGCACGACCCTGGCGCAGCTCAGCGAGACGACCGGGATCTCCCTCAGCACCCTCTCGCGCCTGGAATCGGGTGGCCGCAAACCCACGCTCGAACTGTTGCTGCCACTGGCCAAGGCGTACGGGGTGCAGTTGGACGAACTCGTCGGCGCACCCGCCACCGGCGATCCACGTATCCATTTCCGCCCCTTCACCCGGGACGGCATGACCTTCGTGCCGCTCACCCGGCACCTCGGCGGGCTGCACGCGTACAAGCAGATCCTGCCCGGCGGTCGCGGGGCGACGGGGCCGCTGGAGCAGCGGGTGCACGAGGGGTACGAGTGGGTGTACGTACTGGCGGGGCGGCTGCGGCTGGTGCTGGGCGAGCACGATCTGGTGCTCACGGCCGGTGAGGTCGCCGAGTTCGACACGCGTACGCCGCATGCGTGGGCCAGTGCCGGGCCCGATCCGGTCGAATTTCTCAGCCTGTTCGGGCAGCAGGGGGAGCGGATGCATGTGAGGGCCCGGCCCACGGGGCGGAGCGCTGAGGTGCCGGAAGCCCGGTGACGGGCGGATTCTCAGAGACGGGTGCTGGGCGGGAAGCCCGGTCGGCTATGGGCGGGCCGCGTACGGGCCGCCCAGGCCCCACGCCTGGTGCATCGCGTCGGCGAACGCGGCCGCCAGTTTGTGTTCGCCGGTGGGGCCGGGATGCGTCCCGTCGTACGTGTCCTTGTGGATGTCGTACCCCGGCGGGCGGGAGGCCAGCAGGATCGGGGACATCGGGTGGTCGAGGTCGGCGACGGCCTTCGCCAGAAGCTCGTTGAAGCGGTCGCACTCGGCGGCGAACGGGGCGTCCGACTCGGCCCGTATGTTCGGTATCACGGGCAGGAGCACCATCTTGACGTGCGGGTTCGCGGTGCGGGCCGCCGTGATGAACGCCCTTGCGTTCAGGGCGGTCTGACCGCTGTCCGTATAGAACCCGAGGTCTATCAGGCCGAGCGAGACGAGCAGGATGTCCGTGCGGTGCTCGGTGACCGTGTCGGCGATCACCGGGGCCATGTGCAGCCAGCCCTCACCCCAGCCGGCCAGATGGGTGCGGGACTCGACGGGGAAGTCCGGTGCGCCGTACGCGTACGAGACAGGGGTGTTCGTTCCGGTGTCGTACAGCTCGCTGCGCGGGCCGACGATCGCGAACGGGGCATCGGAAGCGGAGGCCAGGTGCTGCCACATCCGGTAGCGCCAGGTGAAGTCGCCGGCGCGGCCGATCGTCATGGAATCGCCGACAAACGTGAAACGCATGGCGTCATCATCGCGGATCATTCATCCGACCTGCGACGTGACGATGGACACTTGTGTCATGCGTTCGTACCTGACTGTGTCCGGAGCCGCCACGCTGCTCCTCCTCGCCGGGGTGTCTCCCGCCGCGGCATCCGGAGACGGGGCCGATCGGAACTTCACGATCGAGGACCCCCGGATCACCGAGTCCAGTGGCCTCGCCGCCAGCCGCGCCCACCCCGGCATCTACTGGACGCACAACGACAGCGACGACGGGCCGTACATCTACGCCGTCGACTCCCGGACCGGGAAGACCGTCGCGACGATCACCATGCAGGGGGTGGGGCAGCCGCGCGATGTGGAGGCCGTCTCGATCGGGCCCGACGGCCATCTGTACGTCGGTGACATCGGCGACAACCTGAACGGAAGCTGGGACCACGTCTGGATCTACCGCTTCCCGGAGCCGAAGGAGCTGAAGGACGCGACGGTCCGGGCCACCCAGTTCGATGTGAAGTACGCGGACGGTCCGCGTGACGCCGAGGCGCTGATGGTCCACCCCACGACCGGGCGCGTCTACATCGCGTCGAAGAACGAGGACGGCGGCGGACTCTACGAGGGCCCGGCCGAGCTCACCGCCGGCGCCACCAATGTCTTCCGACGGGTGGGTGAGGTGCCGTGGGTGACGGACGGGTCGTTCTCACCGGACGGCAAGGAACTGGTGCTGCGCTCCTACTTCGGCGCCCGTGGCTACGCCTTCGAGGACGGCAGGCTCGGCGCCGACCACGCGGTTGAGGCGCCGTTCCAGCGGCAGGCCGAATCGGTGACGTACACGGCGGACGGCTCGGCGCTGATGTTCGGCTCGGAGGGGGCACGGAGCGATGTGGCACGGGTGGATGTGAGCGGGGGTGGAAGCGGAGGTGGCGGCGGTGATTCGTCGTCCCCAGGGGGCGACTCGTCGGCGTCGTCCGCCGGAGCGGGGGACGGGGGCGCCGGGGGCGGGAAGGGCATGACCCTGACCGGTGTGCTGGTGCTCGCGGGGATCGGCTTCCTGATGTTCATGGGGCGGCGGAAGAAGGGGAACTGACGGTCCGGTCCGCTGTCCGCCGTGGTGCGCGCGTAGGGTCCGCCTCCTATGAAGAACCGAATGATTCGTGGACCCGAGCCCTTTGCCACCGCCCGGCTGGACGCGCTGCCGCTGCGGGTCGCGTACGCGGACGAGATGGCAGCGGTGCTGGACGACCCGGCCCTGCACACCTACACGGGTGGTGCTCCGGAGACCGCCGACGGGCTGAGGGCCCGCTACGAACGCCAGACCGCCGGTTCGCCGGACCCCGGCGTCGGCTGGTGGAACTGGGTACTGCGGGTACGGGGCGAGGGCTGCCTGGCCGGTTACGTACAGGCGACGGTGCACGCGCGGGACGCGCAGGCGGAGATCGCCTGGGTGGTCGGGACGCGGTGGCAGGGGCGCGGGTACGCGAAGGAGGCCGCGGCGGGGCTGGTGGCCCACCTGCTCGGGGCACGGGGGGTGCGTACGGTCGTCGCCCACGTCCATCCGCACCACGACGCCTCCGCCGCTGTGGCCGCCGCGGCGGGGCTGGCGCCGACGGAGGAGTGGTGCGACGGTGAACGGCGCTGGCGCTGGCCGGCGCACGGGCGGCCTCGTACGCCATGACTGTGGTGTGGGTGCGCGCGAGTTCGAAGCGGGGGAGCGAGGAGCGGGCGGCGGGCATCACCCGGCTCCGGGAGGTGCTGGTGGCGGCAGGCGGGTGATGCCGGGGATCAGGTCCGGGGGCGGCCGGCTTGGATGAGCTCGGCCACATCGAGCGTCACCGGGGCGCCGATCGCATCGGGCAGCGTGACCGTTTGCCCGGGGGCGTACACCTGGTGAGTGTCGTAGCCGCCGCCCATGGGGTCGGTCAGCACATGCACCCGGCCGTGCTTGCGGTCGACGATCACGTACACCGGGATCTTGGCCTCGGCGTAGGCGGCGACCTTATTGCGCAGGTCGTTGTTGTAGTTGCTGGAGGTGACCTCCAGAACGAGGCGGAAGACGGCGGGGTCGTAGCAGTTGTTCTCGGCCGGATGCTCGTCGAAATCGGCGTCGACGACCGCAAGGTCGGGGATGGCGTAGTCCTCGGGGCCGCCGGGGAGCCAGAGGCCGATGCCTTGGAGGACCTTGGTCTCCTCACCGTGGATCCCTGCGGCAAGGAAGGAAATCATGAGCGTGGTCAGTGCATTGGCGTGCAGGCCGTCCGGGGGTGGAGCCACAGTGATGACGCCTCCGATGATCTCGACGCGGTAACCCGGATGCTGCTCCATGAGGCTGTTGGCTGTGTCGAGCAGCGACTCCGGCTCACCGTCACAGGGGTGCTCGACTGCTGCTGCAGACATTGCGGGCCTCCTGAAGGGGTGATGTCGAGGCCATCATCGTAAGACGGTGCGCCTTGCGTGTCCTGTATGTCGTCCGTCCACTCGGTCGAGTGAACGAGGCGTGCCAGACCCTATGCAGAGGCGCTCTGCGGGTGCGTGCCCGTCGCCCCGTCGATCAGTTCGCGGACGATGTCCATGTGCCCGGCGTGTCGTACCACGTCCTCCAGCATGTGGATGAGCACCCAGCGCATCGACACCTTCCGCCCGTCCCACGCCGTACCGATCGCGTCGAGCGGGATCTCGTCTATCGCCCGGTCGGCGGCGGTGCGGGCGCGGGCGTAGAACGCCAGGATGTCGGCGGTCGTCTCGTCCGGGGCGACCGTCATGTCCTCCGTGTACGCGTCGAACCAGAGCTTCTCCGTCTCGCGGCCGAACGTCGTGCAGAACCAGCCGTACTCGACCGTTGCCAGATGCTTGACCAGGCCCAGCAGATTCGTGCCCGTCGGGGTCATAGGGCGGCGCAGCTGCTCGTCGTCGAGGCCGTCGAGCTTCCACAGCACCGCGTCGCGGTGCCGGTCGAGGGCGATGTGCAGGGATTCCTTCTCGTCGCCGGTGTACGGCACGGTCTTCGTCATGGGAGGACCGTAACAACAGGCACTGACAGGCCCGTTGTCAGTGGTGGTTGCGAGGATGGCCGGACCATCGAAGGAGGGGGCGCCATGGGCACCTGGGACATCGGCCATTTCGACAACGACACCGCAGCGGACTTCTCGGGGGACCTGGACCACGCCCCGCAGGGCAAACGCGCGGAGCTGATCCGGGACGCTCTGGCGGATGTCGTCCGGACCGAGGACTACCTCGACTCCGACGAGGCCGTCGTGGCCGTGGCGGCGGCCGCTCTGGTGGCCGCGCAGTGCCCGGGTGGGGAGCCCGTGACGACTGCGTACGGTCCGGACAAGCCGCTTCCGGAGCTGCCCGTGGACCTGCGGGGCCTTGCGGTTCAGGCTCTCGACCGGGTGGTGGCCGAGCCGTCCGAGCTGCTGGAGCTGTGGATCGAGGGCGGTCACGGGGAGCCCTGGAAGGAAGGGATCGGCCGGCTCCGGGCGGTTCTGGCGGAGGCGGCGGGGTGAGGAACGGCGAGGGGCCCTGGTACGGATCCGGATCCGTACCAGGGCCCCTCGGAGATGTGCAGCTGCTTGCTACAGCTTCTCGATCACGTAGTCGATGCACGCCGTCAGCGCCTGGATGTCCGACGGGTCGATCGCCGGGAACATCGCCACGCGCAGCTGGTTGCGGCCCAGCTTGCGGTACGGCTCGGTGTCGACGATGCCGTTGGCGCGCAGCACCTTGGCGACGGCCGAGGCGTCGATCTCGTCCGCGAAGTCGATCGTGCCGATGACCTGCGAGCGCTTCGCCGGGTCGGTGACGAACGGGGTCGCGTACTTGGACTCCTCCGCCCAGCCGTACAGGTTCCGCGCCGAGGTGGCCGTGCGGCGGACCGAGAAGTCCAGGCCGCCCTGGGTGTTCAGCCAGTTCAGCTGCTCGTTCAGGAGGAACAGCGTGGCCAGGGCCGGGGTGTTGTACGTCTGGTTCTTGAGGGAGTTGTCGATCGCCGTGGGCAGGCTGAAGAACTCCGGGATGTGGCGGCCCGACGCGTGGATGCGCGCGGCGCGCTCCAGGGCTGCCGGGGAGAAGACACCGATCCACAGGCCGCCGTCGGAGGCGAAGGACTTCTGCGGGGCGAAGTAGTAGACGTCCGACTCGGTGATGTCGACCGGCAGGCCGCCCGCGCCGGAGGTGGCGTCCACCAGGACCAGGGAGCCCTCGTCGGCGCCCGCGACGCGCTTGACCGGTGCGGCGACACCGGTCGAGGTCTCGTTGTGCGTGAACGCGTAGACGTCGATGCCCGCCTCGGCCCGGGGGTCCGGGTGGGTGCCGGGATCGGAGGCGATCACGGTCGGGTCGGCCAGCCACGGGGCGAGCTTGGCGGCCTTCGCGAACTTCGACGAGAACTCGCCGAAGTTGAGGTGCTGGGACTTCGTCTCGATGAGACCGTGCGTCGCGATGTCCCAGAAGGCGGTGGAGCCGCCGTTGCCCAGGATCACCTCGTAACCCTCGGGGAGGGAGAAGAGGTCGCGCACGCCCTGACGCACCGCGCCGACCAGGTTCTTGACCGGGGCCTGGCGGTGGGACGTACCGAGAAGAGACGTACCGGTGGCGGCCAGCGCGTCGAGCGCCTCCGTCCGCACCTTGGAAGGACCGGCGCCGAAGCGTCCGTCGGCGGGCTTGATGTCAGCGGGAATCTGGATATCGGCCACGAACCGGAGCGTAATACCTCACGGACACGGTCCTCGACCGTGTCCGTGAGGTGAGACATCTGCTCCGGTCCGTGGACGGCGGGAGCCGAAGCCGGTCAGCCCAGATCCACCGGCAGGTCGTGCAGGTCGTTCTGGGTGACGATCGGCTTGTTCCGCAGCTCGGACGCCGGGACGGCGAGCTCCAGCTCCGGGAACCGCTCGTACAGCGCGGGCAGCGCCACCCCCGCCTCCAGCCGGGAGAGTGCCGCACCCGGACAGACGTGCGGGCCGTGACCGAACGCGATGTGGCGGTTGGGGGAGCGGGTGATGTCGAAGTCACCGGCCGTCGGACCGTGCTGCGCCTCGTCGCGGCCCAGCGCACCGTACGAGACGATCAGCGCCTCGCCCTTCGGCAGGACCTTGTCGCCCACCTCGATGTCCTCCGTGGCGAACCGGAACAGGACGTGGGACGTGGGCGTGTTCCAGCGCAGTGTCTCCTCGATCACGTTCTCCCACGGCACCTCCCCGTTCAGCACCTGCTTGCGCTGCTCGGGGTGCGTCTGGAGCGCGACGACCGCGTTCACGATCAGGCTGATCGTGGTCTCGTGACCGGCCGCGATGATCAGCTGGAGGGTGTTGACGATCTCCTCGTCGGTGAGGCGGTCGCCGTCCTCCGAGGCCGCGATCAGGGCGCTGGTGAGGTCGTCGCCCGGGTTTTCCCGCTTGGAGTCGACGATCTCCGTGAAGAGCGCGCCGAGGTCCGCCATCATCTGCGGGACCTCCTCCGGCGGCGTCTGCGTCGAGAAGAACTTCTCGAAGAGCTCCTTGAGCCGGGGGTGACCGGAGGCGTCCACGCCCATCAGCTCGCTGATGACGTTCATCGGCAGCGGGTACGCGAACTCCGCCTTCAGGTCGACCCGCTCGCCGTCGGGCAGCGCGGCCAGCCGGTCCAGGCTCGCCGTGGTCAGCGCCTCGATGCCGGTGCGCAGCCGTTCCACGCGCTTCACGGTCAGCGCCTGCGCGACCAGGGTGCGCAGCCGGCGGTGGTCCGCGCCGTCGACCGTGAGCATGGAGCGGCCCGGGTTGGCGAGGCCGATCAGCGGCCAGTCCATCGGTATCTCGCCGCGCTGCCAGGCGCCCCAGACGTTGATGTCCTTCACGAGCCGGCTGTCGGTGAGCAGCTGCCGCGCCTCCGCGTGGTGGGTGACCGCGTAGCAGTGCACCCCGCCCGGCAGTTCCACCTCGGCGAGCGGGCCCGCTGCCCGCAGTCGGGCGCTCTCGCCGTCGAGGTCGGCGACGAAGGGGTCGAGGGCGATCCGGGTCATCTCCGGCCTCCGATGGTGGGTTCGACGGTGAGTGCGTTGTCGGTTCCGTCGGCGAATCCGTTGGCGGATCCGATGGCGGGGGTGGGCGTGAAGGTCACCGGCAGGTCCGTCAGGCCTCGCAGCCACGGGGACGGGCGCCGGGTGAGCTGCTCGGCGGGGACGGCGAGGTCGATGTCCGGGAGCCGGTCCAGCAGTACCTCGATGCCGGTACGGGCGATGACCTCGGCGGTCTCCTGGGCCGGGAACGGGCAGCGGTGCTCGCCGTGGCCGAAGGACAGGAACGCGTTGTTGCCGCCGGTCAGCGTGGAACCGTCGGTGCGGATCTGCGGGTCCGCGTTGGCGGCGGCGATGCCCAGCAGCAGCAGGTCGCCCGCCTTGATGTGGCGCCCGCCGAGATGGGTGTCGCGCGATGCCCAGCGGCCCGCGATGTTCTGCGTCGGGGTGTCCTCCCACAGGACCTCGTTCATGGCCTCGGCGACGCTGTGCCTGCCGCCCGAGAGGGAGGCGGCGAACCGGGCGTCGGTGAGCATCAGCCGCAGCGAGTTGCCGATCCAGTCGGCGGTCGGCTGGTGGCCCGCGGCCATCATGACCATCAGGTCCTGGACGATCTCCTCGTCGGTGAAACCGCCCGAGTCGGCGAGCATCCGCGTGGCGACGTCGTCGCCGGGCGCCGCGTGCTTGTCGACCAGCAGCTGGACCATCGACGAGGCGAGGTGCTGCTGCCCGGCCAGGGCCCGCTCCCGGCCGTCGATCATGTCGTTGATCGAGCCGACCAGCGCCGCGCCGACGCTGTTGTTGAAGCCGTAGAGCTTCGCCAGGACGAGGGCGGGGAGCAGCATCGCGTACTCGGCGATGATCTCGGTGCCGCCCGTGGAGCAGAACCGGTCGATGAGACCGTCGGCGAACTCCTCCGCGTACCGCTTCAGTGCGAACGGGTCGACGGCCTCCAGCGCGTTGCTGATCATCCCGGCGCGCTCGGTGTGCCGTGGGCCGACCGTGTAGAGGATCGACGGCTGCTTGCGGCCGATCATCGGCAGCAGCGGCCAGTCGTCGGGAATGCGGTCCCACTGGTTCCACAGGTCGGAGTCGCGGCTGAACAGCACCGGGTCACCGGTGAGCTGGTGCAGTTCGCGGTAGCCGAGCACGAGCCAGGCGGGGACGTCGCCGTCGAGGACGACGGGCGCCACGGTCCCGTGGTCGCGGCGCATCTCGCGGTACAGGCGGGTCGGTTCGGTCTGGAACCGGGGGCCGGAGAGGGGCACGCGGCCCTGGGACATGGGGCAGCCGGAGGGCGGCGCCAAGGGCTGGGTCACGAGGTGGGCTCCGGGGTCTTCTCCGGTGTGATCTCCGGACGGGCGGCGGACTGGCCGGCAATCCTGCCCTGCGACAGGGCGTGGAGGTGCTCGACCAGTGTGATCAGTACGTACTTGCTGGACGAACGGTCCCGGGCGTCGCACTCCACCAGGGGCACGTCGTCCGAGAGATCGAGCGCCTCCCGTATCTGCTGTTCGGTGTGGAGCGGGCCGCCGAAGTCGTTGCACGCCACGATGAACGGCGTGCCGTGGTGCTCCAGGCGGTCGATCGCGTACCAGGAGTCGGCGAGCCGACGGGTGTCGACGAGGACGACGGCACCGAGCGTGCCCGAGAACAGCCGGTCCCACAGGAACCAGAAGCGTTCCTGGCCGGGGGCGCCGAAGAGGTACAGCACCGAGCGTTCGTCGAGCGAGATCCGGCCGAAGTCGAAGGCGACGGTCGTGGACGTCTTCGAGTGCACACCGTCGAGATGGTCGACGGCCTCGCCCGCGCGGGTCATGGTCTCTTCCGTGTTCAGCGGGCGGATCTCGCTGACGGAGCGGACCATGGTGGTCTTGCCGACCCCGAAGCCGCCGACGACGACGATCTTCAGTCCGTTGTCGGCCGTCGCCTGCAGGGCGGCACGGTCAGAGGTTGCGGAGTCCAACGAGCACCTGTTCCAGGATGTCGGGGTCGGGGAGCCGGTCCGCGACACGGGCGGTACGGGGGTGACGGGCGCTGATCCGGCCGGTGTCCAGAAGATCGGACAGCATGATCCGGACGATGCTGACGGGCAGGCCGAGGCCCGCCGCGATCTCCACGACCGCGGTGGGCCGCTTGCACATGCGCAGGATCGTGACGTGCTCCGACTGCATGCCGGGGGTCGGCTCGCACTCGGAGACCACCAGCGTCACCAGGTCGAACGCGTCCGAATCGGACCGGCTGCGGCCACCGGTGAGGGTGTACAGCCGGTCCGGGTCGTCGTCCCGGCCGGGACGGGGGCGGGTCATACGTTCGCTGTCGCGTCGACGGCCGCGGTGGCCGAGGAGGCCGAGGGAGAGCGCGGCGGGGCGCTCAGGTGCTCGCCGAGCTGCTCGACGAGTTCGCTCATGTTGTGGCCGATGAGGCCGACGTCGGCCACATCGGAGGCGACGACCGCGAGATGGGCGCCCGCGCCCGCCTCGACGATGAACAGCACGCCGCCGTAGAACTCGGCCATCGCGGACCGTACGCCGCCGGTGCCGTCACCGAATTCGACGGACGCGCCGTGCGACAGGCTCTGGATACCGGCCGAGATCGCGGCCAGCTGGTCGGCCTGGTCGACGGAGAGCTCGGGGGTACGGCACAGCTTGAGGCCGTCCCTGGACAGAACGAGGGCATGACGGGTGCCGGGGGTGCGCTCCAGGAGCCCCTCCAGTAGCCAGTTGAGCTTCTCGTCGGTGGTCGCGGTCATCGGGTGTTGCCTTCTTCCGGGTGCGGGGAGTTGGCCCGAACAGCCTGGCGGAAGCTGCTGAAGCGGGCTGCCTGATCCTTGGGGTCGGCGTTACGGGGCCGGGGGGTTGCGGTGGCGCCGTTGGCGCCGGTACGGGCCTCGGCGGCGGCGAGGGTGCGGCCGCGGGGGCGCTTGGGGAGCCCGCTCTCGCCGAACCGGGGGAGGTTGCGGGTGGTCTCGGACTCGGGGGAGTCCGATGCGGGGGCGGGGGTGGCGGCGGCTGCCGAGTTCTGTGGGTGCTGAGCGTCGGCCGTCTTCGTCACAGCCGTCGTCGCTGCCGATTCGTGCGTGGGTTCCGGCTCGGAGGCCGGCTGGGGCATCGGCTGGGGCAGCGGCTGGGACAGCGGGGCCGGGGCCGGGGCCGGTGCAGGGGCCCGGGTGAGGAGCTCCTGCGGGAGCATCATCAGGGTGCCCGTGCCGCCGCGCGCGGACGGTCGGAACGACACGGTCAGACCGTGCTTGCGGGCCAGCCGGCCGACGACGGCGAGGCCGAGCCGGGTGCCGGAGAGACCTGTCAGGTCCTGGTGGGTGGCCGACACCGCACGCTCGGCGCGGCGCAGCTGCACGTCGCTCATGACCAGGCCGCTGTCCTCGACGGTCAGGACGATGCCGGCCGGCACCTCCTCGACGTACACATGGACCTCCGCCGTGGGCGGCGAGAAGTTGGCGGCGTTGTCGAGGAGCTCGGCGAGTGCGTGCATGACGCCCTCGGCGGCGTGGCCGGCGACCGCGACATCGCTGGTCGAGTGGAGACGTACCCGCTGGTAGCCGCTGATCCGGCCCATCGCGCCGCGCAGGATCGACTCCATCACGATCGGCTTCGCCCAGCGCCGTCCGGAGCGGGCGCCCGTCAGCACGGCGATGGAGTCGGCGAGCCGGCCCGCCTGGGCGGTGCGGTGGTCCAGATGGAGCAGATCGCCGAGCACGTCCTCGGAGGCGTGCCGGTGCTCCATCTCGCGCAGGTCGGCGAGCATGCTGGTGGCCAGGGCCTGCATCCGGCCCGCGGCGTTGGCGCAGGCGGCGATCGCGGCGGAACGCTCGGTCTCGCTGCGGGCCGCGCGGGCGGTGAGCCGCTGGACCTCGGCGGTGAGCCGTTCGCTCTCGGCGACGGCCTGCGAGGTGATCCGCGCGGTCTCGGTCTCGGCCGCGGCCTTGATCCGGGCGGTCTCGGCGGTGAACCGCTGGCCCTCGGCCGCGGAGGCGGATACGAGCCGGCTGATCTCGCCGGTGAACCGCTGGGTCTCCGCCGCGAGACGGGCGCGCAACCGGTTCGCGGTGGCGCGGGCACGGACGGCGGCGGCCACGGCGGCGGACAGCAGCACGGCGGCGGCGCCCGCCCCCCAGGCAAGCGTGGTCCGTACCGAATCGGGGGCAGCGGCGACCGCCCACAGGCACAGGGATCCGGTGACGGCCAGTGAGATCAGCAGGGCCAGTGCTGTCGGCCGGGATGAGGGGCTCAAATGGAGGTCCTTGGGGGCGGACGGGGTGGACGGGACGGACGGGGCGGGCAGGGCTAACAGGACTGATCTGGATAGATCGGTACAGCAGGGGTGAACGCGACAACTGGAGTTGATAATTCCCAGACAAGTCGTGGTCACTATATGAGAATTGACTCTCTATTTGTGAAGCGCTTGCGGCGTTCTTTGTCACGTATGTGATTACGTGTCCGACGTATTCCGGCGTATTGACGTATTCGGGGGACGCGCGCGGGTACAGGGCCGCCGAGTGACCGGATCAACGGCATCCTGGCCCCATGGCCGCACATCGGAAACCGGCGGAACGCACCGCACTCGCACAGGCTCTGCGCATCGCGGTTCGCGGAGAGGTCGACTTCGGCCGCACCGCACGGGCGTTGACGACGATGGACGCCTCCAACTACCGCCGCGTCCCGCTCGGTGTCGTCGCCCCGCGCGACGCCGACGACGTGGCCGCCGCGCTCGCCGTCTGCCGTGCACACGAGGTGCCCGTGGTCCCGCGCGGCGGCGGCACCTCCATCGCCGGGCAGGCCACCGGCACCGGTGTCGTCCTCGACCTCACCCGCCACATGCGCGGGATCGTCGGTCTGGACGCCGAATCCCGTACCGCGGTCGTCCAGCCGGGTGTGATCCTGGACGACCTGCGCACGGCCGCCGCCCCGCACGGCCTCACCTTCGGCCCCGACCCCTCCACGCACAGCCGCTGCGCGCTGGGCGGCATGATCGGCAACAACTCCTGCGGCGCGCACTCGGTCGCCTGGGGCACCACGGCCGACAATGTGCACGCGCTGACCGTGACCCGCTACGGCGGCGACACGCTGCGGCTGGACCGGGGATCCGGACTGCCCGAGGGACTCTTCGAACTCCACGGACTCATCGGCGCGAACCTCGCACTCCTGCGTACCGGATTCCCCGAACTCCCGCGCCGCATCTCCGGATACGCCCTGGACGCGCTCCTGCCCGAGCGCGGGACCGACCTCGCCCGGGCCTTCTGTGGCAGCGAGGGGACGCTCGGTGTGGTGACGGAGGCGACCGTGCGGCTGGTCGAGGCACCGGCGGCCCGCGCGCTTGCCGTGCTCGGTTACGCCGACGAGTCGGCGGCCGCCGAAGCAGCTCCCGGCCTGCTCCCGCACCACCCCCTGACCGTGGAGGGCATGGCCGCCGATCTCGTACGGGAACCGGTCGGGCTGCCGCGCGGCGGTGCCTGGCTCTTCGTCGAGACCGGCGGCGCCACTCCGGCCGAGGCGCGGGCGCACGCCGAGCGCATCCTCCGGGCGGCCGACGCGCTGGACGGCGCGGTCGTCACCGACCCGGCCCGGCAACGGGCCCTGTGGCGCATCCGCGAGGACGCCGCGGGCACGGCCACCCGCATGCCGGACGGCACGGAGGCCTGGCCCGGCTGGGAGGACTGCGCCGTACCGCCCGCCCGTCTCGGCCCGTACCTCCGCGACTTCCGTGCCCTGCTCGCCACCCATGGGCTGCGCGGCACCCCGTACGGACACTTCGGCGACGGCTGCATCCACGTCCGGATCGACTTCGACCTGCTGGACCCCGAGGGAGTGGCCCGCTTCCGCCGCTTCTCCGAGGAACTGGCGGACCTGGTCGTCGCGCACGGCGGATCACTGAGCGGGGAACACGGCGACGGCCAGGCCCGCGCCGAACTGCTCCCGCGCATGTACGGAGACGAACTGGTCGCCCTCTTCTCCCGGTTCAAGGACATCTGGGACCCGTACGGCGGCATGAACCCCGGCATCCTCACCCGCCCCGCCCGGCTCGACGAGAACCTCCGTTTCGAGGTGCTGCCGAAGCGCCCGGTGGACGTCGCGTTCGGCTACCCGCACGACGGCGGCGACTTCTCCGCGGCGGTACGCAGATGCGTGGGCGTCGCCGCATGCCGTACGGCGAAACCGGCGGGCGCGGACGTGATGTGCCCGTCGTTCCGGGCGACCGGCGAGGAGGCCCACTCCACCCGCGGCCGGGCCCGGCTGCTGCACGAGATGCTCGCCGGCGAGGTGATCACGGACGGCTGGCGGTCGACGGAGGTGCGCGACGCGCTCGACCTCTGCCTGTCCTGCAAAGGCTGCCGCAGCGACTGCCCGGTGGGCGTCGACATGGCCACGTACAAGGCGGAGTTCCTGCACCACCACTACCGGGGGCGGTTGCGCCCCGCCGCCCATTACACGATGGGACGGCTGCCGGCCTGGCTGCGTGCGGCTACCCCGTTCGCACCCGTCCTGAACGCCCTGGCCCGGTTCGGCCCGTCGGCGGCCCTGGCCAAACGACTGGCGGGCATCGCTCCGGAGCGGACGATCCCGGTACTGGCGCGGGAGACGTTCACCCGGTGGCTCCAGCGGCACCAGGGAACCCGGTGGCTCGGGCGGCACCAGGGCACCCGGTGGCTCGGGCGGCACCAGGGCGAGGGGGCGGTGATCCTGCCGGGCGACCAGGTGGTCACCCTCTGGCCCGACACCTTCACCAACCACCTCTCGCCCGAGGTGGGGCGGGCGGCGGTCCGGGTCCTGGAGGCGGCGGGCCGGAGGGCCGTGCTGCCCGGCCGTGGACTGTGCTGCGGCCTCACATACGTGTCGACGGGCCAGCTGGTCAGGGCCCGCAAGGTCATGCGCCGCACCCTGGACCGGATGGGCGTCACGCTCGGCAACCCGCTCGTCGTCCTCGAACCGAGCTGCGCCGCCACTCTCCGCACGGATCTGCCCGAGCTCCTCCCCGACGACCCCCGAGCCGCCGCACTCGCCGGATCAGTACGGACGTTGGCGCAGTACCTGGAGGAGTACGCCCCCGACTGGCAACCACCCCGCCTGAACCGCCGGGCCGTCGGCCAGACCCACTGCCACCAGCACGCGGTCCTGGGTGACGCGGCGGACCGGCGGTTGCGCGAACGGGCCGGGCTGACCGGCGAGTTGAGCGGCGGCTGTTGCGGACTGGCCGGGAACTTCGGCTTCGAACGCGGTCACTGGCAGGTGTCGGTGGCCTGCGCGGAGGAGCAACTGCTGCCCTCTGTACGGGCCGCCGGGCCCGGCACGGAGTTCCTGGCGGACGGCTTCTCCTGCCGGACGCAGCTGGAGCAGCTGGGCGGTGTGCGGGCCCGGCACCTGGCGGAACTGTTGGCGGAGGGGCTGCCGCCGGAATCGGGTACTTCCTGCGGCTGAGGCGCGGAGCGATCGTTATCTAGCGCTGTGAGACATTTACGCAGGTCATGGCGCTAGAGCGTGTATCGAATGTGGATCTTGAACGTGAGATGATCGTGGTTCGTGGCACGTGGAGATCTGACGGACGCGCAATGGGTAGTGCTCGAACCGCTGTTGCCGAAGGGCAAGAAGCCCGGACGGCCGCCGAAGTTCGACCCGCAGGATTACAAGGCGCGGCATGCGGTCGAGTGCGGCATCAACCGCCTCAAGAGACACCGGGCCGTGGCCACGCGCTACGACAAGCTCGCGGTTCGCTACGAGGCGACCGTCCTCGTCGCGGCCATCAACGAGTGGCTTTGAGCAGCGCATTCGAACCGGCCCCGGGGACGGCAAGGCAAAATGGCTCGCCCCGCCAGCGGACCAGATGGCAGGGTGCGGCGCATGACGCCCCAGTATCAGATTCGTGCCGACTACGACGCTCGCACGATCGTGGTCTATCAGGCGTACTCGCATGCCATCGCTGACGCGGCACTGCAGGCGGGCCGCTTCGTTGCGCCGTTCTCGTTCCACCGAATGACGTGGATCAAGCCGTCGTTCATGTGGCTGATGCACCGCAGCAACTGGGCCCGCAAGCCTGGCCAGGAACGTGTTCTCGCGGTGCGGATTACTCGGGAGGGCTGGGAGGAGGCCTTGTCCCAGGCCGTGCTGACGACCGCCGACCCGGCGGCGGTGGCCCAGGCAGCCGTACATGTTCAGTGGGACCCTGAGCGCTCGCCGCGCGGAGCGGCCCTGAACCACTACAGCATCCAGGTCGGCATCGGTCGCCACCTGATCCGCACGTTCACCGACGACTGGATCGTCAGTCTCACCGACCTCACCCCCCAGATCCGCAAAGCCTCGACACTGATACAGACCGGGCACGCCACCAAGGCTCATCGGCTGTTTCCTGCGGAGCGCGCCTACCCAATGCCCCGGACACTGGAAGACGTCGTTTCCTCAGGTAGATGACCGCGACCGGTGAGGATCGGCCACCGTACTACGAGCACTTTGGACACACGCCCTAGTGGCGGGTAAGGCATGTTAGGCATGGGCCTGCGGGGTCTCCGGTCGTCTCTACCGTGAAGGTGAGTGATCAACGGCCGGTGTAGAGAGGGACGTCGGTGGCTCTCACGGACCCGGGCAGGGTGGAGGGCGCGTGCCATGTTGTTTACGGGTCCGGCTGATATCGAAGGCCCGGCCTTGTGTGTACGCCTAGCGCCTACACCGACTGGAGGGTCAGTACGAGCACCACGCTGTATCCGCACAGCAGCAACAGCATGGCGACCCAGCTCAGCACCGTGTGCAGGCCGAGTCCGCCGGCCGTCATGCCGAGATGGACTCGCACCGCATGGCTCACGCGGGGCTGTCCATCATGCATGGATCCACGCTCAAGCGCTCGGCGAATCCGGCGCAGATCAACGGGCTCGCGCACGGCGAGGCAAACGCCGTATCGGTCGCGTACCACGATCACTCGGTCCACCCTCCCTCCCCAGGAGAAGCTCGCGAGGAGCCGCACCCGGGTGACCGCGGAAAGGTCTACAGTGCGTACGCCGGTCACGGTCCGCGCGGTCATTTGATTCCCGGAGGACCGGACCGGGGGCAGCACGCATGAACTTCGCTGATCAAGATGAAGCCGACGAGTGCAGCGACCAGGCCCAGAGCAAGAACCACACCGGGGTGAATGCCACCCAGGGCGCTGGCCGCAAGCCCGACGAAAGGGAGTGCCAAGAGCGCTCCGACCAGTACCACGCCCTGCCTTGTCCGGCGTCGGCCGGTCGCGGGCGGCACTGCATGGAGCTTCTTCTGAGATGTGGACATACGCTTCAGCTGCCGTGCGGGCCACGCGCGCGTGGCCTGGTGGCGACCCCGTGGTCGGAGCGCATGTGGGGTGGAACGACGAACTTCGGGGCGTTGAACAGCACCACGAGGACCTCCAGCAGCAGGCAGACGAGGATCGCCAGCAGCGCCACCACGAAGACTCCGAGCGACACGCCGCTCAGATCCATGTCGGTTGCTTCAAGCAGGAGCAGGATCGCGATCGCCCACAGCGATACGGCGGTAAGGCCCAGGGCTCTGATCTCACCGCGCTTGACGGCTGGGCCGAACGGCAGGAAGGAGACGGTGGCCGTGAAGTGGTCGATCAGGGTGTCGTCTTTCCATAAGCTGGGCTGCCTTCCAGGTGATGAACGCAGCGCCGAGCGCGAAGAAGGCAAACAGGAAATACGCCACCTTAACGGTCCCTACCCTTTGACGTCCTGGTCTGCCACCTGCTCGCGGGAGCGCCGGACGGGCTCCGAGGGTACGACATCGCCCTGCGGAGCCCGTCGGCTGTGTGCGTCCGGCTGTCAGCCGAACAGTTTCTTCCATCCCTTCGAGATCACGTTGTTGACCGTGCCCGTCGAGATGATGCCGGTAACCGCGCCGACGCCGGCGCCGAGGGCCCCTCCGATGACGGTGCCCACGCCGGGGGCGATGGCGGTGCCGATGGAGGCGCCGAGGGATGCCCCCAGCTTGGTCGCGCCGATCACCACGGCGGTGTCGGCGACGGTCTCCACGGTGGTCAGGGCGATGTTCCCGCCCGTGGCCTGGTAGTGCAACGCGGCCGGCCAGCGCACGACCGAGACGGAGCACGGGGCGTCCGGGAACACCAAGACCACGTACTGCTACGAGGACGCCAGACCGCACGTATTGTCCGGCTCCAGCACCAGACGGCCACCACCCGCCCAGCCAAGCTCGCCCAGCCCTTCACCCGGTGGTTGATCCGCAAGCTCGCCGCATATCTCCACAGAGTTTACGGGCGGGTGATCCGCATCGGTCGCGAGGCCCTGCGCTGCCTGCTCGCCCGACGCGGCGTCACTTTCCAGCGGACCAAGACCTGGAAGGAGTCCACCGATCCTGACCGCGATGCCAAGCTGGACCGGATCGAGCACGTCATGGACCATTTCCCTGACCGCGTTTTCGCGTTCGACGAGTTCGGGCCGCTCGGCATACGCCCGACCGGCGGATCCTGCTGGGCCGAGCAGGGCCGGCCCGACCGGGTCCCGGCGACCTACCACCGCACCCACGGCGTGACCTACTTCCACGGCTGCTACTCCATCGGCGACGACACCCTCTGGGTGTCAACCGCCGCCGCAAGGGCACCACGAACAGCCTGGCCGCGCTCAGGTCCATCCGCGCCGCTCGCCCCGACGGCGCCCCGATACGTGATCAGGGACAACCTCTCCGCCCACAAGGGCGCCAAGATCCGCCGGTGGGCGTGGAAGAACAGAGTCGAGCTGTGCTTCACCCCGACGAATGCCTCCTGGGCCAATCCGATCGAGGCGCACTTCGGGCCGCTGCGGCAGTTCACCCTGGCCAACTCGAACCACCCCAACCACACCGTTCAGACCCGCGAGCTGCACCGCCATCTGCGCTGGCGCAATGCCAACGCCCGCCACCGCGACCTCCTGGCCGCCCAATGCCGCGAACGAACCCGCATCCGCAGCGAGAAGGGCCTCCGCTGGGGCGGCCGACCGTTGGCCGCGGACTGAGGCTTCCCGCCACGACGGCCTACTCGGCCATCTCCTCGGGAGAAAGACGAGTGATCTTCTTTCCTGCTTCGGTCTCGACCAGGGTCAACGCGCCAATCCAGTTCCCGTCTTCGGGATACTCCCAGTTGGCCGCGTCTTCGAGAATCGCCGGAAGCTGATCACGAGGCACCAGCTCGCCGGGCTGGAAGCCGTTCTCTCCGGCGGGGGATGTCCACGGCGCGAGTCGGCGGACCTCGGTCCACCCACGATCGATGAGAGCGAGCAAGATTCCCGCCAGCTCGTTGACCGGTCGAGACTGGTCGGCTTCGTCGAGATCGCCCCAGATACCAGGCAGGATGTCGATCTCATAGGAATTGACCATGAAGGCTTCTTCAGACTTGGTCAATGTGTCCCACTCTTGCTTGCTCACACAGCAATCGTCGCAGAGCCGGGGGCACGACAGGCTCCCTACACGGCTGACCAAACCATCCCGACTCGGAGCTCACCCTGACCGCCCGGACCCGGTGAACCTTCGCGGTCACAGCACTGATGTACTGACCGGAGAGGGTGGTTGAGTTCTCACTCATGTCATGGTCCGGAGATCGTCGCTTGACCTGGACCGAGGTCCAGGTTCGAGGCTTGCGCCATGAGTGAGAAAGAAGAGCAGTTCGGCATCGGAGAGGTCGCCGCGCGTGCCGGTCTTGAACCTGACACGCTGCGGTACTTCGAGCGACAGGGGATCTTGCCTGCCCCTCGGCGTAACGCTGCTGGGCGCCGTCAGTACGTCGCTGCCGATGTTGACTTGATCCGCATTCTGGTTCACTTGCGCGAGACAGGGATGCCTCTGGCCGACATCGCGCAGTTCACCGGCGCTGACGCCGAGGTCACCGAGCCGTCGCGGTTGCGGCTGGAGCTGCTCACAGCGCATCGCCGTCGCGTCGAGGATCGCCGCGAGGCGCTGGATCGAGCCCTCGAGGTGATCACCCGCAAGATCGCGGACTACACCGATCAAGCAACCAACTCGCCGGAAGTTCTCAAGCGACCCGATACGACGATCGCCTACAGCGTTCAGGGGGAGGGACCCCTGCTCTTCCTCGTCGGCGCGCCGACAGGGAGAGCCGGGTTCGCGGCTCTCGCGGACGAGCTAGCTGGGCAGTTCACCGTCGTCACCCATGATCCTCGCGGTATCGGTGCCAGTCGCATGACACCCGGAATGGCTGCGCCTACGCCCGAAGTCCTCGCTGAAGACCTTGCTGCGCTGGTCGACACGTTCACCGGCGCGCCGGCAATCTTCGTCGGCACGAGCGGCGGGGCCGTGACCCTTCTCGAGCTGGCTAAGCAGCATCCCGGCCTCGTCGGGTCTGCCGTGCTACACGAGCCGCCCCTGATCACTCTTCTGGACGATGACACCCTCGCAGGTCGCGCTGCGTCGGCGTTCGCTGTTGCGACAACTGATCCTCAGCGAGCCGTGCAGGAGTTCTTCGACCTCAGCGGCGCCGCCCACTACACGGGCCCGGATCAGATGCCTCCGACGCATATCGCGTTGCCGGAGCTGCCGGCTGAAGAACTCGACAAGAACCGCTACTTCCTTGGTCAGATGGCTGGCCCCAGCGTCTTCTACGAGCCCGACATCGAGGGTCTACATCGAACCAGGCTGACCGTGTGCGCCGGCTCGTTGAGCCATCACCAGATGGCGCGTCGGGCGGCCAACGCCCTGGCCGCTCTGCTGCGTCAGCCCCTGGTCGACATGCCCGGCAACCACGTGGGCGCAAGCACGGACCCGGCAGGGTTTGCTCGTGCTCTCATGCCGCTACTCGACGTCTGAGCACACGTCCCCACACGACCATTCGGTCGTCCTGCACTCGAACGAGCACTCGGCCCTCCTGGGCCGCCCCGGTCCAGGAGGGCCACGACTATGTCGCACCCGAACGCTGCCTTGACCCCGCGCCACCGACACAAGGTGGGCCCTTCTCGTCGTCGAGGGCGGGTGGTGGCCGATCAGCGAGGTCGCCGCCCGGTTCCAGGTCTCCTGGCCGACCGTGAAGCGCTGGGGAGACCGCTGGCTCGCCGACAAGTCCATGCATGACCGGTCGTCACGCCCGAGGACGTCGCCGAACAGGACGAACAAGCCGGTGACGAGGCGCTGCGTGAGCCTGCGAATTCGATTGAGGGAAGGGCCCGTTCAACTCGCCGCCCGACTAGGCATCGCACCGTCGACGGTGCACCGCATCCTCACCACCGCTCGGCTGAACCGGCTGTCGCACCTCGACCGGGCAACGGGTGAGCTGGTCCGCCGCTATGAGCACGCGTACCCCGGCTCGTTGGTGCACGTTGACGTGAAGAAGCTCGGGAACATCCCCGACGGCGGGGGCTGGCGCTACGTCGGCCGCAAGCAAGGCGACCGCAACAGGGCCGGCACCCCCGACAAGCCGCGTCGGGCGAACTCGGGACGGTGGTGTGTGAGCACCGGCAGACCGAGAATCGCCACGGCAAGACCTTCTGCCGAGCCTGCGAGCGACAGCTCTACCTGTGACGAGTCCGCCCCCGGGGCTGTTACTTGGGACCGGCTCGTGGTGTGGGGGACGCGTCACTCCGGCGGCTGGTTGTACCGCTCCAACGTTGCCTTGCTCGTGGACCGGTCGACAAGGCGCAGTTCCCATGGCCCGGTGTTCACGTCGAAGTCCTTCCCGAACCCAACCCACTTCCCGGCCATCCGTCGGCCGGTCGGCTCGACCAGGAGCTGAATGGCCCCGTGGTACCGGGCGCCGTTGTAGTAGCCGTCCGAAGCGGTCTGCTCGACCCACGATCCGGTGACCACGTTGCGGTCAACGGTCAGGTCCAGCGTGAGCGGGCTGTTTGGGTTGCTGCTGGCCCCGGGCAGGCTCTGAGCGGTCAGCCGGTTTCCGTGCTGGACGATCACTACATAGTGCTTGCCCTCATACGAGTCACCCCGGCTCGAAGAGAAGAACTCGTAGTGGCTGAGCCACACCCCCGAGAACGTCTCCTCAGCCGTCTGCGTGGCGGGCTGCACGCCCGCTGCGGCAGAAGTGACACCACCTGTACCCGTCTCCATGTCATGCCCTCCCTTCCCGTCTCCGTGCACCCGTGCCATCGGTACCGGCAGGGTGAACCCCAGGGCCTCGATAGGACGGCCAGTGACCCGTTCCAAGGCTCTGGCGTACACCCCCGAGGGGTCTTGCTCGTACCGGACTCCCAGCGCTGCACCAGGCGCTTCGAAGCCTCGTTCGGCTCTCCCAGTTCCGCACCTGCCCGGCGGAGCGCCTTAGCAAAGTCGTCTTGGCTTAAACGCAGGCCGATACGCACGGCCCGCAGCACATCATTCGGCAACACGGCGGTCGTCGTCATGACGTCAAAGCTAGACCGAACTGACGCCCAATGACACCCAATTGACGCCCTTGTAAGTGTCATTGACGCCCCTCCGAGCGACGCCCCGACGACGCCCGTTCCGTCGTCGCTCTGCCCTACCTCCTGGCCGGAACATCAAGGCGAACCGAGGGCAGTTACGAGGGAGGCGAGCGGATGACGACGACCATGCGGGTATCCCGCGACGGCGGACGGACGTACGGCGGAGAAGTCGTCTGCCCGTCCGACCGGGCCGTGAAGCCGCTGACACCCACGGCCTCCGCCATCTGGCCCGCCTGCGAATGCCCTCGGTGCGCCAACTCCGATCACGCACTATCCGCAGGGACTGGCTACCGCCACCCCTTGACGAGGAAGGCACAGACGTGACGATCACGCAGTACAGCCCCGCCGAGGTTCAGAGCCTCATCAGCCCGGACCTTCGGGTGCTACTCATCAAGGACGTGCGCAAGACCTGGCAGGACCTCACCGACGAGATGGGTGAGCGCGGCGTGAACCAGCTGGTGGCCTTCCTCGCCACCAGCACCCGGAGCGATGAGCCGCTCACCCCGTCCCTTCGGGTGGATCTGTTCTGGCACGCCTTCGTGCAGCGCACCGTGCACTACGTCGCCCTCTCCAGGTCACTCGGCGTGGACTACATCCACCACGTCCCCGACGAGGACGAGGGCGGCTCGGACCCCGAGGCCGGCCGCGCCGCCATGGCCCTGACCACGGCCGCGATCCGTGCGGCCGGGTTCACCATCGATGCCGAGTTCTGGCCGAACGAGGGCGCGGCGGACTGCTCGCAGTGCCACGCTGGCTGCACCGACAGCCCCGTCGGCGGGAAGTAGCTCCACCCAGTCGGCCAGCCGCCCGGTTCCCCGTGCCGGGCGGCTGTGCCCGTGAACGAGAACGGAACCGAAGTGTCTGACACCCGTAGTGCGGCCTGGGACGAGTACGCGCAGACCAAGCCCCAGCGGCGCACGACGAACGCCCGTGGTGAGTCCACATGGTTCAACTGGACTCAGTACGCCGACCACGGCCCTGGGGTCGAGGTACTTGCCTTGAAGCCGGGTGAGACCGTGCTCGACCTTGGCTGTGGTGCGGGCGGGAACGCGGCCCACCTCGCCGGCCTCGGCATGCGAGCTGTGGGCATCGACCTCTCCCCCAAACAGCTCGCGAAGGCGCGGGACCGGTGGTCCGATGTGGACGGGATGGAGCTGCACCAGGGCGACGCGCTCGTTTATCTGGAAGAGACCCACGCGGTCTTCGATGCGATCTACAGCGTCTTCGGTGCGGGCTGGTTCTCGGACCCCGGCCTACTGCTACCGATCGTTCATGCGAACCTCAAGCCCGGTGGCGTGTTCGCCATGTCCCAGCGCCCCCCGATCGAGGGGTGCTACGGCTGCCAGGCGTCGTACATCCCTCGCGGGCCCGACGGTGATCCCGCTGTCGTCAAGCGGTGGGACCATGAACCAGATGTCTGGGCGCTGATCCTCAAGGAGCACGGATACGTGGACGTGTCCGCCTCCGTGATTGCTCCGCCCCCGGGGACCCGGCGCACGGGCACGTTGTTCGTCCGGGGCGTCCGAGGAGGCCAGGAGCTCTGAAACTCCCGCTCGTGGCCGCATCGCGCCTGCTGGGACGGGGCCTGCACGCGAACGGCTTCTCCTGCCGGACACAGCTGGAGCAACTGGGCGGCGTGCGGGCCCGGCACCTGGCGGAACTGTTGGCGGAGGGGCTGCCTCCCGAATCTGGCACTTCCTGCGGCTGAGGCGCGGGGCGGCCGGAGCCCGAGCTTCGGGGGCCGGGAGCCGGGAGCCGGGTTTCGAGCTTCGGGGAGGGCTTGTTCACTCTTTCGTGGGTACGGGGAGGGGGCCGGGGCCGGGTCTTGAGCTTCGGACTTCGGGGGCCGGGGTCCGGGCGTCGGGATTCGAGCGGTGTCGTACAACCGGTATCGGAAAGAAGGGGGTTGGGGAAACCTCCCCGCCCTCCCTGACCTGTCACGGCCAGCAAGTATGACTAATCGTGACCGACTTGCGGCGCGGATTCGCGGCTGCTTACGGTGCCCAACGTAACGACCCCGACGCGGTGTTCTCAGCACCGGCCGGGGCCTGACCCCAAGATCGAAGAGGCGATCCCGTGGCTGTCTCAAACCTTAGTCCTGCCCTGCGTGCGCCCGCATCCTTGCGCGCCCACCCGAAGGCCAAGCCCGGTTACGGAAAGCGATCCGTGCCGAATCAACGCCCGTACTGCGAGGGCGATTTCGCGTTGTTGCCCGAGCGTGAGCGGCACATCGCCGGTTACGTGGACGCGCTGCCCGACGGTGCGGCGATGGACATCAAGTCGCTGGCCAGGAGCCAGCCGTTGTACGGGCAGATGGCCGTCGGCAGCGCTTTGCGGGCCCTGGGTGTGGCCGGTCATCTGCGGCATGTCCGGTGCCTGAGCGGCGAGGGCGGCCAGGTCCGCTGGGTCACCCGCACTTTCTGGTCCCGGGTCGCCCGTGACAACGAGTGGTGGGACGCCTTCCTGGCCGCCGAGGAGCGCCACCCCGCGCCGCAGGAGGCCGCGGAGGCCACCGTGCCACCGCCGCCGTGGGTTCCCGCCGCCCCCGCCGCACCCGAGGTGGACGCCGCGTCCGAAGCACCCCCATCCGTACCGACGCAGCCGCTCATCACGACAGTGCCGCAGCAGCGCACCGCAGAGCCGGGGCCGGGGCCGCAGCCGGGGCCGGTGCTGATGCCGATGTCGCAGGCGACCGTGGACCGGCCCTCCCCCGCTTTCCTTGCCCTGGCCCATCTCGGCCGTACCGATTCCCGCCTGGCCCTCTCGGAGGTGGAATGCGCGGCACTGGAACAGGCGGCCGCCGAGTGGTTCGCGCGCGGTGTGGACGCCGACTATCTGACGCACGCCCTCACCGCCGGGCTTCCCGCGTCTGTCGACTCGCCCTTCGGGTTCGTCCGCCGCCGTCTCCGCGACAAGATCCCGCCCCGTCTGCCTGCCGCAGCCCTGGCCGTGCCGGGAACGCCCGTACGCCGTCTGATGGTCGAGTGCACCGAGTGCGGCGTCCCAGGAAGGCGCGAAGCGTTCCGCGACGGCCTGTGCAGGCCCTGCCGCCAACTCGACCCAGCCTGACCGGCCGGGCCGCGCGAACTGCTCGCGAACTTCGGACCCAAGGAGCCTGTGCACGTGCCCCAGCTCATCGTGGACGCCGCCCACCCGGTGAACGGCGGCGCCCCGCGCCGGACGGGTCCGGCGCGGGGCGTGAGGTCAGCCCTGGACGGCGTACGAGACGAAGTCCGTCCATGCGGTAAGGGAGAGGGTGAGTTCGGGGCTCCGCTGGTCCTTGGAGTCGCGGACGTGGATCGCCTGCGTCCCCTTCGCCACCTCGATGCAGTCGTCACCCTGCGAGCCGCTGTAGCTGCTCTTGAACCAGGCCAGTTCGGACGTGCTCATAGCGCTCCTCGCAATCGCTTCAACAGGCCCAGGGAGTCCTCTGGGGTCAGGGCCTGCGAGCGCAGTTTCGCATACCGGTGCTGGAGGAGACTGATCTCTTTCGCGTTGGCGATCAGTCGTCCGTTCTGCTGTCCCTCCGAGTAAGCGAACCATTGGTTGTCTGGCGTCTCGGCCAGTCGCATCGGTCCGTCCAAGCCCGCGTGCGTCGGCCTCCGCGTCGGCATCACCTGAAACTCCACGTTCCAGTTCCGCGCGATTAACTCCACCAAGTGGTCGAAGAGTTCCCGCGTCACCGCCTCCCCGCCCGTCCACCGCTCCAGCACCGCCTGCTCCACGATGAAGCTGAACGCCGTCGGCGGCTTCCGTGTCACCGCCAGCAGCTCCTGCCGTGCCAGTCGCGCCGCGATCCGCTGCTCCAGCTCCTCCGGGTCGGGCAGCGGCGGCACGTTCAGCGACACCGCCCGCGCGTACGCCTCGGTCTGCAACAGGCCCGGCACGACCCGGCATTCGTACGTGTACAGGCTGATCGCCGTCGTCTCCACCCGCGCCCACTGCCGGAACCAACTCGCCAGTCCCGCCTGCCGCGTCAGATGTGGCGCGGCCTTCCGTAGCGCGCCGGTGTTCCCGAGCGTCGCCTCCGCGCGTTCCACGAAGTCGCGGTCCGGCATCCGGCGGCCCTGCTCGATCGAGGCGACGGTGTGCTTGGAGAAGCGCACCAGGTCGCCGAACTCCTCGCGTGAGAAGCCCGCGTGCTCCCGTAAAGCCTGGACGAACGCGCCGAACGTGCGCAGACTGTCCGACACCCCCGGCTCAGCGCCGGCTCCCGCGCCCGTTCCTCCTGCCGCCGATCCCGCAGCGCCGTCGTCCGTGTTCTCGTAGGCCACAGTCGGCCACCTTTCGCGCGCACCCGCCCCGCCGTACCGCTTCTGACTCGGCTCCATCGTCACGCCGGGTGATGCGTACTGTCCACTGATTGTGTGCGTACGCTGACTCAGCGTACGCACGTCGGTCCTGGTGAACCCCCTTGCGAGCCCTGTGTATTGGGCGCATGAATCCACCGTCCACCCCCGCGACCGGTCAAGCGCCCCTCACCGTAGGTGTGTTCGTCCAGCGCTTCAGCTCCACCCCGCGCGGCGCACGCCTCGCTCGCCGGCTCGTGCTGCACCAGCTCGACGCCTGGGGCGTGCCGCACGGCAGTGGGGCGTCCGACGCCGCCGCCGTGCTGGTCGCAGAGCTCGCCGCCAACGCCGTCACGCACGGCCGCGTCCCCGGCCGAGACTTCGAGGTCACCGCCAAGCTCCTTGGCCGGACCCTGCGTATCGAGGTCTCCGACACCCAGGGCGAACTCCGGCCCCCCGCCCCGGGCGCGCCACGCCCCGCGATGCCGCCGCTGGCGGAGACCGGCCGGGGCATGCTCCTGGTGGAGGCGCTCGCCGATCGGTGGGACGTCCTTGACCGCGTGCCCGTCGGCAAGACGGTGGTGGCCGAGCTGGACCTGCCGCGCTGACGGCCCCGGACGCTGCACTGAAGGCCCCGGATGCCGCACCGGCGGCCCCGGACGTCGCACTGACAGGCACCTGTGACGTCTACAGGCTTGCCGGGCACGGCATCGGACGGTGACGGAGGCGACGGGGACCATCACGGTCCTGGGACACAGCGACGGCAGTGGGGTCGCCGGGCGGAACCGACCGGTGGGACCCCACGGGTACGCGGTGCCGGAGGACGTCGGCGGACGAAGGGATGCGCTCTTCTTGCCGCTGGGGCCGTCCCTGGAGATCGGGCCCGACGGCCGGCCGACCGGCGTGGAACTGGAGCTGCCCGCCGAAACCGCCCCGGCCTTTCCGGTGGTCGAGGAGTGAGCTGAGACGGGCGGGGTGCTCACCTCGGCCATCCGGCCCCGTGCAGGAGTGGACGCGTTCTCCGCGTTTATCGCGACGACCGTCACGATCAGCGAAGCCCACGAGATGGGCATCCAGCCGCCCGGCGCGCGCATCGACGACGAGGCCGCCGGAACGTGGACGATCGACATGCCGCGCGGCCACGGACTGGCCCGCTACACCTACACCGGAAAGCCCCCGACGATCCTCGACGAGGTCGTCATGCCACGCCTCGACTGACACCCGAAGCCCCCGACCGCGCACCCTGCGGTCGGGGGCTTCGTCATGTCCGGGGGACCGGTCACCGGGTGGGCGAGCGGACCACGCGACCGCAAGACGACGTCCTGGTGCTCGGCGAGGGCACCTCCCACCGCGTCGAGATGGTCGGCGGAGCGCTGCTGCTCACCCGCCGCCCGAGCGTCGCGCACCAGCGCGCCGTGCACCGCTTGGCCGTGCTCCTGGAGCACGACGCCGACGGCTTCGAGGTGCTTCCCTCGGTCAACGTGAACCTCGGCGGCCGCGCCCTGGCGGTTCCCGACATCACCGTCGTACGCACCGCGGCCGCCGCCGGCGACCGCCCCTTCGTCGACGCCGACAACGTCCTCCTGGCCGTCGAGGTCACCACGGCGGACACCGCGGTGACCGACCGGATCACCAAGCCCGTGCTGTACGCCGAGGCGGGCATCGGGCACCTTTGCGCCTCGACGACGTACCAGCGTGGCATGCGGCCCGGCCGTGTCCAGGCGTGCGGTGAGCCGGAGGTGGTACGGCCACGGTTCGTGAAGGCTCTGCGTGGACGATCGACGATCGACGATCGTGGCCCCCTACCCCGTTGGACGCCCGGCTCTCGTTGGGGTTGGCCAGGTGTGAGAGCACGTCAAGGAGTGCCAGTGCTCGGATTCGTAAGCACTTCTCTCACTTTGACTACGAACCGATTGTAATGTTGTCCGGCTTCACGGAGTCTGGCGACAGGTTCGTCGAAGGGGCTCTCGTCCGCCCACAGGCGTTGCTCATCTTCAAGAAGCGCCTGAAGAGTCTCAGCCGAGGACCACATAGTCTCGACGAGTTGCTCAGCCGTCTCCAGGAGATCATCCGGTCCCAAGACGAACAGCCTCATCTTCGCCGCCAAGCAGACGTCGTGTATCTCGTCAGCCGTCGTGAGCCGCGTGCGCATCTCGGGGGTGACGATCGATTGGCCAGGTTCTGCCTCATCTACCAACGGCTCCACCAACTCCCAGACCTGCCATAGCGCGCTCACCAGCTCCTCAGATGAGGTAAGTAACCCCACGCAGGCTTCCCGCCTTTCCTGGCGGAGCCAGTGGAGGTGCTCTGCGACGGCTTGATCCCTGACTTGTTGCCGAGTCGCTTCCGCAGACTTCTCAGCGCCAATGCGCGCACCGCGCACGGCTGCTATACCTCCTACGGCCGCGCCGCCGAGCGCTCCAACCATCCCTGCGATCGCGGCAATCAGCGCCGCAGTCCCCTCATCCATCCCTGCATTTTGCTCGTCTGCGGGGCGGAGCGGGACTGTAAAACGTTCGGCTCTGTCCCGTAATCGGTGGTAGCGCTGTGTAGTGATCACTGGAGGAGGATGCGGTGGCGGAGCAGGGAGAACCCGGCTCGGCCATGCATCTGCCTCATGATCCGTTGTCCTGCGGCACGTTCCGCCCAACGGGTACACGGTCACCGCGCGCCTCGACGTCCTACGTCCCGATCAGGCGGAAGCCATCGCCGGGAGGAAGAACCCCCGCCCGGACATCCGCGGCCCCATCCAGCCCGTGGAGGCCGAGGTCCTCCTCCGCGTCTGGGTCGACGGCGGCATTGACACCGCGGACGCCGCCCAGCGCCAGGCGCTCGAAGACCTCGCCGCAGCCGACATGGTCATCCGCAGTGAGCTCGTCGACGTCCTCGACGACAACGTCGCGTACAGCCTGCGGATGCTCTCCGAGCCGCCGCCGCCTAACTGACACACCTCATGTCGCCGTCCGCTGACATCTCGTGTCGCCGGCCACTGACGTTCTGATGTCGTCCGACACCGAGACGTCAGGCTGACCGGATCAGCCATGGTGAACCCGCCTCTTCGGCAACCGGTGATCGGAAGCTGTCGGACGACAGCGGGATGTCAGTGGTCGGCGACATGAAGTGTCAGTAGGGATTGACGTCGTCCGCGTCCTTCCGGGCCTTGCCGCGACGCTGTTGCGCTACCGGCGCCACCCTCCTCGGTGACGGCGAGCACCTCGGAGATCCCTTCGGGCAGTGCCCGGAGCGGCCGCTTGCCGGAAGCCACTCAAGATTTTTCACCTGCTGAGGAATCAGCTGCTTGGCTGGCGGCTCACCTCTACGAGTCCAACAACCCGGGTACGAGTCATCTGGATGTGCGTCCTACGCAGGTGTCATAAATAGCCATCACACTTAGTTCTCTTAAGCGCACTACAGCACGTCAAGTCAGCGTAGCTGACCAGGGGTTGATGGCATGCGCTAGGCGGCGCAAGTGTGTCATCCTCTCCGTATGACCACCACAGGGAGCGAGACAAACCAGGCAGCCGAGATGGCCGGGATCGTGACGGACGCGGCTGGCGAGAGCCTCGGCTACATGACACAGGAGCGCACGATCAAGCTCCTCCTCGACCGCTCGAAGCGGGCGAACCGTACGGTGCCGATCAGGAGGGACTTCCTTCAGACGGGCAAGACCCCCAACACCCAACCCGGCGTCATGCGCTCCCTCGTCGCAAACAAGCAGGAGCGTGCTCTCGACCTGTACCTGGTGATGGCTGCAGTCACCGGCGCCGGCGACTACTCGGCGACCGACTGGTCATCGACGTGGGCCAGGACTGTGGGCATCTTCGAGGAGAAATCCGGGGCGTCTGCAGTCTCCCGTGCCTGGAAGGCGCTGAGGGAACTCAACGTCATCTCGACCGCCAGGGGCGCGGGCCGTCGGACCACGGTCACCAAACTCCTCGAGGACGGCTCCGGCAGCCCTTACCACCCGCCGGTCGCCAACGAGGCGTACTTCCAACTTCCCTTTGAGTACTGGGAGGAGAACCTGCACACAGTCCTGTCCTTCCCGGGCAAGGCTGTGTACCTGATCTCCCTGGCACAGCGGAAGCCGAAGTTCCCACTGGCCCAGGCCAAGATCGGTGAGTGGTACGGCCTTGCCGAGCGGACCGTCGCGAACGGGATCAAGGACTTGATTCACCACAAGGTCCTGGAACGGGCTGGGTCGCAGGCGTACGAGACCCTCGCCGTTCCCTCGGGACGGGCCTCCCGGCCCCTCTACTCCCTCAAAGACCCATTCGGCCACCGCGGGCTGACCGTGCCTGCACCCCGGGACTCCTCCGAGGAGGAAAGCCCGAAGGACTGAAACCCCGTAAACGACGTCGGGGCCGCGCTGTAACGCGGCCCCGATCCATGTCCCCGAAATCCGATCCAGGCAGATCACGACCAAGGAAGACGGAACCCATCATGAGCCAGCAGCTCGCGTCCCACACCACCGGCCTGACGTCCGTACCCGACGAGTCGGTCCCGCCCGACCCCACTGCTCTCCAGGACCAGACGCTGACCGGTCTCGTTCCCGTGCCCCCCGCCAGCGGTGGAAAGCCCACCTCCACGTCGCTCATCCAGTGCATGGCCTCTACCGGCCGGGGAGTGGCCATCGCCCTTCCGCCGGCCACGCTCCTCGGCTGGATCGACCTTCACCCGACCTTCGCGTACGGATACTCGATCGCGTGGGGAATGAGCGAGGCCCTGCTTCCGTGGATCACCTGGGTGCGAACCCGCTACTCGGTCGTACGCCGCCCCGCCTCCTGACGTCTCAACGTTTCACCTCGCGCAGGGCCCGCCCGCACGCCGGGCCGGGCCCTGCCTCACTCCCACAACTGTCGCTGACCACTGACATCTCGTGTCGTCAGCCACTGACGTTCTGATTTCGTCCGACAGAAGCTACCGTCAAGGACCCCTGTGGATGAGCTGACTTCCTATCTACAGGTACAAGATCGAATAAGACCTAGGCACAAAGGGACCTCCCCTGTCGGGGAGGTCGGCTCAGCCGCCGGTGGTGTCCTGCCCCACGATCTCGCGGGCGAGCGCGGCGAGTCTCGGCAGTGCGGGGTGGCCGGGGGCGTCGCGCCGGGCGAGCAGGACGGGGACGGTCGGGGCGTCGACGAGGGGGCGGTAGGCGACCCCGGAGTGCGGGTGCATGCCGGCGGTGGATGCGGCGGAGACCCCGGCGCCGCGCCCGGCCGCGATGGCAGTCAGCCAGTCGTCGGTGTTGGCAACCGTGAGGGTCGCGGCGGGCCTCGCTTCCGGCGGCCACAGGTCGACGGTGGTGGTGCCGGAGACGGTGTTGAGGACGACGGTGCCACCCGCCAGATCGGCGAGACGGAGCGTGGCACGGGCGGCGAGCGGCCCGTCCGCGGCCACCGCCGCCACCCGGTCCTCTTCGAACAGCACCTCGGTGACGAGCCCGGGCGCCTCGACGGGCCCCCGCAGCAACGCGGCATCGACCTCGCCGCGGGTCAGCCCGGCGGTGCGGTCGTCGATCCGCAGCAGTTCGAGCGGGGTCTGCGGATACAGCTCCTGCCAGCGGCGCAGCAGTGGTGTGGTGTACGGGCCGAACGCGGACCAGGCGTGCCCGAGCCGCAGCGGCCAGTGGCGCAGCCCGCCGGGGTCGAGCGCCTCGTCGAACGCGGCGACCGCGGCGGCGGCCTTGTCCCGGAACGCGACGCCTTCGGAGGTGAGGACGAGATGGTGGGTGGACCGGTCGACGAGCCGGATGTCGAGGTGCTGCTCCAGGGCGGCGAGAGTACGGGAGACCGCGGGCTGGGTGAGACGGAGGCGGGCGGCGGCGCGGGTGACGTTGCCCTCGTCGGCGATCGCGAGGAAGGCGCGCAGATGGCGCATCTCGATGCCCCGGCCGGAACCCCGACCGGAACCCCGGCCCGAATACCTGTCGGTGCCGTCACCGTTGCTTCCAAGGCTCATGCGTAGGAAGCATAACGGGAGCCCAGCAGGCATTTCACGTGCCACGCGGAGGTGCCTACCGTAAGAGGGAGTGCCGCAGGGTGAAGTGCGGCATCTTCAATCGACCAGTGCATCGGAATGCACTGTTGGACTCGGGAGGGACATCGCAGGTGAACTACGAGCGCAGTGCAGCAGGGGCTGTGGCCACTGAGCAGGCCGCAGCCGTCGCCGTACCGGAGGCGGTGTCCGCCCTGGGCGGGGCGGAGGGTCCCGCACGTCCCCCGGGCCGGAGGGCGGCACTCGTCCCGGTCGCACTGGTGGTCGCGGGCGGTCTCTCCGTCCAGTTCGGCTCCGCGATCGCGGTCCTGCTGATGCCGCGGGCCGGCGCGCTCGGGGTCGTCACCCTGCGCCTGGCCATCGGCGCGCTCGTCCTGCTGATCGTCTGCCGCCCGAAGCTGCGCGGCTACTCGCGCGCCGACTGGGGCACGGTCCTCGCGTTCGGGGCGGCCATGGCGGGCATGAACACGCTCTTCTACCAGGCAGTCGACCGCATCCCGCTGGGCGCGGCCGTCACCCTGGAGGTGCTGGGCCCACTCGTCCTCTCGGTGATCGCCTCCCGCCGCCTGATCAACGTGGTGTGGGCGGGCCTCGGGCTGGGTGGCGTCTTGCTGCTGAGCGGGGGAGGCTTCGAGCGCCTCGATCCGGTGGGCGCCGCGTATGCCCTGGGTGCGGGCGCCATGTGGGCGGCGTACATCGTCTTCAGTGCCCGTACCGGCCGTCGCTTCCCCAAGGCGGACGGCCTGGCCCTGGCCCTGGTGGTCGCCGCGCTCCTCTCTCTGCCCCTCGGCATCCTGGAGTCGGGCTCGAAACTGCTGGTCCCGTCCACGCTGGCATTGGGCGCGGCGGTGGCGCTGCTGAGCTCGGTCCTCCCGTACACCCTCGAACTCATGGCGCTGCGCCGTCTGCCCGCGCCCACCTTCGCAATCCTGATGAGCCTGGAACCCGCGATAGCGGCCGCGGCCGGCTTCCTCGTCCTCGACCAGGCCCTCTCCGCGACGGACGCCCTGGCCATCGCCCTGGTCATCGCGGCGAGCATGGGTGCGGTGCGCGGCCAGGTGAGCGGGGGGCGGCCGAAGAAGCGCCGGGGTTGACGGCGGTGGGCGCCGTCGACCGCGGCCGGGGCGTTCGGGCCGAACGCCTTGCCGCGTGACTCGGCGCGGTCCATGGCTCCCTCAGCCTCGCGGATGTATCGCAGTGCGCCCGTCCGATCCCCTGTCTGTGCGGCGGCATGTGCCTGCTGACCCGCGAGGAAGGCCCGCATGCGGGGCCCGGCTTTCGGGGAGGCGGCGGCAGCGACGTCGGCCAGCTCCATGGCTTTCGCCCCATGGCGGAGGTCGACTGCCTGGACGCTCATGCCGCGCAGGGTGGTGCAGTAGGTCAGGTGGTCCTCGGTCGCGCCCGGCCGCCTCGTCCGGTGCCGGGGTGAAAAATCATGCAAGCATGCTTGCTTGTTTATGGGGCCGCTGCCATGATCCTGGGCACACCGCCTTGCCCCGAGGGGAGCGCACCGTGCCCGATGTCGCAGCCGTGATCGACGATCTGCGTGATGAGAGTCAGGAACTCGACGCACTCGTACGGGAGTTGAGCGCCGGGCAATGGGCCGCCCCGACACCCGCCCCCGGCTGGAGCATCGCGCACCAGATCGCCCATCTCACCTGGACCGACGAGGTCGCGCTGCTGGCCGCGACCGACGCCGATGCCTTCGCCGGGGAGGTGGCCAAGGCGGAGGAGCAGCCCGAGTCCTTTGTCGACCAGGGCGCCGGGGAACTGGCCGCGCTCGCCCCGGACGCGCTGCTCGCGCGGTGGCGGGACGGGCGCACGCGGCTCGACGCGGCGTTGCGGAACGCGCCCGCCGGAACCCGTATCCCCTGGTACGGACCGCCGATGAGCGTCGCCTCCATGGCGACCGCCCGGATCATGGAGACCTGGGCGCACGGCCAGGACATCGCCGACGCCCTCGGGGTCACCCGAACCCCCACCGCCCGGCTGCGACACGTCGCCCGGATCGGGGTGCGGGCCAGGGACTACGCCCACGAGGTGCGCGGGATCGAGGCACCCGAGGAGGAGTTCCGGGTCGAACTCACCGCACCTGACGGGGAGGTGATCGCGTACGGACCCGAGGGTGCCGCGCAACGCGTCACCGGTCCGCTGCTCGACTTCTGCCTCCTCGTCACCCAGCGCGCCCACCGCGACGACCTCGCCGTCCGGGCCACCGGGCCCGACGCCGACCGGTGGCTCGACATCGCCCAGGCCTTCGCCGGGCCCGCCGGAGCGGGCCGCGCACCCCGGGGAGGCGGCAAGTGACCGAGCCACTGCGGATCGGCAACGCCTCCGGGTTTTACGGCGACCGCTTCGACGCCGTACGCGAGATGCTCACCGGCGGCCCGCTCGACGTCCTCACCGGGGACTATCTCGCCGAGCTGACCATGCTCATTCTGGGACGGAGCCGGCTCAAGGACCCGACGCGCGGGTACGCCGCCACGTTCCTGCGCCAGTTGGAGGAGGGCCTCGGTCTCGCCCACGAGCGCGGCGTGAAGATCGTCGCCAATGCCGGAGGTCTCAACCCGGCCGGACTCGCCGACGCCGTACGGGAGCTGGCACACAAGGTGGGCGTGCCCGTACGCGTCGCCCACGTGGAGGGCGACAGTCTGCGCGTACCCGAGGGGTACCTCACCGCCAACGCCTACCTCGGCGGTGTCGGGATCGCCTCCTGCCTGCGCGCCGGCGCCGATGTCGTCGTCACCGGACGGGTCACCGACGCCGCCCTCGTCACCGGGCCCGCCGCCGCCCACTTCGGCTGGGGGCCCGAGGACCACGACGCGCTCGCCGGGGCCGTCGTCGCCGGACACGTACTGGAGTGCGGAACCCAGGCCACCGGGGGGAACTACTCGTTCTTCCGCGGCCACGACCTGCGCCGGCCCGGCTTCCCCGTCGCCGAGATCCATGCCGACGGGTCGTCCGTCATCACCAAGCACGACGGCACGGGCGGCGTCGTCGACATCGGCACCGTCACCGCCCAGTTGCTGTACGAGACCGGCGGGGCCCGGTACGCCGGACCGGACGTCACCGCCCGGCTCGACACCGTACGGCTGGCCCAGGACGGCCCCGACCGGGTACGGATCTCCG
This sequence comes from Streptomyces sp. NPDC002958, assembly GCF_055563255.1. NCBI lineage: Bacteria > Bacillati > Actinomycetota > Actinomycetes > Kitasatosporales > Streptomycetaceae > Streptomyces > Streptomyces sp. NPDC002958. The sequence continues at coordinate 303,714 of NZ_JBVHDS010000006.1, read as the reverse complement.
GCGTGCGCGGCGAGGCCCCGCCGCCCACCCTCAAAGTCGGGCTGAACCGGATCGGCGGGTGGCGCAACGAGGTCGTCTTCGTGCTGACCGGGCTCGACATCGAGGCCAAGGCGCAGCTCGTCAAAGATCAGTTCGCTCAGGCGCTCGGTCGGAGCCGTACCCAACCTGAAGAGGTTCGTTGGGAGTTGGCCCGGACCGACCGGGCCGACGCCGAGACCGAGGAGACCGGGAGTGCGCTGCTCCGGCTCGTCGTCCGCGACCAGGACCCGGAAGCCGTCGGGCGCGCGGTCTCCGGCGCCGCGATCGAGCTCGCGCTCGGCAGCTACCCGGGCTTCCATGTCACCGCCCCGCCCGGAAAGGGCGCGCCGTACGGGGTGTTCGAGGCGAAGTACGTCCCGGCCGACGAGGTCCCGCATGTCGCCGTACTCCCGGACGGGCGGCGGGAGAGCCAGCAACCTCCCGTACGGACGCGGCCCCTCCGGGAAGCCGGGGAGCCGCCACTGCCCGAACCCCTGCCGTCCGCCGGACCCACCCGGAACGCCCCGCTCGGCCGGGTCGCGGGCGCCCGCAGCGGCGACAAGGGCGGGGACGCCAACGTGGGGGTGTGGGCCGTCGGCGACGACGCCTGGCGGTGGCTGGCCCATGAGCTGACCGTCGAACGGTTCCGGGAGCTGCTGCCGGAGACCGCCCACCTCACCGTCGTACGCCATGTCCTGCCGAACCTGCGCGCCCTGAACTTCGTCGTCCACGGGCTGCTCGGCGAGGGCGTCGCCGCCCGGCACCGGTTCGATCCGCAGGCCAAGGCGGTGGGGGAGTGGCTGCGGTCCCGGCGCCTCCCCATTCCCGTATCGCTGCTGGAAGCCGTCCACGCACCGGAGGTGAACGCATGACCGTCCTGCCCACCGGGCTCGACACCGCGAGCCCCGAATACGCCGCGAACCGCGCGGCCATGCTCGCGAAACTCGACGAACTGGCCGGCGAGCACGCCAAGGCGCAGGCCGGCGGCGGCGAGAAGTACGTCGAGCGGCACCGCTCGCGCGGCAAGCTCCTGGCCCGTGAGCGGATCGAGCTGCTGATCGACGAGGACACCCCGTTCCTGGAACTGTCGCCGCTCGCCGCCTGGGGCAGCGAGGCCCCCGAGTACACAGTGGGCGCCTCGCTCGTCACCGGCATCGGCGTCGTCGAGGGCGTGGAGTGTCTGATCACCGCCAACGACCCGACCGTACGCGGCGGCGCCTCCAACCCCTGGACGCTGAAGAAGGCCCTGCGGGCGAACGAGATCGCTTTCGCCAACCGGCTGCCCTGCATCAGCCTCGTCGAGTCCGGGGGCGCCGATCTCCCGTCACAGAAGGAGATCTTCATTCCGGGCGGGGCGCTGTTCCGCGACCTCACCCGGCTGTCGGCGGCCGGCATCCCGACCGTGGCCGTCGTCTTCGGGAACTCGACCGCCGGTGGGGCGTACGTCCCCGGGATGTCCGATCACACCGTCATGATCAAGGAGCGGTCCAAGGTCTTCCTCGGCGGACCGCCCCTGGTGAAGATGGCGACCGGTGAGGAGAGCGACGACGAATCGCTCGGCGGCGCCGAGATGCACGCCCGCACCTCCGGTCTCGCCGACCACTTCGCCGTCGACGAGCAGGACGCGCTGCGTCAGGCCCGCCGGATCGTCGCCCGCCTCAACTGGCGCAAGGCACACGCCGATCCGGGCCCCGCCGAGCCGCCGAAGTACGACGAGGACGAGCTGATCGGCATCGTGCCCGGCGATCTGAAGGTGCCCTTCGACCCGCGCGAGGTCATCGCCCGGCTGGTCGACGGCTCCGACTTCGACGCGTTCAAGCCGCTGTACGGGACCAGCCTGGTGACCGGCTGGGCCACCCTCCACGGCTATCCCGTCGGCATCCTCGCCAACGCGCAAGGGGTGCTGTTCAGCGAGGAGTCGCAGAAGGCCGCCCAGTTCATCCAGCTCGCCAACCAGCGCGACATTCCGCTGCTCTTCCTGCACAACACCACCGGCTACATGGTCGGCAAGGAGTACGAGCAGGGCGGCATCATCAAGCACGGCGCGATGATGATCAACGCGGTGTCGAACTCGAAGGTCCCGCATCTGTCCGTGCTGATGGGCGCCTCGTACGGGGCCGGGCACTACGGGATGTGCGGGCGGGCCTACGATCCCCGATTCCTCTTCGCCTGGCCCAGCAGCAAGTCCGCCGTCATGGGGCCGCAGCAGCTCGCCGGTGTGCTGTCCATCGTCGCCCGCGCCTCCGCCGCCGCGAAGGGGCAACCATACGACGACGAGGCCGACGCCGGACTGCGCGCCATGGTCGAGCATCAGATCGAGTCCGAGTCGCTGCCCATGTTCCTGTCCGGGCGGCTGTACGACGACGGGGTCATCGACCCGCGCGACACCAGGACCGTCCTCGGGATGTGCCTGTCCGCGATCCACACCGCCCCGGTCGAAGGCGCCCGCGGCGGCTTCGGAATCTTCCGGATGTGAGGCCACAGATGACCGGGACGACTCAGATGATCTCCACACTGCTTGTTGCCAACCGGGGCGAAATCGCCTGCCGGATCTTCCGCACGTGCCGTGCGCTGGGCATCGCCACCATTGCCGTGTACTCCGACGCGGACGCCGACGCGCTGCACGTACGGGAGGCGGACACCGCCGTACGGCTGCCGGGTGCCGCCCCGTCCGACACCTATCTGCGCGGCGATCTCGTCGTACGCGCCGCGCTCGCGGCCGGCGCCGACGCCGTCCACCCCGGGTACGGCTTCCTCTCCGAGAACGCCGGATTCGCCCGGGCCGTGCAGGACGTCGGCCTCGTGTGGGTGGGCCCGCCGGTCAAGGCCATCGAGCTGATGGCGTCCAAGACCCGCGCCAAGGAGCTGATGGCCGCCGCGGGGGTGCCGCTGCTCGCACCCGTCGACACGGAGAACGTCACCGCCGACGACCTCCCGCTGCTGTTGAAGGCGGCGGCGGGCGGCGGCGGGCGAGGGATGCGGATCGTACGTGAACCAGCCCGCCTGTCAGGCGAGTTGACGGCCGCCTCCGCCGAGGCCGCTGCCGCCTTCGGGGACGGTGAGGTCTTCGCGGAGCCGTACGTGGAGCGTGGCCGGCACGTCGAGGTCCAGATCATGGCCGACGAGCACGGCGGGATCTGGGCGCTCGGCACCCGGGACTGCTCACTCCAGCGACGCCACCAGAAAGTCGTCGAGGAGGCCCCCGCACCCGGCCTCGACGACACGCTGCGGACCCGGCTGCACGATGCCGCCGTGGCCGCCGCCCGCGCGGTCGGCTACCGGGGCGCGGGCACCGTCGAGTTCCTGCTCGCCGCCGACGGACGGCCGTACTTCCTGGAGATGAACACCCGCCTGCAGGTCGAACACCCCGTCACCGAAGCGGTCTTCGGGCTCGACCTCGTCGCCCTGCAACTGCGCATCGCCGAGGGCCAACCCCTGCCCACCACCGCACCGCCCGAGCCGCGGGGGCACGCAGTCGAGGCCCGCCTCTACGCCGAGGACCCCGCCCGCGACTGGCAGCCGCAGACCGGAGCACTGCTCGCACTGGATGTGCCGGACGAACCCGGACTGCGCCTCGACACCGGGTACACCGGCGGCGACACCATCGGCGTGCACTACGACCCGATGCTCGCCAAGGTCATCGCCCACGCACCCACCCGCCGCGAAGCCGTACGCCTCCTCGCCCGCGCCCTCGAACGCGCCCGCATCCACGGCCCGGTCACCAACCGCGAACTGCTCGTACGGTCGCTGCGCCACCCCGACTTCCTCGCCGCCCGCCTCGACACCGGCTTCTACGACCGCCACCTGGACGCCCTCACCCCGGCCCCGGACGAAAGGGACCGCCACCTCGCCGCCCTGGCCGCCGCCCTCGCCGACGCCGCCGGCCGGCACCACGGCCCCGGACCCGGCCCCGTCCGCTTCGGGGCCTGGCGCAACATCTCCTCCCGGCCCCAGGTCAAGCACTACCGCGCCGAACCCGACGGAACCGAGCACCGGGCCGCCTACCGCACCACACGCACCGGCCTCCTCCCCGAAACCGGTGAACGGGTCATCGCCGCCCGCCCCGACCACGTCACCCTCGAAGTCGACTCCCTCACCCACCACTTCGCCGTCACCGCCCACCGGGACAAGGTGTACGTGGACACCGCCACCGGCTCGTACGCCTTCACCGCCCTGCCCCGCTTCACCGACCCCACCGACCGGACCGAACCCGGCTCACTGCTCGCCCCCATGCCCGGCACCGTCGTCCGCATCGCGGACGGCCTAGGGGCCGGGGCGGCGGTGGAGGCCGGGCAGCCACTGATCTGGCTGGAGGCGATGAAGATGGAACACCGCATCCTCGCCCCCGCCTCCGGCACCCTCACCGCACTGCACGCCGCCCCCGGCCTCCAGGTGGAGGTCGGCGCCCTGCTCGCCGTCGTCACCGAACCCGCAGACCCTGAGGAGAACGCATGAGCACCGTCCTCGAAACCGAAGAGCACCAGGCCCTGCGCGCCGCCGTCGCCACCCTCGGAAAGCGTTACGGGCGGGACTACATGACCTCCGTCGTACGCGAAGGAGCCCACCCGCGCGAGCTGTGGACCGAAGCCGCCAAGCTCGGCTACCTCGGCGTGAACCTTCCCGAGGAGTACGGCGGCGGGGGCGGCGGAATGGCCGAACTCTCTATCGTTCTGGAGGAGTTGGGTGCGGCGGGCAGTCCGCTGCTCATGATGGTCGTCTCCCCGGCGATCTGCGGCACCGTCATCGCCCGCTTCGGCACCGACACCCAGAAACAGCAGTGGCTTCCCGGCCTCGCCGACGGCAGCCTCACCATGGCCTTCGGCATCACCGAACCCGACGCGGGCTCCAACTCCCACCGCATCACCACCACCGCCCGCAAGGACGGCGACCACTGGCTGCTCACCGGGCGCAAGGTCTTCGTCTCCGGCGTCGACATCGCCGACGCCACCCTCATCGTCGGCCGCACCGAGGACGCCAGGTCCGGCAAGCTCAAGCCCTGCCTCTTCATCGTCCCGCGCGACGCGCCCGGCTTCCGGCGCTCGCAGATCGACATGGAACTCCACTCCCCGGAGAAGCAGTTCGAGCTGGTCCTCGACGACGTACGGCTGCCCGCCGACGCCCTGGTGGGCGATGAGGACGCGGGCCTCCTCCAGCTCTTCGCCGGACTCAACCCCGAACGCATCATGACCGCCGCATTCGGCATCGGCATGGGCCGCTACGCACTCGCCCGCGCCGTCGAGTACGCGAAGACCCGGCAGGTGTGGAAGGAACCCATCGGCTCCCACCAGGCCATCGCCCACCCCCTCGCCCAGGCCCACATCGAACTGGAACTGGCCCGGCTGATGATGCAGAAAGCCGCCCGGCTGTACGACGACGGCGACGACATCGGTGCCGGCGAGGCCGCCAACATGGCGAAGTACGCGGCCGGCGAGGCCTGTGTCAAAGCCGTCGACCAGGCCGTGCACACCCTCGGCGGCAACGGCCTCACCCGCGAATACGGCCTCGCGTCCCTGATCACGGCGGCCCGCGTCGCCCGGATCGCACCCGTCAGCCGGGAAATGATCCTGAACTACGTGTCCCACCAGTCCCTGGGCCTCCCCAAGTCGTACTGACGCGAGCCGGGTGCCGGATGGCCGAGTGCGACCGGGCGCTGTCCGTGCACGCGGATGGGGCGTCGTGCTGCACGGGGCCGGCCCCGTGCAGCAGACGAGGTAACCGCAGACCATGCAAGCGCGCTTGATCGCTCCCGGCTCCGCTGCCACGCTCGGCAGGACGTCCGGGGAAAAGGAGACGAACCACGTGACTTCGAAGCCGCCGCTCGCCGACCCCACCCACGACCGGGGCATCACCACCCTCACCCTCGACTCACCGGCCAACCGCAACGCACTGTCCGCACAGCTGGTCGGCGAGCTCTCCACGGCCCTGGACGCGTGCGCGGCCGACGACACCGTACGGGCCGTCGTCCTCACCCACACCGGCAACACGTTCTGCGCGGGCGCGGACCTGACCGGGCCGCCCGACCCGGCGGCCTTCGTCGCCCTGATGCGGCAGATCGTCGCCCTGCCCAAGCCCGTCGTCGCCCGGGTCACGGGGCACGTCCGGGCGGGCGGCCTCGGGCTGCTGAGCGCCTGCGACATCTCCGTCGCCGGCCCCGGCGCCTCCTTCGCCCTCACCGAGTCCAGGATCGGCCTCGCCCCCGCCGTCATCTCCATGCCGCTGCTGCCCCGCACCGACCCGCGCGCCGCCGCCCGCTACTACCTCACCGGCGAACGCTTCGACGCGACCGAAGCGGCCCGTATCTCCCTGATCACTATCGCCGTCGGGTCCGCCGAGAACATCGACCAGGCGCTCGTACCCGTACTGGATGGACTGCGCAAGGCCTCACCGCAGGGGCTGGCAGCATCGAAGGAGCTGGTCACGGCTACTGTGCTGAAAAGTTTCGACCAGTACGCCGAAGACCTCATCGCCCGCTCGGCAGCACTCTTCGCCTCCGCCGAGGCACGCGAAGGGATGACGGCCTTCCTCGAACGACGGGACCCCGCATGGGCGTTGTGATGCCCCCCACCGACCGGACCCCCAAGCAGGACCGCAGCCGCGCCACCCGTCGGCGACTCCTCGAAGCCGCGGTCGCCTGCCTCGCCGAACACGGCTGGGCAGGCTCCACGGTCTCCGTCGTCGCCGAACGCGCAGGCGTCTCGCGCGGCGCCGCCCAGCACCACTTCCCCACCCGCGAGGACCTGTTCACCGCAGCCGTCGAATACGTCGCCGAGGAACGCTCCGCCGCCCTGCGCGCCCTGCCCGTCCAGGGCCGCACAGCCGTCGTCGCCGCCCTCGTCGACCTCTACACCGGCCCGCTCTTCCGCGCCGCGCTCCAGCTCTGGGTCGCCGCGTCCAACGAGGAGCAGCTCCGCCCCCGCGTCAGCGAACTCGAAGCCCGCGTCGGCCGCGAGACCCACCGCATCGCCGTCGAACTCCTCACCGCCGACGAGACGAAGCCCGGCGTACGCGAAACCGTCCAGGGCCTCCTCGACATGGCCCGCGGTCTCGGCCTGGCCAACGTGCTCACCGACGACACCGCCCGGCGCCGAAGGGTCGTGGCCCAGTGGGCGGCGTTGCTGGACGAGGCGCTGGGCTGAGCCGGGACCAACAGCCCGCCGACCCCGGACCTCACGCCAGAAGTTCAGTTCCCGAGATTCGTGATCTGCTCGTACCCGGCGATCTCCCGAGGGTCACGCGCTCCGGGCCCGACATACCGCGCCGAAGGACGCACCAGCCGCCCCGTCCGCTTCTGCTCCAGGATGTGCGCCGACCAGCCCGCCGTACGCGCGCACGTGAACATCGACGTGAACATGTGCGCCGGAACCTCCGCGAAGTCCAGCATGATCGCCGCCCAGAACTCCACGTTCGTCGCCAGCACCCGGTCGGGGCGCCGCGCGTGCAACTCCTCCAGCGCGGCCCTTTCCAGCGCCTGCGCAACCTCGAAGCGCGGCGCGCCCAACTCCTCGGCCGTACGCCGCAGAACGCGCGCCCGCGGGTCCTCCGCCCGGTAGACCCGGTGACCGAAACCCATCAGCCGCTCACCCTTGTCCAGGGCCTTCTTCACGTACGCGGTGGCATCCCCGGTCCGCTCGATCTCCTCGATCATGCCGAGGACCCGGGACGGCGCACCACCGTGCAGCGGCCCCGACATCGCACCCACCGCACCCGACAGCGCCGCCGCCACATCGGCACCGGTCGACGCGATGACACGGGCGGTGAACGTGGAGGCGTTCATGCCGTGCTCGGCGGCCGACGTCCAGTACGCGTCGACGGCCTTGACGTGCTTGGGGTCCGGCTCACCGCGCCAGCGGATCATGAACCGCTCGACCACGGACTGCGCCTTGTCGATCTCGCGCTGCGGAACCATCGGCAGCCCCTGCCCGCGCGCCGACTGGGCGACGTAGGACAACGCCATCACGGCGGCCCGTGCCAGATCGTTGCGCGCCGTCTCCTCGTCGATGTCGAGCAGCGGTTTCAGGCCCCACACGGGAGCGAGCATCGCCAGTGCGGACTGCACATCGACCCGGATGTCCCCGGAGTGCACCGGGATCGGGAACGGCTCGGCGGGCGGCAGGCCGGGGTTGAACGCCCCGTCGACCAGCAGGCCCCAGACGTTGCCGAACGACACATGGCCGACGAGATCCTCGATGTCGACACCGCGGTAGCGGAGCGAACCGCCCTCCTTGTCCGGTTCGGCGATCTCCGTCTCGAACGCGACGACTCCCTCTAGTCCCGGTACGAAGTCGGACATGGCGGCTCCCTCGGTCGGCGGCTCTGCGGAGGCCACAATGGCCTGCTCCAAGATATTGGCGGGTTCCCACGACGCGGGGAAGCGTGACATCCGGCACAGCTTCCCGATTCACTGGTGGCGGATCGATGGCCCTCCTCGCCGGGCAGGCTCGGTCACTGCGGCAGGATGACCCCGTGCCCACCGCAGATTCCCCCTCCGATTCCACCACCGATCCGGCCGCGATGCGCGAGCAGTACCGCGCCGTGGCCTTCACCGAGGACACGCTGGCCGCCGACCCGATCCAGCAGTTCGCCCATTGGTTCCGGCAGGTCGCCGTGGGCGGCGTGCTCCACGAACCGAACGCCATGGTGGTCTCCACCGCCACCCCCGAGGGCCGGCCGTCCTCACGCACGGTGCTGCTGAAGAAGTACGACGAGCGCGGCTTCGTCTTCTTCACCAACTACGAATCCCGCAAGGGCCGCGAACTGACCGCCAACCCGTACGTCTCGCTGCTCTTCCCCTGGCACCCGATGGCACGCCAGGTCATCGTCACCGGCGCGGCGGCCCGCGTCGGCCGCGACGAGACGGTCGCCTACTTCCGCACCCGCCCGCACGGCTCCCAGCTGGGCGCCTGGGCGAGCGCCCAGTCGACGGTGATCGGCTCGCGCGACGAGCTGATCGAACGCTACGAGGAACTGGCAGCCCGCTACCCCGAGGGCGAACACGTCCCCGCGCCCCCGCACTGGGGCGGCTTCCGCGTCGTCCCCGACACGATCGAGTTCTGGCAGGGCCACGAGAACCGGCTGCACGACCGGCTGAGGTACGTACGCGAGGGCGAGGGCTGGCGCGTCGAGCGCCTATGCCCGTAGGCAAGCTCCTTGGGGCATGCAGAAACCCGCAGGCTCTGGTCCCTCCTTGCGGAGGAGCCGGCCGGACTTACCGGCGAGCCTGCGGGTCGGTGACTGCTTGGGATTGGCCGATGACCGGCCTGCACTGCAAAGAGCGCGACAACGGGCGTCAGCCCGCAGCCACCTCACGAGTCCGAGAAGAAATCACTTCCGGAACACCTCCTTTCCCTACGTGTGGCAGCAGCCTAAGAACCCTCGGAGAATGTCTCAACTCATTTATTCGGTGGCATGAGTGGCTCTTTGCCCCTCGCCAGGACGAAGACTGTGCCCGCGCCCGTTTTGCCGCTGCCGGTGTTGTTCGGTGGGGAACGTCACCGTCCCCGGTCTCTGCCTTCTCGGCGTGACGCCGACGGAGCTGTGTGCCGCGATATGAGCGATCTTTTGATGAAGATCGAATATGCCATCGTTCGGTGTGCCGACCGGCCGGATCCTGCGCCGGGTGGTGAGTGGATTTCCGAGAAGTCGGTGTGTGCTGGGTCACATTCGAGTTCAATGGTCTGACGTGCGGTGATGCCGGATACGTCCTGCGGGGGGTACGGAGATGAGTGCTTCCAGTAACAGTGGGACCACCGACGCTCCCGGGCCCGACGACGATCCGAAAGGCGATCTGGGGACTGCTCCGAGGACGATCGCGGGGGCCGAGTTGCTTGCGGCGCTGCTCGACGGGATGGATGCGGCGCTCTGTGCGTTCGATGCGGACGGCACCATCACCCACTGGAACCGCGAGGCCGAGCGGATTCTCGGCTGGTCCGCGGAGGAGGCCGTCGGCCGGCCCGGGTTTGCCGGGTGGGCGGTGCGACGGGCGGATGCTGGGGAGGTGCAGGGAAGGCTGATGGCGGCCATGGACGGTGCCGGTCGCCGGGTCCATGAGTTCGCGCTGCTGCGCAAGGACGGTGGGCGGGTGCTCGTGCGGACGCAGTCGGCGGGGGTCCGGGGCGCGGACGGGAGACCGGCCGGGGTGTACTGCGCGTTCGGCGAGGTGCACGCGCAGATCGATCTGGAGCGGTCGATCGCGCTGAGCGAGGCCCTGTTCGAGGACGCGTCGTGGGGTGTGGTGCTCGTCGACGCCGATCTGCGGCCGACGGTCATCAACGTGCACGCGGCACGGGCGCTGGGCGGCCGTCGCACGACGCTGCTGGGGCGCCCGCTGGGGGAGCTGATCGCGCAGGGCGTCGAGGATCTGGAGGGCGCACTGCAGCACGTACTCGCCGAGGGCGCACCACCGGCGCCCGCCGAGTTGTGGGTGACGCTGCGGACGGGGGAGGAGGACCGGCGGCGCTGCTGGCGCAGCGGCTTTCTGCCACTGGCCTCGCCGCTCGCGGAGGAGCCGGTTCCGTTGGGGGTCGGCTGGCTGTTCCAGGATGTGACGGCGGAGAAACTGGCGGCGCAGGAGGCGGACCGGGTGCGGTTCCGCTCCAACCAGCTGCACCGGGCTTCGCGGTCGGCGTCCGAGTGCGAGGACCCGATGGAGGCGGCGACGTCCTATCTGGACTACGCGCTCGCGGGCTTCGCCGACCATGCGCTGGTCGACCTGGTGGCGGGGGAACGGCTGGTGCGGGTGGCGGCGACCCCGTCCGGTGAGCCGGGCCCGTGCCTGCCGGTTGCGGGCGGCGGGATTCCTCTGCGGTACGCGGCCGGTCACCCGGCTCTTCAGGCGGTGGACCGTACGGGTTCGGTGCGGGCCAGTGCGGGAGCGGGGCCGGAGGCCGGGGGGTGGGCGGCCGAACGGCAGTGGCCGGGCGACTCGGTGCACGCGCTGTGCGCGGTGCTGCGGAGCAGGGGGCGCACGCTGGGCGTGGTGACGTTTCTGCGCTCCGCCCACCGCGCCGCCTTCGTACGCCCCGACGCGGCGTACGCGGAGAGCGTGGCGGTCCGGGTCGCCGCGGCGGTGGACCTGGCGCAGGTGCTGGCCCACTCCTAGCCCGTCCGGCGTTCGAGGACGGCACGGTTGCCCAGGCGGCCGGGTGCCGGGGGAGGGGCGTTCGGCGATGGGGGGCGGCGCGGGGGCGGCAGCCGGGCGGCCCCGTCACCCTCCGTGGCGGTAGAAGATCCGGTCCCGGTACTCCGTCATGACGCGCCCGTTCCACTCGTGGCCACCGTCGACGTTCCCCGATCGCAGCATCGGCGGCTCGACCCCCCGCGCCACGAGCTGCTCCGCCGCGGCGGCCATCATCGCCTGCATCACCGCGCTGGTGACCACCGTCGAAGCGGGCGCGAACGGCGCCTCGATCCCGTCGGCGGTCAGTTCCGCGTCGCCGATGGAGATCTTGCTGTCGAGCACGATGTCGCAGTGGTCCCGCAGGAAGCCGCCCGAGCTGTGCCGGGACCGGGTGCCGTCCGCGTACGCCACCGAAGTGACGCCGATGACCTTCAGGCCGAGCGCCCGTGCGTTCATCGCCATCTCCACCGGAAGCGCGTTGCGCCCGGAGAGGGAGATGATCACGAGGACGTCGCCCTCCTCGGCGGGGCTGGAGTCGAGCACCGCACCCGCCAGCCCGTCGACGCGCTCCAGCGCCGAGCCGAGCGTCGCCGGCATGACGTCGACGCCGACCGTCCCCGGCACAGCCAGCAGATTCATCAGGGCGAGACCGCCCGCCCGGTAGACGACGTCCTGGGCGGGGAGCGAGGAGTGCCCGGCGCCGAAGGCGAAGAGCCGACCGCCCGCGGCGACGGTGTCGGCGATCGCGGCACCGGCGGCCGCGATGTTGCCGGACTCCTCGTCGCGCACGCGCTCCAGCAGGCCGATCGCTGCATCGAAGAACTGACCGGCCAGCTTGCTGTCGCTCATCGAGGAGGCCCTTTCCGGCGGGGAGAAATACGGGAAGAAGTGTCCGTGGGGTGTCCGTGCCGCGGATCACGTTGCGGTCTGGACCAGTGACATGTCAATACCGCCCACGCCGCTCCGCTGCACGGTGTCCGGTCGGCGCGGCACGGTTGTCGGTGGTATGCGTCAGAATTGGTTCAGGGCCAGCGCACGACGTTTTTCATGTCACAGCATCGAGGGGCACGAATGTCCGGACTGATCGACACCACGGAGATGTATCTCCGCACCATCCTCGAACTCGAAGAGGAAGGTGTGGTCCCCATGCGCGCCCGGATCGCGGAACGGCTGGACCAGAGCGGTCCGACGGTCAGCCAGACGGTGGCGCGCATGGAGCGCGACGGCCTGGTCCAGGTCGCGGGCGACCGCCATCTGGAGCTGACCGGCGAGGGGCGCCGCCTCGCGACCCGCGTCATGCGCAAGCACCGGCTTGCCGAGTGCCTGCTCGTCGACGTGATCGGCCTGGAGTGGGAGCAGGTCCATGCCGAGGCATGCCGCTGGGAGCATGTGATGAGCGAGGCCGTGGAGCGGCGGGTGCTGGAGCTGTTGCGCCACCCGACGGAGTCTCCGTACGGGAATCCGATCCCGGGCCTGGAGGAGCTGGGCGAGAAGGCCGAGGCCGACCCGTTCCTCGACGAGAGCATGGTGAGCCTGTCGGAGCTCGACCCGGGCGCCGAGGGCAAGACGGTGGTCGTGCGCCGGATCGGTGAGCCGATCCAGACGGACGCCCAGCTGATGTACACGTTGCGGCGGGCGGGTGTGCAGCCCGGTGCCGTGGTCAGCGTGACCCAGTCGGCCGGCGGGGTGCTGGTCGGCAGCAGTGGCGAGGCGGCGGAGCTGAATGCCGAGATCGCCTCGCATGTGTTCGTGGCGAAGCGCTGACGGGCGCCGCTGACCGAGTGTCGGCGGGGCGCCGGAACGTGACGTCCGCTTTCCGTTTTTCCGTCCGGAATCGCAGCGCCCGGACGGATCGCGTGCCAGGCTGTGGCTGAGGCATACCTGAGAGTGTCGGCCATCTGGTCGCGCGGTCGGGGAGGGAGCAGGCGTATGCGCCCGTCGTACTGGCATGTTCGGCATGTTCGGCAGCCGTGCCGGAAGGTGGCTGCCGCGGTCCCGGCCGCCCGCGAACTCGAAGCCGGCACCGGCGCCCACACCGTCGGCGCTGCCGCCCGCGCTGTCGGTGTCGCTGCCGGTATCGGCGGGTGCGGTGCCTGCGCTGTCGGTGTCGAGACCCGCGCCGTGGGTGTCGCCGCCGGTATCGGCGGGTGCGGTTCCTGCGCTGTCGGTGTCGAGACCCGCGCCGTGGGTGTCGCTGCCGGTATCGGCGGGTGCGGTTCCTGCGCAGGCAGTGCCGTCACCCATGCAGTCAGTGCCCTTGCCCGCGACGCCCGCACCTCTGCCCGTGACGCCCGTGCCATCCTGCGCCGCTGCCGGCGCAGCTTGTGCCGTCGCCCGCGAATGCGTTCCGGAGTCGGTCGCTCTCTTGACGCAGGAGGGCCCCGGCGCCTTGCGGCGCCGGGGCCTGTCCTCCCCTGCTTCGACCTGGAGCCCCGAGCTCTCAAGGTCGATCCCTGCGGGCCCTCATCCCCGAGTGGCCCGCCTCCCGGAGAAGATCTCCCCTCCGCGGCCGCCATCAATCCTTGCAGCTGGTCACTCGAACGAGGGGTCTTGGATGCCAGGAACCGTTTTTCGAATAAAGGTTCGATAGTCTCATGTGGCGCGACCACACGGTGATCGAGCGGTATCAAGCGGTGATCGGGGACCAGAAGGGGGTGCCAGAACATGGTGCGGCGCATCGATGTGACCGGGGCCGACGGCGTACGCCTCGCGGCGTGGGAGTTCGCCGACCCGCCCAAAGGGCGCGCGGAGGGTGAGTGCGCCCCAGGGGTCTTATTGCTCCACGGCTTGATGGGCCGGGCCTCGCACTGGGCCTCGACCACCCGCTGGCTCTCCGAACGGCACCGCGCCGTCGGCCTCGATCAGCGCGGGCACGGCCGCAGCGAGAAGCCGGCCGAGGGCCCGTACACTCGTGATGCGTACGTCGCCGACGCCGAGGCGGCGATCGAACAGCTCGGCCTCGCCCCCGTCACCCTCGTCGGACATTCGATGGGAGCGCTCACCGCCTGGCAGCTCGCCGCGAAGCGCCCCGATCTCGTCCGGGCGCTGGTCATCTGCGACATGCGGGCCTCCGCGCTCGGCGCGGCCTCGCAACGGGAGTGGGAGGACTGGTTCAAGTCCTGGCCGGTGCCGTTCGCGACGCTCTCCGACGTACGGAAGTGGTTCGGCGAGGACGACCCCTGGGTGGAGCGGCCCAACCCGGCCCGCGGCGAATTCTTCGCCGAGGTGATGGCCGAGCGGGCCGACGGCTGGCGCCCCGTCTTCTCCCGCCGCCAGATGCTCCAGTCCCGCGCGACCTGGGTGTTCGACGCGCACTGGGAGGAACTGGCACAGGTCCGGTGCCCGACCCTGGTGCTCCGCGGCCTCGACGGCGAGCTGGGCCGGGCGGAGGCCCAGGAGATGGTCCGCGTACTGCCGCGCGGGCAGTACGCCGAGGTGGCCGACGCCGGCCATCTCGTCCACTACGACCAGCCGGAGGGCTGGCGCGCGGCCGTCGAACCCTTCCTGGAGCAATTCGCCGAGGACCCCCAGGGCGACCGCGAGACCGTGTCTCCGTAGGGCAGGCAGGCCTTGTCGTCATAGGAGAGACAGGCCTTATGAGGGGAGGGGCAGGCTCTGCGGAGGTGGCAGGCCTCAACCCTTGCTGGCCGCCGCCACCTGGGGTTACGGGCGTGGCGGGCGTGGTCACGGCTCACTGATCCGGCATACGGGGCGCATGGATGCATGGGCGGGGGCGCGCGTGAGGCGGTGCTCGGTCGGGCGGGTAGCCACCTACGGGCAGCTCACGGGCAGCTCACGGGCAAGCTCACGTGCAGTTCCGTAATGGTCGGCCTTTGTCATATGCCGACACGAATGACAAGGAACGCGACGGACGTGACGAACACGATGAATGTGCGCATTTTCCGTGTATTTGCCGGGCAGTGATCCGCTCATCGATCACTGCGGCCTCAGGGGGAAACATGGCAGCCAGGCCTCTCGTCGCCCGCCAGCCGAACGAACGGCTCCAGGCGCTCATTCAGGAAGCCGGATGCTCCAACGCCGGCCTCGCCCGCCGCGTCAACATGGTCGGCGTGGAGCGCGGGCTCGATCTGCGTTACGACAAGACCTCGGTGGCCCGTTGGCTGCGTGGACAGCAACCACGCGGCAGGGCACCGGGAATCATCGCCGAGGCGCTCGGCCGCAAGCTCGGCCGTACGGTCACGATCGACGAGATCGGCATGGCCAACGGCAAGAATCTGGCGTCCGGTGTCGGCCTGCAGTTCGCCCCGACCGTGGCCGGTGCGATCGAGCAGGTCTGTGAGCTGTGGCGCGGCGACGTCGGCCGTCGCGACTTCCTGTCCGGTTCGTCGGTCGCCTCGTCGGCGCTGGTCGAACCCAGCCGCGACTGGCTGATCAGCGGCGCCGACCCGCAGGTGGCACGGGCCGCCGGTGCCCGCGTCGGGATGTCGGACGTGGAGGCGGTGCGGGCGATGACGGCCGCGCTGGTCGACCTCGACCACCGGTTCGGCGGCGGGCATGTGCGGCCGGTCCTGGTGCACTACCTGAACAGCGTGGTCTCCGGGCTGCTCTCGGGGGCGTACCGCGAATCGGTCGGCCGACAGCTGTTCGCGGCGGTCGCACGGCTCACCGAACTCGCCGGGTACATGGCGGTCGACACGGGCCAGCCGGGGCTCGCCCAGCGCTACTACATCCAGGCGCTGCGCCTGGCCCAGGCGGCGAGCGACCGGGCCTACGGCGGTTACGTACTGGCCGCATCGATGAGCCATCTCGCGGCCCAGCTCGGCAATCCGCGGGAGATCGCCCAGCTGGCGCGGGCTGCGCAGGAGGGCGCGCGCGGGCGGGTTACCCCGAGGGCGGAGGCGATGTTCTACGCGGCGGAGGCGCGGGGACACGCCCTGCTCGGCGACGCCCGCACCTGCCAGGCGGTGACGGGTCGGGCGCTGATGGCCATGGAGCACGCCGAACCGGACACCGGGGACGACCCCGACTGGATCGCCCACTTCGACCACGCCTATCTCGCCGACGAGCTGGCGCACTGTCACCGCGACCTCGGCCAGGCGGAGGCGGCCGCTCGGCGGGCGAAGGAGTCCCTGGCAGGCCACCCGGAGTCCCGGGCCCGCCGCCGCGGCATCGGCCTGGTGCTCCTTGCCACGGCCCAGGTCCAGCTGCGCGAGGTGGAGCAGGCCTGCCACACGGGCACGCAGGCGATGGAGCTGCTGGGGTCGGTGCGCTCCGGCCGGGGCACGGAGTATCTGGACGACCTCCAGCAGCGGCTGGTGCCGTACGGGGACGAGCCGGCGGTACGGGAGTTCGGGGCGAGGCTGGAGTTCCAGGCGGCCTGACCGGGGCCCGATCACCGGATCGTGTCCAGGTGCCCCTTTAACTGCGTCTTGAGAGCGCTGGGTGTTACAGCGCTTGTGAAGGGGCGGTGAGTGAGAACACGCGCTTGGCGAACGGCGGCAGCCACCCGGTAGCGTGAGCCGACGATTCCGTAGGTTTACACGTAGGAGTCCCGGTGACGCAGAGCGGACAGGGTGACGAGCAGCAGCTTCCTGCTGTACGGCCCGCGCACGAAGGTGTCGTGCTGCCCGCGGGTGGCGGCGAGCCCTGGATACCAGGGGGGCCGGCGGATCAGGCCGCCCCGGCGGGCGGCCAGTCGTGGGGGCAGCCTTGGGAGCCGCAGGCGACGCACCAGGACGCCTCGTCGCAGCCACAGGCACACGGTCGGGGGCAGGAACCGTACGGCCAGGGCGAGTACGGCCAGGGGCAGCCGGTACAGGCCTACGGGCAGCCGCAGGCCCAGCCGTTGCCTCCCCTTCAGCCTCAGCAGCCTCAGCAGTCGTACGTGCAGCCGTTGCCGCCCGAGGCCGTGCCCGGCATGAGCGTGGGCGGGGACGCGGATGCCACGCAGTACATCGCACCGGTGCCCGCCGGGCCCGCGCCGGGCGGGCTGCCGCCGGAGAGCCCCGCGGAGGCCACCCAGTTCCTCGACCACGGAGCGCCGCAGCCGCAGCCGCAGGCGTACCAGCAGCAGCCCTCGCACGGCGGGAACGCCGAGGCGACCCAGTTCATACCGCCGGTCCCCGGCGCCGCCCCGTACGGCATCAGGCCCGGGACGCCCGGTGACCGGCAGCCGCCCGCCGAGTTCGACAACCTGTTCCGCAACGAAGGGCCTGCGGGCGCCACCCAGCAGATGCCCCGGTTCGACCCCACGCAGCAGCACCAGGGCGCCCCTCAGCCCCCACAGGCTCCGCAGCCCCAGTACCAGCCCGTGGACGAGAGGCCACAGGGGCGGGCCGGGCAGCGCAAGAAGGCGCCGCACATCCCACTCATCGCGGCGGTCGTCATCGGCTGCGCCGTCGTCGGCCTCGGTGCGGGCGCACTGTTGAGCGGCGGCGACGAGAGCACGGAGAACAAGCAGCCCGTGGCCGCCGCGAGTTCAGCCGCCGGGCAGCCCTCCCCGCAGGCCACGGAAGATCCGGCGAAGCCGCAGGCCGAGGCGCTCGACAAGCTGCTGGCGGACAGCAACAACAGCCGTTCCGCGGTCATCAGCGCCGTCGAGAACACCAAGAACTGCAAGGATCTGGACCAGGCCGTGACGGATCTGAAGGGCGCCGCCCAGCAGCGCCGTGATCTGGTGACCCGGCTTCAGGAACTGAACATCGACAAGCTGCCGAACCACGTCGAGCTGACCGCCTCCCTCACCAAGGCCTGGCAGGCGTCCGCCGCCGCCGACGAGCACTACGCGGCGTGGGCCGTCCAGGCCAAGAACGGCAAGAAGGTGTGCAAGCACGGCAAGGCCCGTACGACATCCGAGACGCAGCAGGCGACCGTGAAGAGCGGCGAGGCGAGCAAGGAGAAGCAGCAGGCGTCGGGGCTGTGGAACTCGATCGCGTCGAAGTACGGACTGACCCATCGAGCGGCGACCGATCTCTGACGGCGGGGCGGCCCGGGCCCCTCACCCGGGCCCTCGCCCCCTCACCCCTTCGCGCTCGCATTCGACAGCGTCTTCGTGACGTCCACGAACCCCTTCTTGTCCGCGACGAGCCGTCCGTCACGCACCACCTGAAACGTCACCTTGGTGTTCACGATGCGCGGATACGCCGACGAGCCGAGCACGTCCTTGAAGTGCCAGCGCAGCACCGGCGTGAGGCCGCCGGTGTCGACGGGGGTTCCGCTGTTGAGAGCGGCGGTGATTTTTCCGGCGGTGATCTGCGGGGCGTCGATCGCCTTCACGATTTCGTTCAGCACGGTGTACGCGATCCACGTCGTCTGGACGCCCGTGTCGTCCGCGTCGATCCGGTTGTCGCCGAAGGCGTGCTCGCGGATCACGTCCCGCATCTCGTCCCAGCGCGCGTCGCCCGAGTCCGGATACCAGCCGGTGATGTAGGCCCCCTCGAACGGACTGTCCCGGCCGCCGGTGCTGTCGATCAGCGGCTGTCCGACGCTGCCGAGGACGGACGAGATCCGTACGTTCCCGTACGACGGTTCGAGTCGGCGGAAGGAGTCGAAGAACGTATCGGTACGGTCCCCCAGCACGGCCGTCACACAGCCGCCGCTCGGACCCGCCGCCTCAAGCGCCCGCTCGGCGGCCTCGTCGTACGAAGTGGCCGACTCCGCCGCCCGGATGTCGGCGGGCTCGGGACGACCGGCCTCGGCGAGACCGGTGTTGAGGAGCCAGGCCTGGCCGTCGCCGCCCAGGGTGTCGGGCCGTACCACGGACACCCGCTCGCAACTGTCGGCGAGCTGCCGGGCATTGCCCGCGAGGAGTGCCGCCTGGCCGCCGTTGACGGGGTAGGAGTTGTAACTGTTGAACTCCTCGTCGGAGGCCCCGTATCCGCCGATGTAGGGAATTCCGGCGGCCGCCAGCGGCGCCATGAATGACGTTCCGTGCCGACTGTACGAGCCGACGACCGCCACCGCCTTCTCCTTGACGGCCAGCCGGGCGCAGTTCGCCGCGCCGAGCGAGGTGTCCGACTCGTCGCAGGTGACGACGCGCAGCTTGTGTCCGTCGAGGCCGCCGTTGCTGTTGACCCAGCGGGCGTACGTACGCGCCATGGCGGTCATGCCCGCCATGTTCACCGCGTCCGGTCCCGCCTCGCCGCCGGGGGCCCATGTCGCCACGGTGATGGGCTCCCTGGAGTCCCCCGAGGCCCCAGGGAGCGCACCGCAGCCGGTGATCAGCAAGGCCCCGACCGCCGCCGCACTTGTGAGGAGCTTGTAGGGGCGGGGGGAGGTGGAGCATTGCCTTCCGGTCATGGTTATGCACATTTCCGCCCACGGGGTAACGCCGCAGTGTGCTCCGCGCAACGCTCGGCGACATCCAGGTGAATTAAGGGGGCCTGTGCGGCGGGCTGGGAAGGGAACGTACGATCGGCAATCGTGCAGCAAGGTTCGGAGAACACTTCCCGTCGCGGCCGTCGCTCCTCCACCATGGGCGGCATGCCGCTGAATGACATGCCGTGGTGGCGCTGGCGCAGCAACGTGCGCTCGGCGCTGCACATGCTCTCCGACCCCGTCTTCCACCACGAGTGCTGGCTGGCCGGCCGGGAAGGGTACGGCGACGTCACCGACGCCGTGTACCGCCTGGTCGAGGACACCTGGCTGGACAACTGGTCCGCCGAGAAGTACGTCGGGACGATCTTCCGCGACTCCGGCGAGTCCGCCCTCGTCGACGTCGCCGTGCTCCGGGTGCTGCGCATCATGCACCAGGTCGGCGCGGATGCCCCCGTCTCGGCGTATCTGGAGCACCACGGCTGGCCGGAGGCAGTACGGGCAGCCCGCGAGGCCCATGTGCTCCTCGCCACCAACGACGGCGAGGACCCGGACACCCCGCCGCGTTCCCTGGACGTGCTCCGCATTCTGACCAGGTCGGCCTGATCTTGGTCCGGTGTGGCACGCTACGGGGATGACCGCGCCGAAGCCTGCTGAGACCACCCCCGAGCAGTACGTCCTCACGCTCTCCTGCCCGGACAAGAAGGGCATCGTGCACGCCGTGTCGAGCTATCTCTTCATGACCGGCTGCAACATCGAGGACAGCCAGCAGTTCGGTGACCACGACACAGGTCTGTTCTTCATGCGTGTCCACTTCTCGGCGGACAGCCCGGTGACCGTGGAGAAGCTGCGGGCCAGCTTCGCCGCGGTCGGCGACTCCTTCCGGATGGACTGGCAGATCCACCGTTCCGCGGAGCGGATGCGGATCGTGCTGATGGTGAGCAGGTTCGGGCACTGCCTCAACGATCTGCTGTTCCGCTCCCGGATCGGGGCGCTGCCGGTCGAGATCGCAGCCGTCGTCTCCAACCACACGGACTTCGCGGAGCTCGTCGCCTCGTACGACATCCCCTTCCGGCACATCCCGGTGACCAAGGAGACCAAGGCCGCCGCGGAGGCGGAGCTGCTGGAGCTGGTCCGCGAGGAGAACGTCGAGCTGGTCGTCCTCGCCCGCTACATGCAGGTCCTCTCGGACGATCTGTGCAAGCAGCTGAGCGGCCGGATCATCAACATCCACCACTCCTTCCTGCCGAGCTTCAAGGGCGCGAAGCCGTACCACCAGGCGCACGCCCGCGGTGTGAAGCTGATCGGTGCGACGGCGCACTATGTGACGGCCGACCTCGACGAGGGGCCGATCATCGAGCAGGAGGTCGAGCGGGTGGGCCACGGCGTCACGCCGGACCAACTGGTCGCCATCGGGCGCGACGTCGAGTGCCAGGCGCTGGCGCGGGCGGTGAAGTGGCATGCGGAGCGCCGCATTCTGCTCAACGGCCGCCGTACGGTGATTTTCGCGTAGGACGCCGTACGGAACGGCCTTTCTGGAGCGCCGGCTCGCGCGCTACAGCCGGCTCAGCGACGCCGCCGCGAACAGTACGTCGCGGATCGCCTCGCGGTCCCCCTCCTGACCGGCCGTCGCCTCCACCGGCGGCACATGCCCGGCCACCAGCTGGCAGAACTCGACGCCGTCCAGCGCGACCTGCGCCACCGTGTGAGCGGGCGAGCCGACCGCGGCCGGGGAGTCCAGCGGGATGTACCAGTCACCGCCGCCCGAGCCCTCGACCTCCAGATGCAGCGAACGGCCCGGTGATCCCGCCGTCACCGGACGGCGGGCGGGCCCGGCCAGCCCGGACCTGCGGCGCTCGGCGAGGGCGGCCGGGAGGAGCCGGGCCGCCAAGTCGATCATCCGGTTGAGATGGGCGGCCGACGGTGCTTCGTACGGATAGTCCACCGCGTCCGCGATGTCGCCACCGTGCACCCAGCATTCGAAGGCCCGGTCCAGCAGCGAGTCGTGCATCGGAAGGGCGAAGTCCCCGTACGAGATGGAGAGTTCGGAGGATTTGTGACCGGCGAAGGACACCGTACGAATGAGGGTGTGGCTCTGCTCGCGCCACGGCTCGCGGATCGTACGGGTAAGTGGCCGCCGGGCGGCCGACCAGTGCTTCTCCGTGCGTGAGGTGGGGGAGAGCGGCCAGTCGTCGCCCCGGCCGGTGACGCCGTCGCCGAGTGGTACGTCGAGGCCGAGGGCGGTGCCGACCAGCCCGTCGACGGTCATGAGGTGACCGATGACGCCCGCGACCGTCGTCTTGCGATTGACCTCCTGCTCGCCCTCGAACCACTTCAGCCGCACCGGGGCATGCCACTCCGAGTCGCCGATGTCACGCAGCAGTGCGTCGAGCCGGGCGGTCTCCGCGTCGTAGGGGGAGGCCCAGTCCGGTACCGGGATCTCGGCCGGACGGCGGCTCAGGCAGGTGTCGATCACCCGGGAACGCAGCGCCGGATCGAGGTCCAGGCTGCGGTCGGTCTGGAGCAGGCTGACCGCGTCGCGCAGCCGCAGGGCCTCATCCGCGCAGGCGGCGCACTCGGTCAGGTGCGCCTCGACGGCCTCGGTCTCCTCCGCCGAGCAGGCGGCCAGGGCCCAGGCGCCGAGGAGGGCTTTGAGGACGCGATGGGGGAGCACCAGGGCCGGTGCGGCGGACGGGCCCGATGGGTCCGGTGGTGCCACGACAGATTCCGGTTCCGGTGTTGCCGGTTGCGGGGCCGGCCGTGACTCCTCGGGCGGGATCGCGGGCACGGGCGGCGAGAGCGGGACGGCGTCGAGGTCGAAGTCGTCCGCGGCGGCCCGCGGTCCCGGTATGCGCCGCGCGCCCCGTACCTCGTCGTCGCCCTCGCGTCTGTTCGCGTCGTCGTCACCGGTCACAGGGGCCGTCCGTATCCGGGTGGCGCGGACCCCTCCAGCGGGCGGGTGTGCGCGGTGGAGAGCAGTTGCAGCCCGAGCCGCAGCCGGCGGCGGGCCTCATCCTCGGTGACCCCGAGGTCGGCCGCCGTCTGCCGGTAGTCCCGGCGCTGGACGTACGCGAGCTCCAGCGCGGCACGCAGCGGGGCGGGCATCGACGCGACGATGTAGTCGGCACGGGCCGCGGCCGTGGCCCGGCGCACCCGCTCCTCCAGATCCTCAGGGTCCGCCGTCGGGGCGGCGGCCCCGGTCTCCTCGTCCGTACCGTCCCGACGGCTGCCCTTCTCGCGCAGCCGCCGCACGGACTGGCGGTGCGTGAGCCGGGCCACCCAGGACCGCATCGAGCCCTGCTTCGGGTCGTACGCGTCCGGGTTCTCCCACACGTAACCGAAGACCTCACGGGTCACCAGGTCGGCGGCGGTCTCGTCGTCGAGCATCAGGTGGGCCTGGCTGTGCACGAGCGAGGCGAACCGGTCGTAGAGCTCGCCGAGAGCAGCCGCCTCACCGCGTGCCAGTCGCTGCTGCATCTTGCGGTCCCAGCGGGGTGGTGCGTTGTTCGGCATACGACCCCCAGCCCTGTTCCCTCGTCACATCGAATGTAGTCGGCGGTGCTGACCATGCACGCCCCTTTACGGCAAGTACGCCCCTGAGCAGGCCCGGGATGATAGGGAGTGCGTCATCCGACGCCGGCGGAATCGGACCTGACGTGATCATTTCTTCCCGAACCCGGCTGTGTTTTATCGCGCCGCCCGGTGTTTCATGGGTCTGCGGCGAGGGCAGCCGCGATAAGGAACGGAAACTTCCGGATCGTCGGAATCCCCGGAGCGAGAGGCCCAGTCGCGTGACACTGAACGTGGCCGAGACCGTGCAGGGCGACTGGACCGTGCTGCGCATACGCGGCGAGCTGGATCTGCTGACCTCGCCCGCCGTACGCCAGGGCGTCCATGACGCGGTCGCGGCCGGGCGCCACGATGTGGTGCTCGACCTCTCCGAGGTCCTGTTCTGCGATTCCAGCGGCGTCGGCATACTGATCGCGTCCCGTCGTCTCATGCGCTCCTGCGGGGGCCGGCTGCGGCTGATCCTCCCGGCCCGCGGCGCGGAGGAGGGGTCCCACGTCAACCGGGTGCTCGCCGCC
The DNA here is from genome assembly GCF_055563255.1 of Streptomyces sp. NPDC002958. NCBI lineage: Bacteria > Bacillati > Actinomycetota > Actinomycetes > Kitasatosporales > Streptomycetaceae > Streptomyces > Streptomyces sp. NPDC002958. Next base: position 280,221 of record NZ_JBVHDS010000006.1, on the reverse strand, counting down.
CTCGGCGTGCGCCGCCTCTTCGAGGTTTACCCCGACCGGGACGCGGCCGTCGACGACGAGGCCCGGCCGCTCTCGGCATGAGGCCGGTCCAAGACCAGGTTGTAACAACGGTGGCGCGCGTAAGTGACACGTGACGCCTGTCGGCGTCGTACGCTCCCCGCATGGAAAGCGCAGAGTATGAGCGCAAGATCGCCTTCCGCTTCGCCGCCTTCGACCAGGACGGCAACGGATACATCGATCGCGCGGATTTCAGTGCCGCCGCGGCCCGTCTGCTCACCGAATTCGGTACGACGGCTCGCTGCGACAAGGGCCAGGCGCTCTACACCGGGGCCGAGGCATTCTGGCAGGGCATGGCGGGCATTGCCGATGTCGACGGGGACCAGCGTGTCACCCGTGAGGAGTTCGTGGGCGGGGCCGTGAAACGGCTGCGCGACAACCCGGAGCGCTTCGCGGAGATCGCCCGCCCGTTTCTGCGCGCGGCGATCGCCGTGGCCGATCAGGGCAACGAGGGCGCGGCCTCCGTATCCGCCGTGGAGCGGGCGCTGAAGGTGCTGGGCGCGGGCGCGGAGACGGCGGCGTTCGCGGCACGGAGTCTGGATACGGACCAGGACGGCAGGGTCACCGAGGGCGAGGCCGTGGAGGCGTTCGCCCGCTATTTCACGGTGATCGGGCCGGACGCGTAGGGCCGCGGCGCTACGGGGGCACGGCTACGGGGCCGCGGCGCTACGGGGGCAGGGCTTACGGGGCACGGCTACGGGGGCAGGCCTTCGGGGGCAGGGCTACGGGGGCACGGCCCCCGCTCCCACCCTCGTCCGCCGCCCCCGCCCGTCAGGAGAACCGCTCCCGCAGCCGGTACTTCAGTACCTTCCGCAGCGCCTCGTTGCGCGGCAGCGCTGCCACCACCTCCAGTTGCTCCGGCAACTTGTGCACGGAGAGCCCCTGCGCCCGTAGATACCCGGTGATCTCCACCAGTGTCAGCGGAGCCGTTCCCGCGGGCTGTTCCACGACCGCGCAGACGCGTTCGCCGCGCGACGGGTCCGGAAGCCCGATCACGGCCACGTCCCCGACGCCCGGGTGACGGTGCAGCAGGTCCTCTATCTCCTTGGCGGAGATGTTCTCGCCCTTGCGGATGATGATGTCCTTCAGCCGCCCGGTCAGCACCAGATGCCCGCTCGCCTCGACATGGCCGACATCGCCGGTGATCAGGAACCCTTCCGCGTCGAAGGCCGCCGCCGACGCCTCCGGGTTCAGATAGCCCTGGCAGACGGCCTCCCCGCGGAGTCGTACCTCGCCGTCGGTGCCGTGCGGCAGCGGTTTGCCGTCCTCGTCGGTGATCCGTATCTCCATTCCCTCGGGCGGGCGGCCCTCCGTCTCGGCGAGGTGTTCCACCGTGTCGTCGGGCGCGCCCATGGTGATCATGGGGACCTCGGTCATGCCGTACCCGTGGGTGAGCTGGACGCCCATTTCCCGTACCACCGCGTGGTAGATCTCCGGCGGTTTCGGCGCCCCGCCGCCCGCCAGCAGCCGCAGGGTGGGGATCAGCTTCCGGTCCGGGGCCTTGCGCTGTTCGGTGAGGAACATCGAGTAGAACGCGGTGGACCCGCCCGCGACCGTCACCCGGTGGCGCCGGTAGTCGTCCAGCGCGTCCGGCATCGCGAAGTGCTCGAACAGGACCGCGGGGAATCCGTACAGCAGCAGCATCACCGCATAGTCCGGCCCACCGACATGGGCGAACGGGAAGGCCACCGAACCGATGTCGTCCTCCGACAGGCGCAGTGCGTGGGCCAGGCAGGAGCCGCCCGCGATCAGGCTGCGGTCGGTGTGGAGGACCCCCTTCGGGTCGGAGGTGGTGCCCGAGGTCCAGTAGATCCAGCGCACCGCCGACCCGTCGGCGGGCGGCGGCGGCAGTACGGACGGGTCGCCGTCCGGCAGTGACGCGTACGCCTCGAAGACCAGCGGCGGGTGCCCTGCTTCCGCGGCCAGCCGGTGCGCCATCGCCGTGTGGTCGAAGCCGCGCCAGGTGCCGGGCACGGCGAAGAAGCCGGCCTTCGACTCGCGCAGCGCGAATCCCGCCTCGCGGTCCCGGTAGAACGGGATGACGGGCGACTGCACGGCCCCGATGCGGGTCAGCGCGAACGACAGCAGCACCGTCTCAAGACGGGTCGGCAGTTGCCAGGCGACGACGCTGCCGGGGCGCACGCCCATCCCCCACAGTCCCGCCGCGACCCGCTCACCGCGGGCGCGCAGCTCGCCGAAGGTCAGGGTCCGGTCGTCCTGGATCAGGAACGGGCGGTCCGGCGTCAGGGCGGCCCGGCGTTCGACGAGCTCCCAGAAGGTGCCCGATGCGCTCAGCGCGTGTGCGGTCTCGTTCACGGCGAACCCCTCGCAGCTGACGGGTAGTCAGATCATGCGGAGAGCGTAGAGCGCTGCGCCTTGTCGGTCCAGGGGTGCGGGGCTAGCCTGAGTCGTGGAGTGAATCTGACGACCCATCAGGAAAGAGTGTCGTCGGAGACGGCCGTCGGAAACAACCGTCGGAATCATCCGTCGGAAACGTCTGTCGGAAACGTCCGTCGGAACCACGGCCGGAAGGCCTCAAGCGTGCGCCGAAGGGGACACCATGACGGAACTGCCTCGGATCGTCAGCGTCGACGACCATGTGATCGAGCCGCCGCACCTCTTCTCGACCTGGCTGCCCGCCAAATACCGCGACCGCGGCCCGCAGCCGCTCACCGCGGGCATCGGCGAGCTGGCGTACACAGGGGGCAAGTACGTCATCACGATGGACCCGGACGGGCCGCCCACCGACTGGTGGATCTACGAGGACCTGAGGTTCCCGTACAAGCGGAACATCGCCGCCGTCGGCTTCGACCGCGACGACATGACGCTGGAGGGGATCACCCGGGCCGAGATGCGGCCCGGCTGCTGGGACCCGGCCGAGCGCCTCAAGGACATGGACCTCAACCATGTGGAGGCGAGCCTCTGCTTCCCGACCTTCCCGCGCTTCTGCGGTCAGACCTTCGCCGAGGCGCACGACAAAGAAGTAGCGGTGGCGTGCGTCCGCGCCTACAACGACTGGATGGTGGAGGAGTGGTGCGGCGACAGCGGCGGCCGGCTCATCCCACTCTGCATCATCCCGCTGTGGGACATCGACCTGGCGGTCGCGGAGATCAAGCGGAACGCGGCGCGAGGGGTGCGCGCGGTGACCTTCTCCGAGATTCCCACCCATCTCGGACTGCCGTCGATCCACACCGGGTACTGGGACCCGTTCTTCGCGGCCTGCCAGGAGACCGGCACGGTCGTCAACATGCACATCGGGTCCAGCTCGCAGATGCCCGCCGCCTCGCCGGACGCCCCGCCCGCCGTACAGGCCAGCCTCTCCTTCAACAACGCGATGGCCTCGATGATGGACTTCCTGTTCAGCGGGGTGCTGGTCAGATTCCCACGGCTGAAGCTCGCCTACAGCGAGGGCCAGATGGGCTGGATCCCGTACGCCCTGGAGCGCGCCGACGACGTGTGGGAGGAGCACCGGGCGTGGGGCGGGGTGCGCGATCTGATCCCCGAGCCGCCGTCCACGTACTACTACCGGCAGATGTTCTGCTGCTTCTTCCGCGACAAGCACGGGGTCGCCTCACTCGACGTCGTCGGGCGGGACAACGCCACCTTCGAGACCGACTACCCGCACGTCGACTCGACCTTTCCGCACACCAAGGAGGTCGCCCTCGACCACGTCAAGGGACTGGACGACGAGACCGTCTACAAACTGATGCGCGGAAACGCGATCCGGATGCTCGGTCTGGACCTGGACAAGTAGGCGCGCGGTGGATCTCGCGTACACGCAGGACGAGGAGGAGTTCCGGGCGCGGCTGCGCGAGTGGCTGGCCGCCGTGCTGCCGTCACTGCCCGCGAAGCCCGGCGCCGACGACTGGCCCGGACGTCGCGCGTACGACACCGCCTGGCAGCGGATGCTGTACGACGCGGGCTACGCGGGCCTGCACTGGCCCGTCGACGCGGGCGGGCAGGGCGCCACCCCGACCCAGCATCTGATCTACCTGGAGGAGACGGAGAGGGCCGGCGCCCCGTATGTCGGCGCGAACTTCGTCGGGCTGCTGCATGCCGGGCCGACGATCGCGGCCGAGGGCACGGCCGAGCAGCGGGCGCGCTGGCTGCCGCCGGTGCTGCGCGGCGACGAGATCTGGTGCCAGGGGTTCAGCGAGCCCGACGCCGGGTCGGACCTCGCCTCGCTGCGGACCCGGGCGGTGCGCGACGGCGATCACTACGTGGTGAGCGGGCAGAAGATCTGGACCTCGCACGCGGAGGTCGCCGACTGGTGCGAGCTGTTGGTGCGTACGGACCCGGCGGCGCCCAGGCACCGCGGGATCAGCTGGCTCGCGATGGAGATGGACGCCCCCGGGGTCACCGTCCGCCCGCTGCGCACCCTCGCCGGGTCCACCGAGTTCGCCGAGATGTTCCTCGACGAGGTGCGGGTGCCGGTCTCCCACCGCATCGGCGCGGAGAACGACGGCTGGCGGGTCACGATGGTCACGCTCTCCTTCGAGCGCGGTACGGCATTCGTCGGCGAGGTCGTCGCCTGCCGCCGCACGCTGGCCGCCCTGGCCGCCGAGGCGCGGGCGAGCGGCCGGTGGGACGACCCGGTCCTGCGCCGCAGGCTGGGCAGGCTGAACGCCGAATTCCGGGCGCTGTGGCGGCTCACCCAGTGGAACGTCAGCGAGGCGCAGCGGGCCGGGGGCGGCGGCGTGCCCGGCACCGGTGGTTCGGTCTTCAAGCTGCGCTACTCGCACGCCCGTCAGGAGCTGTACGAGGCGGCCGCCGAAGTGCTCGGCGCGGACGCGGCCGATCTGGACCGGGAGTGGGCCGTGGACCGGCTCTCCTCGCTCTCGTACACCATCGCGGCGGGCACCTCGCAGATCCAGCGGAACATCGTTGCCGAGCGGATCCTCGGCCTGCCGAAGGGGCGCTGACGCGACTATGGACTTCCAGCTCTCGGACGACCAGCGGGCCCTGCGGGCGGGGGTGCGGGAACTCCTCGCCGGGCGCTTCGGCAGGGGCCGGATGCGGGCGGCTCTCGACGGCGGTGCGGGTCTCGACCGGGCCCTGTGGCGGGAGCTCGGCGAGGCCGGGTTCTTTGCGCTGCGGCTGCCGGAGACGGAGGGCGGTGTCGGGCTCGGTCTGCCCGAATCGGTTCTCCTCTTCGAGGAGGCGGGGCGGTCGCTGCTGCCCGGACCGCTGATCGCCACCCACCTCGCCGCCGGCGCGGTGAAGGGGGCGGCGGAGGGCGAGGCGGTGGTCACCGTGCTGGACGACGGGCAGCCGGTGGGGCACCTGGGCAATGCGGACGGGCTGCTGGTGCTCGGGCCGGGGGCGGGGCGGAGACCGGGACCGGGGGAGGGGGCGGCAGGGGCCGTGACCGGCGGGGCGCTGCGGGATGCCGTACGGGAGGCCGCCAGGCCCGTACGGTCGCTCGACCCCTTCACGCCCCTGTGGCGGGTCACCGGCCCCGTCGGGCCCGGCGAGCTTCTGCCCGGCGGGGTGCGGCTGCGCGACGAGGGCGCCCTGCTCGCCGCCGCCGAACAGCTCGGAAGCGCCGCCCGTACGACTGAGATGGCCGTTCAACACGCCGGTGAACGTGAACAGTTCGGTTCGCCGATCGGGTCCTTCCAGGCGGTCAAACATCTGTGCGCCGGGATGCTGGTCCGCGCCGAGCTGGCCCGTAGCGCCGTGTACGCGGCGGCCGTGACCGCCGACCCCGTGGAGATCGCTGGCGCCAAACTGCTCGCCGACGATGCGGCCGTCCGCAACGCACGGGACTGCCTCCAGGTGCACGGCGGTATGGGCTTCACCTGGGAGGCAGACGTTCATCTGCACCTCAAGCGGGCGTGGCTGCGGTCCGGGCAGTGGCTGACGGCGGCGGCGGCCGAGGAGGTGCTTGCGGCCGACCTGTGCTGATTCCGCACGGGTTCCGTGCAGGCATCGGGCCCGTGCCGGACCCGCGCCGGACGGCGGATGTCCGGCAGACGCATGTGGCAGGCCGAGTTCTGAGCCTCGCGCTGCGAAGTTACGCAGTGCAGTCGGTGGGCGCCGATGTCGGCTTGCACCCTTTGCGTGATTCGTCACGGGGCGGAGTCGGCGCCCGGCTCAGGTACGCTCCGTGGGATGCGAGAGGTTCTGGAACCGGGTGATCCGGGTGTTTGCCGTGCGGCGACTCCGGCCCGGAAAAGGTGCCCTGCTCGCGGCCCATGCAGAAGCGCCGGGCCTGCCCGGGAGACGATTCCCGCAGCCCCGATACGCCTCTGTTCGACTCCCCGCAGCGCGCGTCGCACAGTATGCAGCACGCGTACTCCTTCGCGCTGGAATATGCCCGAAGCGCTTGTTGCGGTGACTGTACGTCAACCATGCTGTCACGTAGGGGAATCACGTTCCGTGACCCTGAGGAGGCGCGAGGCGATGTGTCCGCCGGTTCGGATGGTGTGAGCGGTGCAGGTGCTTCAGGTTCAGCTGGAGGTCGGGCCGGATCCCGCGGAGGTCGGGCGGGCCCGTAGATGGGCGCGGTCGAGACTGGTCGGGTCCGGGATAAGAGACGACGAGCCGCTGGCCGAGACGCTCATCCTGCTGATCTCGGAGCTGGTCACCAATGCGGTGGTCCACACCGGGTGTCCGGCCGTGCTGCGCATGCTCTTCGGCTCGACGGACACGGCGGGGACCGTGCGGGTCGAGGTGGCCGACACCAGCTGCCGCCCGCCGCAGCAGCGCCACGCGAAGGGCGAGGACACCGGCGGCCGGGGCCTGGAGCTCGTCGACGGCCTCGCCGACCGCTGGGGCTGGCAGCCGGAGGGTGCGGGCAAGCGCATCTGGTGCGAGGTCGACCGGAGTGCTCCGCTGACCCAGACGGTGCAGGTGCACCCGGGTGCACAGGGCGGACAGGGCGGACAGGGCGGACAGGGCGGACAGGGTATCCATGGCGCGCCCGGCGCGGGGGATGCGGGCCACGAGACGTATGAGACGTACGGGCCGTCGCGAGCCGTTACGAATCACGCTGTTACGAATCAAGCTGTTACGAATCAAGCTGTGACGAGTCAGGTCGCTACGAGTCAGGTCGCTACGAATCACGCTGTCAAGAATCAGGCCATTGTGAAGCGTGCATAAAGGTTAAAGCAGTCGGTCCGGGTTACGGCCCGGCGTCGGCCCGAGGCCCTTCAGAGGACGGCGACCGGGGCGACCGGGGTGCCGGTGGCACCGATGAACGGTTCCGGCATGGCGGAGAGCAGGAAGCTGTACCGCCTGACTTCCGCACAGGCTGTGGACAACTTTTCCAGGTTCCAGTTCTGGCCCTGCAGCATGCCCATCTCGACCAGGTCCAGCGCATGCACCCCCAGCCACAGATCCTCGATCTCCGGCGGGAAGATCTCGAAGGTCAGGGTGTCATTGGCGACCGCCGCCACATCGCGCGCACGGAACCACTCGGGCGTCCGGATCGAGAGACCCGGCGACGGATAGGCGTACGCATGCTTGTCGCCCGCCAGATACACCTGCACCTGCCCCGTCCGTACGAGCACGATGTCACCGGCCCGGACCCGGACCCCCGCCAGCTCCTCGGCCGCGTCCAGGTCCTCGGGGGTGACGGCATGGTCGCCGGGCAGCCTGTCCACGCCGTGTGCGCGAGCCACGTCGAGCAGCACCCCGCGCGAGACGATGTGCGGCGCCTTGTCGATCCCGCTGAACTGCGCGCCGCCGTGCGCGGTGATCGTGGTGGCCGGGCGGCCGTTGTAGATCTTCCCCGAGTGCGAGGCGTGGGTGAGGGCGTCCCAGTGGGTGGCTGTCTGGAGGCTCAGGACGGCTGTGTCGTCGCTGGTGGCGACGGTGCCGGGGCCGAAGAGTTCCTGGTTGATCTGGACCATGGTGTGCAGCGGATTGATCCGTCCCGGGATCAGCCCGCTCTGGACGCCGTCCTGCAGGAGGGAGAGCGCGAGCGGGATGCGCAGCCCGGTGCGGACGGTGGCGGCCGCCTCCCGTACGACCGCGTCGGTGATCAGGTTGAGCGTGCCGATCTCGTCGTCGGCGCCCCAGCGGCCCCAGTTGTTCACCCGCTCGGCGATGGCGTGGAACTCGGCCGGCAGTGACATGGGGCCTCCCGGGGCTTGTGCTCGTGGACCTGATGGCCCATAAAATCTAACGGTCCGTCAGAAACCGCGGGAAGGGGCCGGGCATGGGGAACTTCTTGGCAGGCAAAGTGGTGGCCGTGACGGGTGCCGGGCGCGGCATCGGGAGGGCGGTCGCGCTTGCGGCGGCGGCCGAGGGGGCGAGGGTCGTCATCAACGACTACGGCGTCTCCATCGAGGGCGGTGAGCCGAGCAGCGAGGTAGCCGAGTCCGTCGTCAAGGAGATCGAAGCGGCGGGCGGGCAGGCGGTGGCCGTCGCCGACGACGTCTCCACGATGGCGGGCGGGCAACGGATCGTGGACACGGCGCTCGCGCAGTACGGGCGGATCGACGGGGTCGTGTGCGTGGCCGGGATCCTGCGGGAACGGATGCTGTTCAACATGTCCGAGGAGGAGTGGGACCCGGTGGTCGCCACCCACCTCAAGGGCACCTTCACCGTCTTCCGGGCCGCGTCGGCGGTGATGCGGAAGCAGGAGGGCGGCGGCACACTGGTCGGCTTCACCAGCGGCAACCATCAGGGCAGCGTCGCCCAGGCCAACTACAGCGCCGCGAAGGGCGGGATCATCTCGCTGGTACGGAGCGCGGCGCTCGGCCTGCACAAATACGGCGTCACGGCGAACGCCGTAGCCCCGGTCGCCCGCACCCGGATGTCCGCCAACGTTCCCATGGAACTCAAGGAGATCGGCGAGCCGGAGGACGTGGCGGCGCTCGTCGTCTACCTGCTCAGCGAACGGGCCCGCAAGGAGAAGATCACCGGCCAGGTGTACACGATCGCGGGGCCGAAGATCGCGGTCTGGGCACAGCCGAGGGAGCTGCGGGCGGGGTACGCGGAGGGGGCCTGGACCCCGGAACGGATCGCGGACTTCCTGCCGGGGACGGTGGGCACGGACCCGATGCCGATGCTGGCGCAGTTGGAGGAGATGGCCGCGGCGGCTGCGGCCAAGGCGCGACCGAACGCGTGACGGGTGTCCGCCCCGGGGTTCTGCCCCGGACCCGGCCGAACGCGTGACGGGGTGTCCGCCCCGGGGTTCTGCCCCGGACCCGGCCGGACGCGTGACGGGGTGTCCGCCCCGGGGCTCTGGCCCCGGACCCGGCCCTCAGTCGCCGGACGGGTTTGATCCTGCAACAGGAGGCAATGTGGACTTCACCTTCGGTCCGGACGACACCGCGTTCCGCGAGGAGGCCCGTGCCTGGCTGGAAGCCCACCTCGTCGGCGAGTACGCGGCGGCCGCCGGCACCGGCGGCCCGGGCAGCGAGCACGAGGGCGTCGCGATCCGCCGTGCATGGGAGCGCGAACTCGGCCGCGGCGGCTGGATCGGCCTCGGCTGGGACAACCACGGCGCCGGCCACGGCAACCGGCACGCGAGCCTCACCCAGCAGGTCGTCTGGGCCGAGGAGTACGCCCGCGCCAACGCTCCGGCCCGGGTCGGCCACATCGGCGAGAACCTCCTCGCCCCCACCCTGATCGCCTACGGCACACCGGCGCAGCAGCAGCGCTTCCTGCCCGCCATCGCCCGCGGCGAGGAACTGTGGTGCCAGGGATACAGCGAGCCGGGCGCCGGATCGGACCTCGCCGGGGTGCGGACGACCGCCGTACCCGACCGGGGCATCGGCGGCCACCGCGTGACCGGGCAGAAGATCTGGACGTCGCTGGCGAAAGACGCCGACTGGTGTTTCGTACTGGCCCGTACGGAGCCCGGCTCCAGCCGCCACCACGGCCTGTCGTTCCTGCTGGTGCCCATGGACCAGCCGGGCAGGATCGAGGTGCGGCCGATCCGCCAGATGTCGGGGACCAGCGAGTTCAACGAGGTCTTCTTCGACGGGGCGCACGCCGGGGAGTGTGTCGGCGGCGAGGGCAACGGCTGGGCGGTCGCCATGGGCCTGCTGGCCCTGGAGCGCGGCGTCTCCACGCTCGTCCAGCAGATCGGGTTCGCCGCCGAGCTCGACCGGGTGGTCCGTGCCGCCGTCAACGGCGGCGCCGTCACCGACCCGGTCCTGCGCGAACGTCTCGTGAGGCAGTGGGCGGAGCTGCAGACGATGCGCTGGAACGCCCTGCGCACCCTGGGCTCCACGGGCGACCCCGGCGCACCCAGCGTGGCGAAACTGCTCTGGGGCGGCTGGCACAAGCGCCTGGGCGAACTGGCCGTGGAGATCAGGGGCGCGGCGGGTGCCGTCGGCCCGGACGACTGGTCGGCGCAGGCACCGTACGAACTCGACGAGGCGCAGCGCCTGTTCCTGTTCAGCCGGTCCGACACCATCTACGGCGGCTCGGACGAGATCCAGCGGAACATCATCGCCGAGCGGGTGCTCGGCCTACCGAGGGAGCCGAGATGAGAGGCGTCGTCTTCGACGGCAAGCGGACCGAGGTCGTCGACGATCTGGAGATACGTGATCCGGGCCCCGGAGAGGTGCTGGTGACGGTGGCCGCGGCCGGGCTGTGCCACAGCGACCTGTCGGTGATCGACGGGACGATCCCGTTCCCGTCGCCGGTGGTGCTCGGGCACGAGGGCGCGGGCGTGGTGGAGGCTGTCGGCGCGGGTGTCGTCCATGTGGTGCCCGGCGACCATGTGTCGCTGTCGACGCTGGCCAACTGCGGGGCGTGTGCGCAGTGCGACCGGGGGCGTCCGACGATGTGCCGCAAGGCGATCGGGATGCCGGGACAGCCGTTCTCGCGGCGGGGTGAGCCGCTGTACCAGTTCGCGTCCAACTCGGCCTTCGCCGAACGGACCCTGGTCAAGGCCGTGCAGGCGGTGAAGATCCCCGCGGACCTGCCGCTCACCTCGGCGGCCCTGATCGGCTGCGGTGTGCTGACGGGAGTCGGAGCCGTACTCAACCGGGCGAAGGTCGACCTGGGTGACACCGTCGTGGTGATCGGTACCGGCGGCATCGGACTCAACGTGATCCAGGGTGCCCGGATCGCGGGCGCCCTGACGATCGTCGCGGTCGACACCAATCCGGCGAAGGAGGCGGTGGCGCGGCAGTTCGGCGCGACGCATTTCCTGACGTCGGCGGACGGCGTACGGGAGATCCTGCCGAGCGGCGCCGACCACGCCTTCGAGTGCGTGGGCCGTACGGAACTGATCCGTACCGCGATCGATCTGCTGGACCGGCACGGACAGGCAATCCTGCTGGGCGTCCCGGCGGCGACGGCGGAGGCGACGTTCCTCGTCTCGTCGATGTACCTGGACAAGTCGATCCTGGGCTGCCGCTACGGTTCCTCGCGCCCGCAGCGGGACATCGCGCTCTACGCGGAGCTGTACCGGGAGGGCAGGCTGCTCCTGGACGAACTCGTCACTGAGACCTACCCGGTGGAGGACTTCGCCAAGGCGGCGGACGACGCACACCACGGTCGGGTGGCGCGGGGGGTGCTGGTGTTCTAGGTGTATTGACCCGCAGCGTCGTTGCCGTCGCTCAGTCGTCGAAGGCGCCGCTGTCGCGCCGGGTGACGCCGGGCCGCGTGTTCACGGACCACATGTGGGTGCACTGCGGACACTGGAGGTGAACGACCGGTCCGTTGTTGGATATCAGATAGCGCCAATGCTCACGGCAGGTACGGAGGTCGGCGCAGTTCTCGCAGTGACGCGCGTCGTCGCAGACGGGGCAGGGCATCCAGGCGCGGCGGGCCGCGTCCGCCTGCGGATCAATGGGCAGTCGCACGGCCCGGCCCCCTTCCCGGCAGGACGCCGGTCGCCACCAGCAGGTCGTAGGTGCGCTGCTGTTCGGCGTCCAGGCCCGAGTAGAGGAGCGCGTACGCCTCGTCCTCGCCCTGGAGCGCGGCGATCGGGTCCCAGTCGGGCCCGAGCGCGGCCACGACCTCGGCCCTGCGCCGAGTTTCCTCGAACGTCAGATCGATCGTGAAGGGTATGAGGCTGTCTGAATTTCCCTTTTTCATGGCGAAACTTCCGATGTGCCGGTGGAACTCCCCATGCCTATCAGGCGGAAGCGGCGTCGGGGAAGGGTGACCTAAGTCGCCCCGAGGCGAAGCGGTACCCGGCCCGTGAGCGAGGAACTCTCGGATCGGTCGGCAGGGGTGGACTGTTGCTGACATGGGGGCCCCGACGGTGGACGCGGTCCGTGCGCGGCGCTGTGACGTACTTCATGACGGCGCCGGCGTTCAGCTGGGCGGTCGAGCTGCTGCAACCGACCGGGCTGCCCGCGGACCATTCCCGGCACGGCACGGCACGGCACGGCACGGCACGGCACGGTGGCGCGGCTGGTGCTCGGCTCGACCTTCAACGCACCCGATCTGCTCGGGTACGCGGTGGGTGCGGGTGCGCCTGGGCTGCGGCGGCCCTGGCTACTTCTGCCGGGAACGCTCCTCGGACTTCTGCATCTCGATGACCTCGAAGACATGGGCGCTGGTCTGCCTGCGCACACTGCCGGCGACGAACAGCGCCGCACCGAGGACGGACAAGGGGGCCGAGATCCCCAGAATGACCAGCTGCTTCGGCCACTCGGTGACCACCTTGCACTGCACGGAGTCCCGGTAGCAGTACACATCCTGCTGGTTCACCAGCAGAAAGCCCAGCCAGATCCACAGGGCGCAGGCGACGAGCAACAGCACGGCGCCCCAGGTCTGCATCAGTACGGAGCGGTGATGGAACTGTTGGCGTGCTACCCACTGCATGAGATCCCCCGGTTCGGTGCGCGACGAAGTAGAAGGGGCGGATGCACCGCCCGTCGACCGACAGGTGATCGTACGTGCATAAGAGCCCGTCCGGGCCGGAAGGCGTTGGCCGCTGTGGCCCGATTCCTGTGAAGCGTGTCTCTCCGGCCACTCGTGAGGGCGTATGCCATGACTCGATGCTGAGTGACGTGCCCCAGACAACCGAAAGCGCCGCCCGGGACGACGACCGGCAGGCCACCCCCGCAGCCCCCGGCGGGCGTTTCCGCCGACGCGTTCACCGTGCCTGGATCGTCGCCGTCGTCACCTTCGTGACGATCACTGGCGGCGCCACGGGGGCGCTGTGTGCGACGGCGGCGCTGATGGCACTGGTGATCCGGCGGGTTCCGGAGCCGCCGGGCGCCGCGGCGGGCCGGCGTGCCGGGCGGCCGATCCGCCGCACCTCACTCGCTGAACCGCCCGAACCTTCCCCGGTGGAAGAGCAGCGGATCGCACCCCTCCGCCGCGCCCAGCGCCGCCACCCGGCCGACGACGATCAGATGGTCGCCCCCGGTGTGGACGGCCTGGATACGGCAGTCGATCCAGGCCGGTACGGAGTCCAGCAGCGGCGACCCGGTCGCGGGGGCCGCCTCGTACGCCACCCCGGCGAACTTGTCGGCCCCGCTCACCGCGAAACTCCGGCACAGTGCGCCCTGGTCCGCGCCCAGGATGTTGACGCAGAACGCCCCGGCGCGGGCGATGCGCGGCCAGGTCGTCGACGTGCGGGCGACCATGAAGGTCACCAGCGGCGGGTCCAGGGAGAGCGAGGCGAACGACTGACAGGCGAAGCCGGCCGGTCCCTCCGCGTCGTCCGGGTCGTGTGCGGTGACGATGGTGACCCCGCTCGCGAAGTGGCCCAGTACGCGGCGGAATTCTGCCGGGTCGACGGGCGGGCGCTCGCCGTCGGCGACGGCCCGCAGGTCCGGTCGCGGCAGCGGATCGACCGGCGCTGGCTCTGCGGTGGTGGCGGCGCCGACGGACCTGAGGTACCGGACGGCGGTGGCGGCCATGCCTGCGTGTCCCATCACCCTTCGATTAGAACTGACGTGGCGTCAGATAGGAAGGGGTGGGCTTGTACGTTCGCCCCGACCGACCGGAATTGCACTGCGGCGAAGCTGATGTCCCAGGTGGGTCTGCGGGAGCGTCCGACGAAGTCAGCGGGCGGGCGCGGCGGCCTTCGGCTTCACCCGGCATCCGAGGCCTGGCCCCTGATCCTGGGCTGGCTGACGGGCGCGACGCTGCTGACAGGGGCAGCCCTCATGGCACGCGATGCCGCGCTGCACGGGGGCCGACTCCGACGCATCCTCGGCTGGGGCGCGTACGAGCCCGGGGACAGCACCACGTGGAGCCAGAGCGTGCGGCTCGACATCGAGGACTGCTCCTTCAGCGGCGACGACGACGGCTGGCGGATCAGCGGCACGCCGGATCGGCCCGAACTCAACCGGGAGTACGGCGATATCGACTCACCGGACTGGTACACGCTCAGCCGGTGAGGGCCCGGACCGCCCGGCAGGGCGGAGAGTACGTGAGGCTCAACTCCCGGCGGCGTATGCCACGAAGGCAGTCCAGGTCTCGGGGGTGACGGCGAACCGGGGGCCCTGCGTGTGCTTCGAGTCGCGGACGTGGACGGCGCGGGGAGTGGTCGCGACCTCCACGCAGTCGTTGGGGTTGCTGCTGTCGCTGTAGCTGCTTTTGAACCACGCCAGTTCGGAGTCGTCCTCGGTGGAGGGCTTGCGAATCATGTTTCTCCCAGCGCTCGCTCGATGAAGGCCAGCGACTCCCGTGCGCTGAGAGCCTCCGCCCGGATGATGCCATAGCGGAGTTCCAGGATCCGTAGCTGCCGTGGACTGGAGACAGGACGACCGCCGAACTCGTCATCGGAGCGCCCGACTGCCGCGCCATCCTCGAACTTCAGCATCTGGATCCGGCCGCCCGTCCCAGGGTGACCCCAATGGGCAGTCGGCATCACCTGAATTTCGACATTGCGCAACTGTCCTACCTCCAGGAGGTGTTCCAGCTGCCTGCGCAGCACGATCTTGCCTCCAATGGGTCGGTTGAGCGTCGTCTCTTCCTGGACAAAGCTCAGTTCGGGGGCCGGGGAGCGGTCGAAGATGGAACGTCTGGCCATGCGGCCTGCCACACCACGTTCCACTTCGTCGTCCGACAGCGCAGGACGCCTCGTTTTCAGCAGCGCCCGAGCATGCTCCTCCGTCTACAGAAGACCGTGGAGGTTGTGGCACCCGTACGACAGCAGCTCGACCGCCCGCGCCTCCATCCGCGCCAGATCCCGAATCTTCTTCGGGTACCGGACCTCCGCCACGTCCTTCTTCATCGCGGCGATCAGCCCACCGGCCCCCAACACCTCGTCCGCCCTGTCCAGATACTCCGGGCGTGGAATCCGCTTCCCGGCCTCGACTTTGTAGACCTGGTCCTCCCCGTACCCGATCGCCACACCGAACTCGGCGGCCCGCATCCCGGCTGTCTCCCGGCGCAGCCTCAACTGCCGCCCCACCGTGGCGACGACCGCCGCACCCGACTCGTCATCCGGGTCGACCTCCCAACCGGACTCGTCCGTTTCGCCCCCGGCCCGCTCCGTACCGTCCGCATCCACCCGCATCCGCGCCACCTCCGACATGCCGTCACCATCGCGGCACCACCTACCCGCACGCCTCCTCCGGACAGCCCGGACAGCTCCGGACAAGCGCCGGACAGTGACCGTACGCATCCGCTTGATCACTGGTCAGCGTAAGCGTGCCCGGCCACGCTGAGTGACGTGAATCAAGAAATCACCCTCCCTCAAGCCCCCACCCCCAGCCGCGCGTTCAGCGTGTTGCTCTCGCCCACCCGTCGGGGCGCCAGGCTGGCCCGGCTGCTCACCACCGCGCATCTGGGCGAGTGGGGGATTCCCTCGGAGTCGGCCGCGCAGATCGTCGCCGAACTGGCGGCCAACGCCGTGGCCCATGGCCGAGTTCCGGGGCGGGACTTCCGGCTGGACCTCGCGGTTCACGACGACGGCGCGCTCCTGCGGATCGAGGTGAGTGACGCTCGTGGCGCGTGCGTGCCGCCCGGTCTGTGCGGCACGCACGTCCCGGATGACGACTCCGAGTCCGGGCGCGGCCTGCTGATCGTCGAGGCGCTCGCGGACCGTTGGGGAGTGAGCCCCGGCCCCTTTCCCCGTAAGACCGTATGGGCTGAGCTCGACCTCGTACCATGACCGCCGCAACCGGATCGTGGATCTCTGCGATCCGGTGGTCCGGGACGCGGTGGCTTGCGACGTCAAAAACCTCGAAGGAACTGGTTAATTACCCTTTCCGAACCCATTCGCCCTCCCGTCACTCACAAGGGTGAGGTTTGCCAACTTGGTTACTGTTCCGGCCGATTGGCTGGCATATGCTCACGGTGACGAGCAACCCCCAGACATGCGACGGCCCCCGGCCGGGACTGGCATCCCGATCGAGGGCCTGACCAACGAGGAAGAAGAGACCTTCCCGATGGATACCCAGCAGATTAGCGCGCCTTCGCGCGCCACGTCCCGCGGACACGAGGACGCCAGGCCGTCCTCCGGTGTCGTGCACGACAACTCCCGGCACACCAGCCGTTTCACGGTCGTGGGCAACCACCTCACCCAGCACCGCGAGCTCTCCCTCACCGCGATCGGTCTCGCCGCGCACATCCAGTCGTTGCCCACCGGGGCCAGGATCGGCATCAAGGACCTTGCCGGGCGCTTCCCGGAGAGCGAGGCGAGGATCGCCGCCGCGTTACGCGAACTCGAAGCGCATGGCTATCTGCGACGCACCAGGGCACGACTGGCCGACGGCCGGATCGTCACCCGTACCGTCTCCTGCAACCGGCCTGCTGGCCGGCAGCCCACAGATCCCCGGCCTGGCCGTGGCTGCCCGCCGCGTCCGCAGCGTACGACCCGGTCATCCGCGCCCGTCCGTCCCCGCCGGGAGGCCGAAGCCGACACCATCCGTCCACCCGGGTCTCCGGCCCGCACCGTGCACGCATCACGCCATGAGCACTCGTCCGCGTCCGGTGGTGAGCACCCCCTCGTGCCCGCTCGTGAGCATGCGCCCGCGCCCGCGCAGGGGCGTGAGCGCACCCCGTACAGCCGGTCCATGCCTCTGCTCGTCGTACCGCAGCCGGCCTTCCCCGCCCCGTCCCTCCTCCGGGACGCCGCCGACCTGCTCGCCGGACTGCACCGCCGGGACCCGCGCCTGCTGCTCTCCGAGCAGGACGTGGACGTTCTGGCTCCGGGGGTTGCCGCATGGCTGGAACGCGAGGTCGGCCCCGATGCCGTGGAGCACGCGTTGACCAGCGGACTCCCGGCCGAAGGGCTGCGGCGACCGGCGGGTCTCCTTGCGCACCGGCTCACCGCCCGGCTTCCTGCACCGCCCCCGTTCAGGGCTCCGGTCGATTCCTCGTCCCGGACGCCGCTCCCGTTGCAGAACTGCGAAGGCTGCGACCGGGCCTTCCGCGCGGCGGAGCCGGGGTCGTGCCCCGGCTGTCTGACCTGCACCTCTCATCCGACCGTTCAAGAACTCTAGGGAAACCACATGGTCAGCTCGTCCCACGAGGCGATGCACCGCATCTTCCAGGAGTACCCGGGACTCTTCTCCCGTGTCTCCGAGGTGCTGGGGGTGACGATCGGCCCACCCGCCTCGGCCACCGTCATGCCCACGGACCTCACCGAGAACCGGCCACTCGAACGCCGTGTCGACACCCTTCTGCGCATCGACATGGAGGACGGCCAGTCCTACCTCCTGGCGATCGAGGCCCAGGGCAAGAAGGACCCGGAGAAGCCGGTGAGCTGGATGTACTACTTGTCGTACCTCCAGGCGAAGTACGAACTGCCGCCCATGCTGCTGGTCGTCTGCCAGGACCGGGCCACCGCCGAATGGGCCGCACGCCCGTTCACCGCCGGACACCCCCAATCGCCCGTGCTGACCCTGCACCCCCTCGTCGCAGGCCCGCACAACATGCCGGTGATCAAGGATGTGGCCGAGGCCCGCAAGGACCTGGCGCTGGCCACGCTGGCGGCGATCACACATGCAGGCGATCCGGACATCGGTGCCATACTGAAGACGCTGTCGACCGCTCTGCGGGACGTACCGGAAACCATTGCCGACCCCATCGTCGAACTCACCGCACAGGGCCTGGGCAACCGCCCGGCCGCACAACAGTGGAGGAATCTGGTGGCCGTGGACCTTTCTTTCTACAAGTCAGCGCTCTCGGAGGAGATCCGGGACGAAGGCCGCGCAGAAGGTCGTACGGAAGGTCTCGCGCGGGGCATCTTGCTGTTCCTTACTCAGGCCGGTATCGACGTACCCGACGAGGCGCGCGAACGCATCACGGGCTGCACCGACCTTGACGCTCTGAGCCGCTGGCTCCTGCGTGCTCCTACTGCCACATCGGTCGAGGACGTCTTCACCGAGAAGTAGGTGGACTGCGGCCGGGACCCCCCGATGGCCCGTACGAACCGATGGGTCCCGGCCGCACAACAGTGGAGGAACCTGGTGGCCGTGGACCTTTCTTTCTACAAGTCAGCGCTCTCGGAGGAGATCCGGGCAGAGGGCCGGGCGGAGGGCTGGGCGGAGGGCATTGCGTGGAGCATTTTGCTCCTCCTGGACCGGGTCGGCATTGACGTACCCGATGAGGCGCACCAGCGGATCACGGGTTGCACCGACCTCACCCTTCTGAGGGGCTGGCTCTCGCGCACTCTCGCCGCGACATCTGTCGAGGACGTCTTCGCCGACCGGTAGGCAGATTGCGGCCGGGGCACGCCGGTGGCCCGTGCCGATCGGTGGGGCCCGGCCGCACAACAGGTGGGTGCGGGGCCCGGCCGGTTCCCCGCAGTGGTCTGTGGCAGGAGCGGAGGACGTGGGCGCCTCCGGAGCCCTCACAGCCCCCGGTACTTCGGAGCGCGCCGCTCCACGAAGCTCGCCACGCCCTCGTGGGCGTCTTGTGTCGTCATATTGATCTCCTGGGCCATCGCCTCGGCTGCGAAGGCCGTCGCCCGGTCGGAGTCCAACGAGGCATTCACCAACTGCTTCGTGAGGGCGATCGCCCGGGTCGGCCCCTCGGCCAGCCGCTGCGCCCACGCGCGGGCGGTGGCCGCCAACTCCTCGTCCGGGACCACCCGGTTGACCAGCCCCAGACGTTCCGCCTCCGCCGCCGGGAGCGCGTCGCCGAAGAACATCAGCTCCTTGGCGCGCTGCGGTCCGATCAGGCGTGGCAGCAGATACGCGCCGCCGCCGTCCGGTATGAGGCCGCGGCGCACGAACACCTCGATGAACTTCGCCGACTCGGCGGCCAGCACCAGATCACAGGCGAACGCGAGGTGCGCGCCGATACCGGCTGCCGTGCCGTTCACCGCAGCGATGACCGGCTTCTCGCACTCCAGCACCGCCGCGATCAGCCGTTGCGCGCCGAGCCGGATCGTACGGGCCACGTCCCCCGGCACCCGGTCGGCGGTCGACGGCGCGCCGCGCAGGTCGGCACCCGCGCAGAAGCCACGACCGGTGGCGGTCAGGGCGACGGCCCGGACCGTCGGGTCCGCGGACGCCTCGGCGAGGAGCGTGATGACGCGTTCCCGCTGGTCCCAGGTGACAGCGTTCATTGCTTCGGGGCGGTTGAGCGTGATCCAGGAGACGCCGTTGTCAGTGGCGTGGAGTACCAATGAATCAAGCGGGTCGGCCGATGAGGCGGGCCCGGCGTGTTCGGTGTGCTCGACGGTGTCTTCGGGGGAGGACGGCATGAGGCAGCTCCTGGGTAGGTGGGTCGGCCGGTGGCGCGGTCTGCGAGGTGGTTGGCGAGATGGTCGGCGCGGTGACCCGTCAGCGGCAGACGGCCAGCGCGTCCAGCGCCACCGCGCCCTGCCCCCGCCCCAGCACCATCAGCGGGTTGATGTCCAGCTCGGCGAGGTCGTCGCCCAGTTCCAGCGCCATCCGCTGCACCCGCAGCACGACCTCGACGAGCGCGTCCACATCCACCGGCGGACCGCCGCGTACGCCCTCCAGCAGGGCCCGGCCGCGCAGTTCGCCCAGCATCGACCGCGCCTGGTCCTCGCCGAACGGCGGCACGCGTACCGCCGCGTCGTGCAGCACCTCGACCAGTACGCCGCCGAGCCCGACCGTCACCGTCGGCCCGAACAACGCGTCCTGCGTGACACCGACCATCATCTCGACGCCCCGCTCGACCATCTGGCAGACCAGGATCCCGTCCAGCTCGACGCCCTCGTACCGTGCGATGTCGGTCAGTTCGCGGTAGGCGTCCCGCACCTGGCTGGCGGAGGTGAGCCCGACCTTGACCAGACCCAGCTCGGTCTTGTGGGCGAGCCGGGCGCCCGACGCCTTCATGACGACCGGGTAGCCGACCAGCCCCGCGGCCCGGACGGCCGCCGCGGCGCTGGACACCAACTGCTCGCGCGGAACGCGGATTCCGTACGCCCGCAGCAGCTGCTTCGCCGCGTGCTCGCTCAGCTGGTGGCCCGGGCGCATCAATGCCTGCGCCTTGCGGAACGAGGGCGACGGCGTGCGGGGCGCCTCATCGAAGGGGGAGCGGTAGGAGGCGGCGAACAGGTGGTGGTCCAGATAGGCCTTCACGGCGGTGATGCAGTTGCCGAAGGTGCGGAAGGTGGCGACGCGGGACGAGCCGAGCAGCGTTGTGCGGTACGCGTCCTCCGTACCGACGGGCGAGCCCCACACCACGCACACCAGCTTGTCCGTGGCCTCTGCCGCGTCCACCAGGTCCTGCGCGAGTTTGTCGCTCATCGGGGGGAAGGGGCCGGTGATCGGACAGATCAGCACGCCGACGGCGGGGTCGGCGAGGATCGCGTCGATGATCTTCCGGCCGCGCCAGTCGCCGACCGGATGGCCGCCGTTGTCGACCGGGTTCGCCACGTTCAGATAGCCGGGGATCCACTCGTGCAGCTCTCGCTGCTTCTCCTCGGACAGGGTGGGGATCTTCAGCCCCGCGCAGGTCGCCAGGTCCGAGAAGTGCGCGCCCGTGCCGCCCGAGATCGAATACACGACGACCCCGTCGGCCTGCGGCTTCCGCGCCCGGGCCAGCAGGGCCGCGGTGTCCTGGAGTTCGTCGAGCCCGTCCACCCGGATCACGCCGAACTGCCGCATTGCCGCGTCCACGACCTGGTCGGCGCCGGTCAGCTTGCCGGTGTGTGAGGCGGCCATCCGGGCCCCCGTCTCCGTACGCCCCACCTTGACCGCCACCACCGGAACGCCGGCCCGCGCCGCCCGGTCCGCGGCCAGCAGAAAGGAGCGCCCGTCCTTGAGCCCCTCCACGTAACAGGCGATGGCCCCGACCTCCGGGCGCTGCGAGAAGTACGAGATGAAGTCGGCGGTCTCCAGATCCGCCTCGTTGCCCGTGGGCGCCCAGTGCGAGAGCCGCACGCCCAGCTCCTGAAGGGTGTAGACGGGGCGGCCCTGGTGACCGGACTGGGTGATCAGCGCGATGGCGGGCCCGTCCAGATCGTCCCGGAACTCCTCGAAGGCGTTGAGGTTGGTGTTCGGCCCGAGCAGCCGCAGTCCGGACCGCTCCACCGCCGCGGCCAGCCGCGCCTGGGCGGCGGCACCTTCCTCACCGGTCTCGGCGAACCCGGAGGCGAAGGCCACCGCGAACTTCACCTTGGTTTGCGCGAGTTCCTCGATCACCGGGAGCGGATCACCGACCAGCAGCACGGCCAGATCGACCTGCTCCGGCAGGTCCGCGGCGGAAGGAGAACAGGCCCGCCCGAACACGGACTCCCGGCTGGGATGCACGGGATACAGCCGCGCCCCGACCCGCTCGGCCCAACTGATCAGCTGTCGGGTGATCCCGGTATTGGGCCGTCCCTCGGTGTCGGACGCGCCGATGACGGCGACGGACTCGGGCCGGAAGAACCGGTCCAGATCCGGCACGGGCGTGTGCAGCGGGCGGCCGCTGACATCGAGATCGCCCTCCGCGGCGGCGGTCGCCATGCTGTGGACGATGGCGTGCGGCTCTTCGCCGCAGGCCACCACCCTGGCGCGGAAGTCGGTGGTGAGGGTGCCGTGAGTCGATCCAAGCATCGTTCCGCCCACTCCTGCTCGAGGTCCGTCGGGTGATCGTGCCCGGCCAGCCCGAAGCTGACACTCTGTCAGGTTACTTAACTGACGGTCCGTCAGGAATGGGTGTGCAGGCAAAGGCTGAAATGGCGGAAGTCCGGTGCCGTGCGGGTGTGGCGCACGGGCGGTGCGTGCCGGTTGCGTGCGGCGTCACCGGGTCCGCTCTTGTGCCCGACGTGCGTGCGGGGTGGCGGACCGGCCGGACCCCGTCGCCGTACAACCTCCCGGTGATCTTGAACGTCCAACCAGCAGGCCGGACTTCCGGCCGCCGTTCACCGTCGTCGTTCCAACCCTGGGGGAGTTCATGAGACCCGTATCCGCCCGGCGCACCGCGCGCCTCGGGGCCTGCGTCGCCGCTGCCGCCGGACTGCTGACCGCCGGGCTCGCCGCACCGGCGGCCGCGTCCGCCGAGGAGCAGTCGGACCAGCTGTGGATTCAGGCGCCGTACGAGCAGAACCTGCTGCTCGCCAATGGCGGAGGTGAGCCGCAGAGCCGTTCGCTGGACGTCGGGCTCTACCACGACAACGACAACTTCACCGTCACGGACGGCCGCCTCTCGGTCGACATCTCCGGCATCGCCGGAGTGGCCGAAGTGACCTGGCCCGACAACTGCGCACCGAGCGGTACGACGGCCGTGTGCAGCGTCCCCGAGGTGCCCGTCATGGGAGATGACTACACCCCGCAGGTCAACCTCACGATCCGCGCCGCGGACGGTGCGACGGCCGGGGCCCAGGGGCGCATCACCTACGCGGCCGTGGCCACCGGCGGTCCTTCGGGCACGCTGGAGGCCCCGCTCGACTCGTTCGACACCACGGTCACGGTCGCCTCGGCACCCGACCTGTCCCTCGGCGAGATCGCCCCGGTGAAGGGTGTCCTGCCGGGCAGCGTGCACACCGTGCCGTTCACGGTGACGAACAAGGGCGGTGAACGGTCCGAGGGCTTCACCGCCACGTTCATGGCGTCGTACGGGCTGGACTTCGTCAACGAGTACCCCGAGTGCGCGTACGAGACGACCGGTGGCGACGACTACGCCCCGATGACCCACGCCACCTGCACCTTCGACCAGGTCCTCGAACCGGGTGACACCTACACGCTGCCCGAGCCGATGCGGGTGGCCCTCGCCCCGCACGCGCTCGGCGAGCGCCTCGACATCAGCGTCGAGCCCGGCAACGGCGCCACCGACCTGACGGACGAGGACAACTACACCATCGCCACCTTCAAGGCGGTCAACACGGCGGACTTCGAGGCCACGGGCGCCCGTGTCACCGGTGGCGCCGGTGAGACCGTCACCGCCGAAATCGGCTTCCGTAACAACGGCCCGGCCTGGATCGGCAACCTCGGCTCCGGCGACCCGGTCGCGGCCGTCGACTTCACCGTCCCGGAGGGCGCCACCGTCACCTCCGCCCCCGCCGACTGCGAGCCGCGCACCCTGAGCGGCGGCTACTACCCGCAGCGGACCGGCGCACCGCGCTACAGCTGCGAGATGCCGTACTGGGCGCTGCCGGACACGACGCGCTCCCTCCCGTTCCAGCTGCGCATCGACCGGGTGGTCCCTGACGCGGCGGGCCAGGTCATGCTCACCACCGGCGGCTCCAGCCCCGCGACCTTCCCGTTCGACCCGCAGCCGGCCAACAACACGGCCCAACTCGTGGTCAACGCCACGCCTGCGGCCTGACCGACGTCCCCGAAACGTGGGTGCGGGGCGCGGCCGGTCTTCCCGGCCGCGCCCCGCGCGGACAGGCGCTGACCTAGGAGCTGTCCGGTCGAGCACGGTCGTGGGCGGTCCGGCATGATGCCCGGGTGAGCGTCATCGTCGAGTTCTTCGCGGCTCCGGATGACGCGTCAGCGGCTTTGGTTCTTCAGACCGGGCCGCGGCGCGCGTTCGAGTCGCTCTCCTTCGGTAACTTCGATCCCGAAGAAGCTGTGGTCGAGTGGCAGTGTCTTCTTGCCGGCGGCAGCTTCGAAGAACTCGTCGAAGCTGGTGAGCCTCGTCTCGTCGCCGGCCAGGGCGATGACGGGTGCGTCGTCTTCGCGATCTCGCCTCGCCTGTCCGCAGCACTCGCCGAGGCTGAGGGGTTCGAGTTGAAGGATGCCGCTGTCGCCTGGTCCTTGCAGCGTGCGGAGGACGGCGAGGTCATCGACACGGAGATCGCCTCCGTGATCCTGGGTGATTTGGCTGCTCTCGTCAGCAGCGCCCGACGCCAGGGCCAAGGTGTCTACTGCTGGGTGGCGTAGAGGTTCATGTTCGGAGTCAGATCGCGACGGACGCCGCGGTGGCGGTGCCGAGGAAGATGCAGCCGCGTTTGTCGTAGCGCGTGGCGACGGCTCGGGGGACGCGGATCTTCTCCAGCACGGCGATGAACTGGGTGCAGCCCGCCCGCTGGCTTGGCGTGACAATCAGGGACGGCGGTCGGCAGCGGCCGTCCGCGCCCGGGATCACCAGTCGACGTGTGTGTCGACCCGCTGGCCCAGGCCGTCTTCGTCGTCCGCAGGCGGCAGTTCGGGGCCGCAGGCGAGCGGCGTGCACGACAGTTGCAGGTGTGTGAGACAGCTGTAGGGGCCGTTGTCGGATGCCGGGCCGAGAACCAGGGCGTGGGCTGGGCGTGCGCCAGATGCGGTGGGTCGGCGCGGGCCCGGGGAGGTGCGGCGCGATCGGCAGCGCGGCGAGTTCGGCGACGGCGTCGGCGGTCAACGGCCGGTGCGCGACGGCGCGTACGGGTATCGGCATGCCGATCATTACAGAAGCGGCGACCCATGCGGCGTCAGCCCCGGCGTGTTAGCTTCTTCGCGATCTTCTGTGCGTCCAGGGCCAGTTCGCGCAGCATGCCACTGATCGGGTTGGTGAACCCGGTGAAGTACAGGCCGGGGGCCTGCTTGGGCGTGCGGCCGCCGTGCACCACCGGCCGGCCCCGTGCGTCCAGTACGCCGAGGTGGCCGACCAGGCCCTCCAGGTTCCGTCGGTAGCCGGTCGCGGCGATCACCGCGTCCGGGGTGATCCGCTCCCCGTCGGCCAGCACCACCGCGTCCCCGTCGAACGACTCGACGGCCGCCACCGGCACCACCCGGCCGCCCTTCACCGCGTCGATCAGCCCTACGTCCTGCACCGGAATGGCGCCGTCCCTGACCCGTGAGTACAGGCCGGTGTCCGGACGCGGGAGACCTTGCGAGGTGAGGTCGGGGACGGCGATCCTGGCCATCAGGCGCCCGGCTCTGTCTACCAGCCGGACCGGCAGCCTGCGTACCAGGATGCCGGTTGCCTGCGCGGGCCAACCCGCGGTCGAGCGGCGCACGATGTGCGGCGCGGTGCGCACCGCGATCCGTACCCGCGATGCCCCGCCCTCCACCAGGTCGACGGCGATCTCCGCGCCCGTGTTGCCGATCCCGACGACGAGGACGTCTTTGCCCGCGTACGGGGCGGGATTGCGGTAGTCGGAGGCGTGCACGAGGTCGCCGGTGAAGGTGTCGCGGCCGGACCAGTCGGGGATGCGCGGGGTGTGGTTGTGGCCGGTGGCGACGACGACGGCCCGGCCGGTCAGCATCCGGCCGCCGGTCGCGTTCAGCTGCCAGCCGGCTCCGTCGGGGGCCCGGTCGACCCGGGACACTTCGACGCCCGTCACCACTTCCAGTTCGTGGTGCTCGACGTACTTCTCCAGATAGCGCACCACATCGTCCCTGCCCACCCAGCGTCCGAACCGGCGCGGCATCGCGAGCCCCGGCAGCGCGGACCAGCGCCGGGTCGTGTGGAGGTGCAGCCGGTCGTAGTGGCGGCGCCAGGAGGCCCCCACGTTCCCGGACTTCTCCAGCACGACCGCCCGTACCCCCTGCTCGCGCAGGGCCGCCGCGGCGGCGAGACCGCCCGGGCCGCCACCGATGACGTACACGGGCCGGTCCTCGGTGAGGTCGGTGGGGGCCGGGGCGGAGCTACCGGCGGTAGGTGCGCTGTCGGGCATGGTTCGGAGCGTAATCGCGCGCTCATTCGGTGGGTCTCGGCCGAGACCGGAATCGATTGCGAATTGATCACGGGTGTGCATCTCGCGTCTCCTGCACGCCTCTTGCGCGAGCCGCCGTCATCAGGTGAACTGACGTACCGTCAGATTCATGAGCGGGAGGCCCCATGCAGACGATCTGGCTCGGCGGCGCCGAGTGGCTCGCCGTCCTCCGGATAGGCCTCGGCCTGTGGTGGCTGGAGAGCTGGCGCCACAAGGACAAGAAGGGCTGGTTCGAGCGCGGTACGGGCATCGCCTGGGCCGCGGACGTGGCGGGCAAGCACCGATGGGCTGCCGTACGCACCGGCTTCCGGCGGATCGTCGCCCCGCGCCCCAAGGCCATGGCCTACCTCGTCGTGTACGCCGAACTCGCCCTGGGCCTCGGCTTGATCGCCGGATTCCTCACCCCTGTCGCGCTCGTCGCCGGACTTCTCCTCAACCTTCTCTACCTCGTGCTGATGATCCATGACTGGGCCGAGCAGGGGCAGAACGCGATGATGGCGCTCATCTCGCTCGTCGGGCTGTTCGCGATGTCCTGGCAGACCTGGTCCTTCGACGAGGCGATCGGACTCTTCCTGTGACCACGGCCGCCGTACGTTTCGACCTGCCCGAGCCCGACTCCTTCACCCGCCCCTACTGGGACGCCGCCGCCCAGGGGCAGTTGCTGCTGCGTCGCTGCCGAGCTTGCGGGCGCGCCCACCACTACCCCCGTGAGTTCTGCCCGCACTGCTGGAGCGAGGACGTCACCTGGGAACGGGCGAGCGGGCGCGCCACGCTCTACACCTGGTCCGTCGTCCACCGCAACGACCTGCCGCCGTTCGGCGCCCGCGTCCCGTACACCGCCGCCGTCGTCGACCTGGCCGAGGGGCCGCGGATGATGACGGAGATCGTGGACTGTGAGGAGTCGGCCCTCGCGATCGGCATGGAGCTGCGCGTCGCCTTCCGGCAGGAGGAGAGGTGCGAGGCGGTTCCGGTCTTCCGGCCGGGAGACGCTGCCTGACGCGTCGGACTCAGCGCCGCTCGCTGCGGCGCAGCTTCCACCGCTCCCTGATGCTGGGGTGGCGGACGACCACTCCGTCCATGCCGCCCGAGCCGGTGAGGCGGAGCAGCGGTGTGCCCGGGAGCCTCTCACCCCGGGTACGGTCCTTGAAGCCGCCCAGGCCGGGATGGACGTCGTCGGTCTCCGCCGCCCACCCCCTGGGTACGACGACGACCCCGCCCATCTGTCCGTTGACCTCCAGCTCGATCGCGCGCAGTCGGGTCTGGGTCTGCGTGAAGTCGAGCTTGGTGCCGCCCATGCCGCCGCGCACGTCGATGCGCGCAGGCACCTTCCACCGTCCGGTCCGTGCCAGGCCGTGGATGCCGCCCTCGATGACCAGCGGCTCCATCGCGTTCTGCGGCACGAGCGACAGATCGGCGGTGAGGGGTTCCAGTTCGGCGAAAGTCTTGGCGGCGAGCGCCTAACCCAGGCGCGTATCCAGCTCGTCGAGATCGATGCGGCCCTCGGCCGCCGCCTCCTGGAGTTGCTCCACCACCGCTTCGCGGGCAGCGTCGGAGGCGCGAAGTTGACTGACGGAATTCGGGCGCTCAGGAGTCATGAACCTGATGGTACGGATGAGGGACTCGGGTGGACCGCCACCTGGCTCACAGACCGGGCGCGCCCCAGACGGGCGAAAGACCGTGCGTCGCGTTCGGGTGGTCACTGGCTCAGGCGGTGGAGAGGCGGTCGGGATCTGCGTCGGTGGCCAGGCGGTCGTGAAGCTCTACGTCGAAGCGCACGCCGTCGTACTCCAGTTTCTGTCGTTCCAAGCCCTCCACCGCAAAGCCGGCTGCCCTGGCCACGCCGCAGGAGGCTGGGTTGTTGACCCGATGGCCGAGTTCCAGGTGGAAAAGTCCGGCGTCGTCGAAGGCCCATCGGGTCATCGACTGGCAAGCCCGGGAGGCGACACCATTGCCTCTGGCTGCTCGGGTGACCCAGTAGGACACCCATCCGGTTCCGTGCCGCCGATCGATTGCGCCCACAGTCATATTGCCCAACATGGTGTCCTGTTCGTCGACGACAGCAAACGCGAAGGCTGAACCTGTTTGCCATCGCTCGCTCTGCCCGATGAGCCAATGCTCTGCGGTTCCAGCTGATGTCACGGGCTCACTGGCCTGTCTCCGCATCAGAGGATCCGCGATGCTGTCAAGACCGCCTGCACGTCCCCTGCCGACCAGCGGCGCAGCCACAAACCCGTCGATACTTCCACATGGTCACGCACTCACCGTCGGAGTCTGCCGCCGGGCACTCGCGGAGCTCATGGCCTTCTGGAAGCGCTGACGATCGGTCCAGGCTGCCGCTGCGGCGCCTCCCCTCTTCATCAGGGGAGGGGCCCGTGATTCAGACCTTGAGGCGTTCGGGGACGAATAGTTCGAAGGAGTCCATGTAGCAGAGGAACTGCACGCCGTTCTTGCGTATCAGCGTCTCCAGCTCGGGCTCCTCGGTCGTCTCCCACAACTCTCGCCACGTCTTCCCGAGGCTGCGGTATTCCCACCGGTCACCGTTCGGCATCTTGCTCAGGGCCTCGTACTCGGCGTTCAGCTTGTCGAGCATCTTCTCGGCCTGGGACCGCATCAGAGCTGTCCCATACCGTCGCCCCGGCCCCATGTCCGCCATGATGACAGGCACGAGTTCCTCGATCTCCCGCATGCGAGTTTCGTTGTCCTCGCCCACGACGTAGATGCGCTCTTCCACCTCGGTGTCGCCGTACTGCTCAAGCAAGTGATGCTTGAAGGTGGTGAGCAGCCTGCCAGGGTTCCAGGACAACTGATCCTCGCACCCGTAGCGAGTCCTCTCACCCACCATGCGCGGGCTGACGCATCGGAACTTCGGGTACTCCTTGCGGCCGTTCTTAGTCTCCCTGCGGGACACGTGCAGGCGCATCTTGCCCTTGCAGTACCCGCAGAGGATCACGTTCAGGAAAGGAGTGACGTTCGTAGGCGAGGAAACCGAGAAGGATCGCTCGCTGAGGTGGTTCTGAAGCGTCTTCCACTCCTCCTCGGTGAAGATCGGCTTAGCCATGTGGATCTTGTTTCCGGTGGAGTCGATGACGGGGGTGGTCTCGTAGTATTTTTTGCCGGGGACCTGTCGGCTCTCCATCTTCCAGCCCATGAGGGCTTCGTTCTTGAGCATCTTCCGGATGCCGGCCGCCGTCCACTTGTACTCGCGACCCGATTCCGCGATGCGCTTGGACGGACGCGTGCCCCGCGGAGTCGGCTCTTTCCGGGAGTTGAGGTCGTCAGCAGTGATCGCTGGAGTGTCCTCGGTGGTGAGGAGTCGGTTGGCGATTTCCCGAATGACGTTTACCTGGTGGGGGTTCTGGCGGAGGTACGCAGCTCCGTCTTCTCCCCTGCAGACCTCGAAGCCGTAGGCCGGCATGCCTCCCGGCCAACGCTGCTGCTCGCGGATGCTCTCTCGGAAGCTCTTGACGCGCATGGACGTGTTATCGACCTCCATCTCCGCGAGGGCGGAGAACAGGGAAATGATCACGCGCTGGAACGGGCCGGTCATGTCGAAGATCGGCTCAGTGACTGAGGCGAATTTCTTCTTCCCGTGGTCATCCGCCCAGCGGAGCATGTCCTGCATGTCTTTGACTTTGCGGATGAAGCGGTCCAGCTTCCAGAACAGAATGAGGTCGAATTCCGGGGCGCGTTCTTTGATCCAATGCCCTAGCTCGACTCGATCCATTGGGCGCTTCTTTGTCGCTGAGACGTGCGCGTCTCGCGCTACGCCGACCTCGACCCAGTTGAGTCCCTGGGCGACCTTCTTGGCGATGTATTCGCGGGCGTCCGCAAGCTGCCGCTCGAGGCTGGTGGATTCGTCGGTCAGGTAGCTGATTCGCAGGGCTACGAGGACCCTGACGGGCTTCTGTCGCCCGAAGGTGTCTGCGGCCGTGTCAAAGGTGGTCACGGCGAAGGAGCGTACGTGCCTACGTCGCGGGTACAAAGGTTGTTTGTATCTGTAGACACCTTCGGGTGACTGTTCAGTCGATCAGTCCTGGCGCGTCCCAGAGCGGGAACCAGCGCGTTTTGTCCTTCTCGATGCGTAGGTCGTTCTCCAGTAGGGCGGCTACCTGTAGCTCCAGCGCGTTATCGCGTTTGTGCTGGTCAGGCAGTGTGCATAGTGGATAGAACGCACCGCGTTTGTACAGATACACCAGTGCCAGCGACCGCCCCCCGCCGTCGCGGAAACTGATCAGTGAGCAGAGCAGCTGCGGCCCGAAGCCGCCGTCCTGGAGCAGGGTGTTCACCGCGTGCAGGTCGTTGACCAGGGTGGCAACGTCGTCGGGGGAGTGGCGGGCGAGCAGCCAGGTGTAGCCGTACGTGTCCTGGCTGAACTCCACCGGGATGCCGCCCCGGTCGGTGTCGGCGTCGAGCAGTTCGCGTACGTCCTGCTGGATGCGGGCGAAGGTGCCTCCCTCGACGCCTGCGAAGCAGACCGAGCCGAGGCCGGTCGGGGCGAACCCGGCACTCGCCTGGAGAGTGAGGGCGGCGGAGGGAACGGCGAAGAGCTGGTCGAGGTCGGGGCGGACCGGTTTGCTGCGGCCCAGGATGGCGTCGAGGAGGCCCATGGGCGTTCCTTACGGGCGGGCGAGGT
This sequence comes from Streptomyces sp. NPDC002958, assembly GCF_055563255.1. NCBI lineage: Bacteria > Bacillati > Actinomycetota > Actinomycetes > Kitasatosporales > Streptomycetaceae > Streptomyces > Streptomyces sp. NPDC002958. The sequence continues at coordinate 249,661 of NZ_JBVHDS010000006.1, read as the reverse complement.
CGGCGGAGATGCGGGCCAGCTGGTCGAGGCGCTGTTCGAGGGTCGGATGGGAGGAGAACAGCCGGCTCAGGCTCTGCTTGGAGGAGAACGCGGGAACGAAGTAGAAGGCGTTGTACGGCTCCGCCTTCCGCAGGTCCTCGGTCGGGATGCGGGCCATCTGGCCGCTCACCTTCGTGAGGGCGGAGGCGAGCGCGGAGGGGCGGCCGGTGAGCAGGGCGGCGGTGCGGTCGGCGGAGAGCTCGCGGTAGCGCGAGAGCAGCCGGGTGAGCAGGAAGCTCAGGGCATAGACGACCGCGCTGACCAGTGGTATCAGCAGGATCGCGATGCCGACGGGGTCATTGCTCCGGCTGTTGCGGGAGAGGCCGCCCCACAGGGCGACACGGGTGATGACGCCGGCGAGCACGCCGAGGAACGAGGCGATCGTCATGACGGCGACATCGCGGTGCGCGACGTGCGACATCTCGTGTGCGAGTACGCCCTCCAGCTCCTCGGGTTCCAGTCTGCGGAGCAGCCCGGTGGTGGCACAGACGAGAGCGGTCTTCTCGTTCCGGCCGGTGGCGAAGGCATTCGGCACATCGCTCCGGGCGATCGCCACCCGAGGCTTGGGCATATCGGCCAGCGCACAGATCCGGTCGACGGTGCCGTGCAGTTCCGGCGCCTGTTCGGGGGTGACCTCCCGGGCTCCCATGCTGAAGGCCGCGATGCGGTCGCTGAACCAGAACTGCGCGATGAAGAGAACGCCGGTGAAGATCAGAATGATCGGCCAGGCGCCGCGCAGCACCGCGAGCAGCACGCCGACCAGGACCACGTACAGCAGACCGATCAGGAACATGGTGGTCACCATGCGCGTGGTCAGCCCGCGGTCGGCGGCGTAACGGGAATGGGTTCGGCTCATCACTGCCTCCAGTCCGCACCTGTCTCCGTCTGTTTCCCATAGTGCTCCTTTGCTGTTGAAGCAGACCAAAACGGCGGCTCGTGGGAGCGGTCCGTCTTCCCGGCTGGGCGTGCTGCTCCTGTGGCCGGAGCAGTTTCCGGCTCCTACGGCCGGAGCAGTTCCCGGCTCCTACGGCCAGAGCAGCTCCCGCGTCCAGGCATCGCCGGTCCGGCGGTAACGCAGCCGTACATGCCGGCGCCTCGCGTCGCCCTGGAAGAACTCGACCTCCTGCGGCTCGACCACGTACCGCGTCCAGCTCGCGACCTCTGCGTCCGGTTCGGCCGACGCCCGCTCCCAGGCGGCGTCGGCGGTCCGGGCCAGTTCCTCCTGCGACTTCAGCACCTCGCTCTGCGACCCGGTCAGCGCCGATGCGAGCGCACCGGTCGAGCGGGCGTGCAGATCGGCCAGACTCTCCGCCCGGCTCGTCTCGGTGACCGGCCCCCGCACTCGTACCTGCCGCCCCTGTACCGGCCAGTAGAAGCCGAGCGCGGCGTGCGGGCGGGCGGCGAGCTGGCGGCCCTTCGCGCTGGTGCGGTGCGTGGCGAAGTGCCAGCCGCGCTCGTCCGCGTCGTGCAGCATCAGCGTCCGTACGTCGGGGTGTCCCTCGGTGTCGACGGTGGCCAGCGACATCGTGTGCGGCTCGGCCTGCCCGGCGGCCACGGCCTCGGCGAACCAGGTGTGGAAGAGGGGGAGCGGGGCGGCGGGCGCGGCGTCCGGGTCGAAGGCGGGAAGGTCCACGTCCCAGACCCGCTGGGCATGGAGCAGGTCCAGGAAGCTCTGCTGCGCGTCGGTCCTCTGTGTGTGGGGCCGCTTTGCGTGGGTCCTCTGTACGTCGCTCATGGCCCTATTGCAGCGCATGGCACCAGCGTGCGGGGTGACGGGAGAGTTGCCGTAGCGCATGGAGACACGTCGAGCTACGCTCGTGGAATGAAGACCATCACGCAGCGGGAGTTCCGGAACAACTCCGCAGAAGTCATGAACGCCGTGGAGGCGGGCGAGGTCTTTCACATCACCCGCAACGGAATAGAGGTCGCAGAGCTGCGGCCGCTCACCCGGAAACGGCAGTTGAGCGCGGAGGAGCTGGTGGCCAGGCACCGTCGGCTGCCCCGTGTGGACGGTGCGCTGATGCGCCGCGAGGCCGATGCGTTCTTCGGGGCCGAGGACCGGGTCGGGGACGACGACCCGTGGGAGCGCGAACGTGGCTGAGCGGCATGACGTGGGGGTGCTCGACACCTGCGCATATATCGACCTCGATCTGCTGCGAGCCGAGGACCTGCCTGTCCTCCCAGCGCTCACCGCCGTGACGATGGCCGAGCTTCAGCAGGGCGTGGCGATGGCCAAGGACCCCGGCGTGCGGGTGGCCCGGATGGAGAAACTCGGCGCCGCCGTGGCCGACTTCGAGCCGCTTCCCTTCGACGGGGACGCCGCCGCCCGTTACGGGAGCCTGGTGGCTCTGGTGGTCGCTGCCCGGCGTGATCCCCGACCCCGGCGCATGGACCTGATGATCGCTTCCATTGCTTCGGTCAGAGGGCTGCCGCTTTTCACGCGTAACGCGGAAGACTTCAAGGGGCTGGAGGGGGCGCTCACGGTCGTGGCAGTGTGACCGGCCGCCCCCGCCCGGACCCTCACCCCGCCCGCTTCCCCCGCCCGCTTCCCGGCCCCTCACCCCCGCCCCAGCACCACCGTCCCCGACGAGCAGAACCAGCCGCCCGTCCCCGACGCCACCGCCAGCTCCGGGAGCCGGCCGCCCGCCCTGCGCACCTGGCGCTCGCCCGCCTCGCCGCGCAGCTGCCGTACGGCCTCCACCAGCAGGAACAGCCCGCGCATCCCGGGGTGGCAGGCGGACAGGCCGCCGCCGTCGGTGTTGACCGGTAGCTCGCCCGTCAGGCCCGTCCGGCCCTTCTCCATGAACGAACCGCCCTCGCCCTTCTCGCAGAAACCCAGGTCCTCCAGCGTCACCAGCGTCATATAGGTGAACGCGTCATAGATCTCGGCGAGGTCGATGTCCGAGGGCCGCACCCCGGCCCGTTCGAACGCCAGACGGCCCGAGACCGCCGCGGGGGAGACCGTGAAGTCGTCCCACTCGGACATCGTGGAATGCGAGACGTGCTCACCCGTGCCGAGGATCCACACCGGTTCCTTCGCCGTGTCCGGTACGAACTCCTCGGCGGCCAGCAGGACCGCGCAGCCGCCGTCGCTGCGGATGCAGCAGTGCAGCTTGGTGAACGGGTCCGCGATCACCGGCCCCGACAGCACGTCGTCCACGGTGATCGGGTCGCGGAACATCGCGTCCGGATTGGCCGCCGCGTTCGCCCGTGCCTGGACCGCCACCTCGGCGAGCTGCTCCGGGGTCGTCCCGTACTCGTACATGTGGCGGCGGGCGGCCATCGCGTACTTGGCGATCAGCGAGTGCCCGTACGGCACCTCGAACTGGAGCGGGCCGCGCGCCCCGAAGGAGAGGTTGGAGGTCCGGCGGCCCGCCCTGATGTCCGCACGGGCCGTCGACCCGTACACCAGCAGTACGGCATCGGCGTGACCCGCCGCGATGGCGTCCGCCGCATGGGCCGCCATCACCTCCCAGGTCGAACCGCCGACTGCGGTGGAGTCCACCCAGGTGGGTTTCAGTCCCAGATACTCGGCGACCTCGACCGGGGCGAGCGTGCCGAGTCCGGCGGAGGCGAAACCGTCGACGACGGACCGGTCCAGGCCCGAGTCGGCCAGTGCCCGGCGGGCGGCCTGGGCGTGCAGGGCGTACGGCGTGGCCTCGTCGACGCGTCCGCAGTCGGCGAGGGATATGCCGACGACAGCGACCTTGCGGTGGGAAGAAGGCATGAATCTGACGGTACATCAGATAGCTGCAGATAGCTGTCGGGCGGGCAGCTCGCGGTGCGGGAGCTTCCCGGCCCCTCCCCTGCGCGGCTCTGGGCATCTGCTGTATTCACCCCTAGCATGACGGCCCGTCAGATCAGAGGCCCGAGGCCTCTGAGGGGAAGGAGTTGGACGATGGATGCCGCCTTCACCGCGGAACAGGACGAGATCCGCCGCACCCTGCGCGAACTGCTGGTCAAACGCAGCGGACCCGACGACGTCAGGAGTGCCGTACGGACCGCCGACGGGTACGACGGGGCCCTGTGGCGACAGCTCACCCAGGACCTCGGACTGCCCGGACTCGCCCTCCCGGAGGCGTACGGAGGCGTCGGCTGCGGCCTCGCCGAGCTCGCCGTCGCCTGCGAGGAGACCGGCCGCGTCCTGCTGCCGTCGCCCCTGATCGCCACCGCCGCGCTCGCCGCGCCCCTGATTGCCGCACTCGGCACCGAGGCCCAGCGCACCGCCCTGCTGCCGCGCATCGCCGCGGGCGCGCTGACCGCCACTCTGGCAGTCCCCGGAGGCTCGCTCCCCACCGCACTCGGCCTCAGTAGTGACCCCACCGGCGGCGCCTGGGCGGGTGGTGGCCGGGCGGGCGGAGTCCAGGCCAGGCCGGTCGGCGGCGCGGAGGGCTGGCGGCTGTACGGGGAGGCCGCCCAGGTCCTCGACGGGCACAGCGCGGGACTCCTCCTGGTCGCCGCCCACGCCGGCGGCTTCCCGCGCAGCCGTACGCTCCTCTTCCTGGTGCGCCCGGACGCGGCGGCCGGACTCGTCCGCACCCGCCGGACCTCGCTGGACGAGACCCGCCCGCTGGCCCGCATCGAACTCCGCGACACCGAGGCCGAACTCCTCGGCGCGGACGACACCGTGGACGTCACCGACGCACTCGCCCCGGCCGGACGCGGGGTCGCCGCCCTGCTCGCGGCGGAGGCGGTGGGGGCGGCGGCGAGCGCACTGGAGCGGACCGTCGAATACGTCAAGGCGCGCGAACAGTTCGGCCGGGCGATCGGCTCCTTCCAGGCCGTGAAGCACCGCCTCGCGGATCTGTACGTACGGGTGCAGGCGGCCCGCTCCGCCGCGTACTACGCGGCCTGGGACCCGGCAGCCGGGGGCCTCGCCCTCGCCCAGGCCCTGGAGGCGCTGCGGATCACCGCCGCCGAGGCCGTCCAGTTGCACGGCGGGATCGGCTTCACCTGGGAACACGAGGCGCATCTGTACTTCAAGCGGGCCGCCGCCGACGAACTGCTCTTCGGCCCCGTGCACCGGCTCCGCGACCATGCGGCGCAGCGGGCCGGGCTGTTCGCGTCGTCGAACGGGCGGCCGTGCGCGTTCTCGGCATTCACCGCCCCGGGATCGGCCGGGCAGGTGGCGGTCTGATGGCGCCCGGCGTCCGGCTGATCCAGAAAGTCTCCTCGACCCGCGCGTTCGCGAGGATCGCCCCGCATGTCGTCCCCGCCATGGACCGTGCGGTGCACCGGCTCACGCGCGGCAAGGTGCTGCTCAGCGCCCGGATGCTGCCGGGGCTGATCCTGACGGTGCCGGGCGCGAGGAGCGGGCGGCTCAGGACCACTCCGCTGGCCTGCATGCCGGAGAACGGGACGGAGCAGAGTTGGATTCTGGTCGGCAGCAACTTCGGCCGTACGGGGCACCCGGCCTGGACCGCGAATCTGCTGGCCGGCCCCGACAAGGCCGTCGTCAACTGGAAGGGCCGGGACATTCCGGTGCGCGCCACGCTGCTGGAGGGTGCGGAACGGGACGAGGTGTGGCAGACGGCGCTGAGGTTCTGGCCGCCCTACGCGACGTACCAGGCACGGGTGGAGCGGGAGATCCGGCTCTTCAGGCTGGAACGGAGGGGCGACGCCGCGACCTGACGGGGCCGGGTGCGGAAGCGGTGCGCGTGAACGGTGCGCGCAAACAGCGATCGTGGAAACGGTGATCGTGGAAACGAAAGATCGCGAAAACGACGTGCGAAAACTATGTACGAAAAAGGCTGTTGGGGCGGTCCGTGGAACGGTCCGGGTGCACCGACGGCGGACCACGCGTGTGGTCCGCCGTCGGTGAGACAGGACCTGGGGTGCCCGGAAATGCCGCGCGGTGCCCAGTGGGGGGAGGTGGCCTGGCGCGGCGCTACTTGGGCGGCTTCCTGCCGGTGATGCCCAGATGCACCAACAGTGCGAGATTCGGCTTGAGTTCGGCCTGCTTGACGCCCCAGGTCGTAAAGCCCTTCTGGTGCGAGGCGACCGCGGCCAGCATCGCGACCAGGGAGCCCGCCATCGCGGCGGCGCTGACGTCCTTGTCCACCTTGCCCTTGGCCTGGAGTTCCTTCACCGAATCCGTAAGAGAGTTGGTGACCGAGTTCAGGATCTTCATGCGGATCTTGTAGAACCGCTTGTCGCCCTCGGCCGCTCCGAGGTCGACCACGCGCAGGATCGCGTCGTGATGTCGCCAGAAGTCGAGGAATCCCTCGACGAGCTCTTCGGCGGTCTGCCAGCCGGACTTGCCGACCCAGGAGCGGCCTGCGACCAGTTCGGTCAACCCGGCGCCCTCCTTGGCCATTTCCTCGGCGATCTCAAGGACGGCGCCCTCGACGTCGGGGAAGTACTGGTAGAAGGTCGCGGGTGAAGTCCCCGCCTTCCGGGCAACGTCGATGACTTTGACGTCCCGGTACGGCGAGGAACTGAGCATCTCGCTGAGACAATCGAGCAGCTTCTGCCGCGTCGCCTGTCCGCGTCGACCGGCCACGCGGCCGTCGACGGTGCGTACTTGTCCTGTCATGCCGTCAGCTTACCGAGGGGTGATCGGAGCGCGATTCGGCCGACTGCAAATGGGGAGCGCCGCAGGTGCGATGGGGGAGTGGCCGGATATCGACGTATGCGCCCTCACCGGGCGATAAGTGTTATCAACAGCCTGTGGATAACTTCCGTGGATAACTTTCCGTGACTCCGCGACCAAGGAACTCCTCTGTCGAAAATAAGTTCGATGTAGACGGGTCGGGGCGCGGTGCGTGCTGCCCGCGGTTACGTTGACTGTGGCGAGCGTCACTGCCGTGAACGGCGAACGGCTGCGAGCGGTCGCGGACAACCGCCAACAAACAAACCGCAGCAACCCGCGTACATGCCGAGTGCACGCCGCGAGCAAGCCGCGAACGACCGCGAACGACCGCGAACGACCGCGACGGAAGGATCCGGGCCCATGGCCGCATTCGCGCAATTCGCGCCGTGCTGGGTGGATGTGCAGCTTCCCGACCTCGAAGCGGGCAAGCGCTTCTACGGTGAGCTGTTCGGCTGGACCTTCCGGGCCGGCGACGGCCCGTACGCGGACGCGCTCAGCGATGGGAAGCTCGTTGCCGCACTCGCCGCCAAGCAGGACGGCCGGATGCCCACCGCCTGGGGCATCTACTTCGCCACCGACGACATCGCCGCGTCCGTCGCACGCATCAGGGAGGCGGGCGGTCAGGTGATCACCGATCCCGTCCGGGCAGGTGAGGCCGGGGTGCTCGCCCAGGCGGCCGACCCGGGTGGAGCGGTCTTCGGGCTCTGGCAGGCCGGTGACCGGGAAGGTTTCCAGAAGCAGAACGAGCCGGGTTCCTTCCGCTGGACCGAGGTCCACACCCGGCAGAAGGACCGCGTCGACGCCTTCTACGAGGAGGTCTTCGGCTTCCAGGGCACCGATCTCGAAGCCATCGAAGGCATCGAGACCACCGAAGGCATCGAGACCACCAAGGCCACCGAAGGTGTCGAGACCACCGAGGCCGCCGAGACCGCCGAGGCATCCGAGGCATCCGAGGCCTCCGAGGCCACCGGCGCGGGCGAAGCCGACACGGCCGGGTCCGGCGCCGATTTCCGCATGTGGTCCCCGGCGGGCACCGAACCGGGGCCGGACACCGCGATCGGCGGGCGCAGCGTCATCACCGACGCGTTCCCGGCAGAGATGCCCAGCTACTTCCTCTGCTGCTTCGCCGTCGAGGACTGCAATGCCGCCGCCGAGAACGTCGTACGCCTCGGCGGCCGCATTTCCGTGCCGCCCTTCGATACCCCGTACGGGCGGATGGCGGTCCTCCAGGACGATCAAGGTGCCGTGTTCGCCGCACTTCAGCCCCCTATGTCCGAGAAGAGGGCAGAGTGAGCTGTGACACCCCGGTCCGCCCCCGGGTTCGCAACCAGGGCATCGGCCAGGAACAATCGGGGTGCGCACCGCCGGGTGGTGCCCAGTGGTGAGACGCCGCACAGGGCGGGGATTTCGCGGGCTTCTGTTCCTGAGGCCCGTACGGGGAGGTGGCAGGGCAAGTGGTGGAGCAGCTGACGCAGCACGACCCGAGGCGGATCGGCCCGTTCGAGGTGCTGGGACGGCTCGGTGCCGGTGGCATGGGGCTGGTCTATCTCGCCCGCTCGGCTTCGGGCCGGCGGGTGGCGATCAAGACGGTGCGTACGGAACTCGCCGAGGACCAGCTGTTCCGGGTCCGCTTCACACGTGAGGTGGAGGCCGCCCGGGCCGTCAGCGGTTTCTACACGGCCGCGGTGGTGGACGCCGACCCGCGGGCCGCTGTGCCGTGGCTGGCCACCGCCTATGTGCCCGCACCCTCCCTCGAGGAGATAGTGAATGAGTGCGGGCCCATGCCGGTCCAGGCGGTGCGCTGGCTGGCCGCCGGTATCGCCGAGGCGCTCCAATCGATCCACGGTGCGGGGCTCGTCCACCGCGACATGAAGCCGTCGAACGTGCTCGTCGTCGAGGACGGCCCCCGGGTGATCGACTTCGGGATCGCGTCCGGGGCCTCCAACACCCGGCTGACCATGACGAATGTCGCCGTCGGCACGCCCGCGTACATGTCGCCCGAACAGGCGCGGGACTCGCGCAGCGTCACGGGCGCCAGCGATGTCTTCTCGCTCGGCTCGACGCTGGTGTTCGCCGCCACCGGCCATGCGCCGTTCCACGGCGCCAACCCCGTCGAGACGGTCTTCATGCTGCTGCGCGAGGGCCCCGACCTGGAGGGCCTGCCCGGCGAACTGCGGCCACTGATCGAGTCCTGCATGCAGATGGACGCCGGGCTGCGGCCCACCCCCGCCGATCTGCAGGCCCAGCTCGCTCCGCATCTCTTCGCCTCCGGCGGCGACGACAGCGGTACGGCCTCGGCATGGCTGCCGACCTCCGCCACCGCGATGATCGAGCAACGCCGCGGCGGAGGCCGCAAGGCCGCGGCCCCTGCTCCAGCCCCCGCTCCGGCCCCCGCTCCGATGCCGCCGCCACCCCAGCAGCCGCCGGGCGCCGACCGGGACACCGCGTGGCGCGGCGGCGCCGACCTGCGTTCCCCGTCCTCCGCGGCGGCGCAGCTGCCCGACGGGGGCGGTCCGGTGCAGCTGCCCGGCGCGAAGGTGCCGATCGGTCCCGGCCCGCGCGCCCAGGACGTACGGGCCACCGCCACGGCCATCGCGGACGCCGGCCCCACGACCGGCTGGGTGCGCCCGCCCGCCGGGGTGAACGGCACTGCCCCCGCCGTCCCGCCCGCCCCCGCCGTGCCGCCCGCCCCTGTCCCCTCGCCCACGCACGGCCCCGAGGCCGCGCCGCCGGGGCCGGACCGCTGGCGGCCCTGGCGGTTCCGAATGTCCAACGACGTCTGGGGGACGCCCGTCGTCGCCGGAGACCTCCTCTACGTCACCTCGTTCGAGGTGCACGCCCTGGACATCGGCAACGGGCGGCGCCAGTTCAAGACCCGGGACGTGGCCTGGGTGATGGCCGTCGAGGGCGGCCGTATCCACGCCTCCGACGGGCCGTCGCTGTATGCCCTGGACGCGGCGACCGGCGCCGAGTGGTGGCGGTTGCAGACCGACGCCTGGGTGTACTCCCTCAAGGCCGACCGAGGCACCGTCGTCACCGGCACCCGGGGCGGTGGCGTCCAGGCGTGGGAGGCGTCCACGGGCGAGAAGCTGTGGGAGCGCGGCGGCGTACAGACCGACTTCGAGACGGCGGAGGCCGGTCCCACGATCCACGACGGCACGGTCTACCTCTGGCAGGACGCCCGCCTGCGCGCCGTCGACGCCCGTACCGGCATCGAGCGCTGGTCGTACCCCATCGGCGACGCGGCCTCCTGCGGCGGTGTGCCGGTCCGGGTGACCGCGGCGCCTGACGGCTCCGTGTACGTGAGCGCGGGGGCCCGGGTCCTGGCCGTCGACACCGTGTCCGGCCATGTCCGCTGGCACTTCGAGTCGCCCGCGGTCTTCCTCTCCCCGCCCGCGTTCGCGCCCGGGCCCGCCGTCACGGGCGGCGGTGTGTACCTGGCCGACTACCTCGGCACGGTGTACGCGCTCGACGCCTCGACCGGCAAGGACCGCTGGCGCATCGCCACGGAGGCCCGGCAGTCGATCGAACCGGTCCTGGTGGCGGCCGGCAACGTCCATGTCGGCAGCGGCAGCGCGCTGTACACGCTCGACGCGGTCACCGGCACCCCGAAGTGGCGGTTCGCGGCGGGCGGCGAGGTGGTGGGGGCCCCGGTGGTCGCCGACGGCCGGGTCCACTTCGGCTCCGCGGACCACGTCCTGTACACCCTGGACGCGGCGGGCGGCCAACTCCGCTGGAAGTTGGCGACGGGCGGCGAGATCACGGGTTCGCCGGTGGCGCAGGGAGGTGTCGTGTACGCGTGCAGCAAGGACCGCTGCGTGTACGCGCTGGACGCGCTGAAGGGAACGGGCACGGGCAGCCGGGCCCGGACGTAGCGCTCTGCGACGAGGCCGAGCCGCTCTTGTCGAACCGTGCTCGACGAACCGCGTCGGCGCGGTCGAGCCTGTCCGGCGATCGAGAACGCAACCCCGGGCGCGGAGGTCGCCCGACAGGCGTTCAGGGGCGCGGAGGACGGCGCGGATCGGAGTCCGTTTCCGGCACGACCGGATACGGCGCTGTGTCCCGGTCCTCCGCGTCCGGGTGGCGGGCCACAGGAGAGGGCCCCGTGTACAGGTCCGGCTCGGGCTCCGGCAACGGACTCGTCTGCATGGACGGCCCCGGCTCCTGCGTCGGCGGCCACGTGTCCGGGTGCTCCGAGCCGGGCGCCGCGTACGGCTGGTTACGGGCCCTGCGGGCAAGGCGCCCACCACGCCGCCCCGACATCACCGCCGCACCCAACAGCAACAACACCCCGCCCCCCACCGCGTTCGCCACCCCCCACTGCAGCCCGGAACCGTCGCCCGCGACTGTCAGACTGCCCATCGCCTGTCCCTGGCGCACCATCCACAGCACGGTGAACCCGAGCACCACCACACCCGCGGACGCCACCAGTAGCCGCGACCGCAGCGCCACACCGACCACCGCCAGCACGGCGGCGAAGAAAAAGGCCAGAAAGATCGAGCCCAGCGGTCCGGGCCGGCTGCCGGTGACACCCGTGAAGAGCTCGTCGATCCGGTACTGACGCCCGAGACGGCCGTCGTACCAGTCACGGAAGGGGCTCAGCACGGCGACCGCCGCTCCTGCGAGAGCGAGGACCGAGCCGAGGACGTTGCGGATCATCATCGGCCTCCTGCGGGTGCGCGGACCGGCGTCACGGATCAGCATCGCTCTCGGCCTCGACGCTACGCCGGGCCCCTGCCCCCCGCACCTTGCGCTAGCGTGTCGCGCGGTCGTTCGACAACAGCACACGCAGCAACACGGACGGCGACACGGACAACCACACAAGGGGGGCTGCATCGATGATGCGGCAGCACATAAAGCTTTCCGCGGTACTGGTCGTGGTGGTGCTCGCACTCACTGGCTTCTCGACCTCCAGCCTCAGCGGCCGAAGCGGCAAGAGCAAGGGGTCGAGCAGCGGCGGCGGCTGCTCCAACTCCGAGAAGAGCAACGGCAGCTACCACGACAACGACTACGACGACTACGACGACAACGACTACGACTCGTCGAGCGGCTCCTCCGGCAGCGCCGGCTACGAGACGCCGACCCCGAACGTCACGGCCTCGGACGCACCCCAGGCGTACGTCCTCCGCTGCGCCCGGCCCGGCAAGGGCAAGCGCAAGGCCGTCACCACCTCCACCATCCGGCTCACGGCGAACGCTGTCGGCTCGCACACGTACGAAGTCGATGTGACGTTCCTGGACGCAGTGGGCAACACCGTCGACACCGGCGAGGCGAGCGTGGACGTCGAGGGCGGCGAGACCAAGACCGTCTCCGTGCGGATGGACAGCCCGCGCAAGGTCTCCCGGGTGAAGAAGTGCCGGGTCGAGGCCGAGCTGAGCTACTGACCTCGGGTACTGACCTCACCGCATCCGGAACTCGTTGCCGCCCCGCCCCCGGAACAGCTCCGCCTGCCGCTCCGGCGGCAGGTTCCCGAGCGCGATCAGGTGCGGGGCGTGGGCCATGGCCTGCGCCCTGGCCGCCTCCTTCGCGGACCACACCGCCCGTACCGTCCCCTGCACCGCCTTGGTCGGGTACGAGGCGATCACCCCCGCCGCCCGCAGCGCGGCCTCCACTGCGCCGCCCGGTGCCGTCACCTCACTGACCAGCCCGGTCTCGTACGCCCGCCGGGCTGTGACCCGTTCGGCCGTACCCATCAGGGACATCCGGGCCACCTCGCCGAACGGCATCCGCTGCGCCATGGAGATCGCCTCGTACGCGCTGACCATGCCGTACGTCGTGTGCGGGTCGAAGAACGTCGCCTCCTCGGACGCGATCACGAACTCCGCCTCGCCCAGCAGGTAGAAAGCCCCGCCGCAGGCCATCCCCTCCACGGCCGCGATCACCGGCTTCCACAGGTCGTTCGCCTTGGGCCCGATCGCGATCAGCGGATCGTCGATCGTGTACGGGGACGGGGGCTGCGGTACCTCCACATCCCGGTCGATCCCCGTACAGAAGGCCCGACCACCCGCGCCGGTGAGGACGACGGCCCGTACCCCGTCGTCGAAACGGAACGCCCGCCAGGCGGCGGCCAGTTCGGCGGCCGTCGCCACGTCGATCGCATTGAGCTTCTCGGGCCGGTCGAGGGTGACGAGCGCGACCCCGGTCTCCTTGTCCGTCTCCGTCCGCAGCGCCATCGCCGATCACCTCTCCAGCAGCCAACGCACCAGGGTCACCCCGGAACCGACCGGGCAGAACACCGCCCGCACCGGCGCGCCGATCCGCAGCCGCCCCGGATCGACCGAGTCCAGCCGGGCGTCCGGACCGCTCACCACGTTCCCGACCAACCGGATGTCCGGGGCGTCGGCCAGCTCGACCACGACGGCGTTGTACGGGGCCTGCGCAGCGTACGCGGGAAGCAGCGGCGGATGCGGCAGCACGTACGACCAGATGCGGCCGCGCCCGCTCATCGGCCGCCACTCGCTCGCGAAGGACTGGCAGTGCGGGCAGCACGGCCGGGGCGGGAAGCGGAGCCTTCCGCACTCCGGGGCGGCACAGGCCTGGACACGGAGTTCGCCGCGGGCCGCGTACTCCCAGAAGGGGGCGCCGTCCTCGTCCACGACGGGCAGCAGCAGAGCATCCATCCCGGTCAACTCCTCAGCAGTACGGCCGATGTGGGCACGCCCTCACCGGCGGTGACCAGACACGTCCCGGCGTCCGGGACCTGTGCGGTGGAGACGCCGCGCAACTGCTTCACACCCTCGTTGATGAGGTTGAAGCCATGCACATACGCCTCACTGAGCCCGCCGCCCCCGGTGTTGATGGGCAGCCGCCCGCCGCTCTCCAGCGCCCCGCCCTCGGTGAACGCCCCGCCCTCGCCGCGCCCGCAGAAGCCGTAGCCCTCCAGGGAGAGCGGAATGAGCGGGGTGAACGCGTCGTAGATCTGCGCGACATCCACGTCGTCAGGCCCGAAGTCGGCCTGCTTCCACAGCTGTCGGGCGGCCGTCCAGGCGGGTCCGGTGAGCGGGTCGTCGTTCCAGTAATTGACCATGCCGTGGTGCTGGGCCGGCAGCCCCTGGGCGACGGAGTGGACGTAGACGGGTTTCTGCCGGCAGTCGAGGGCCCGCTCCGCCGAGACGATGACGCAGGCCAGCGCCCCGTCCGTCTCCAGACAGTTGTCGAAGAGACAGAGCGGCTCGCTGATCCAGCGCGAGGTCATATACATGTCGCGGGTCAGCGGCCGCTCGTACATCACCGCGTCCGGGTTCTGGTTGGCGCGGTTGCGGCAGGCGAGGGCGACGTTGAAGAGATGGTCGCGGGTCGCCCCGTACTCGTGCATGTATCGCCGCGCCAGCATCCCGATCTCGTCGGCCGGCCGCAGCAGCCCGTACGGCCGGGTCCACTGGGCGGGCGTGGGCAGTTGGACGGAGGTGTTCTTCCAGGGCCGGGGCCCCGACCCGCGTTTGCGTGACCGCCAGGCGACACCGACACTCGCCTGCCCGGTCGCCACGGCGGCGGCGAGATGCGCGATCGTCGCACAACTGCCCCCGCCTCCGTACCCCACCTTGCTGAAGAAGGTGACATCGCCCGCCCCGATTGCCTTGGCGATCTCGACCTCGTCGGTCTCCTCCATCGTGTACGAGGCGAAAGCATCCACCTCCGAGGCGGCGATGCCCGCGTCGTCGAGCGCCGCGACGATGGCCCGGCAGGCCAAGGTCCTTTCTGATTCGGGCAGTTGTTTTGCGAAGGCCGTCTGTCCTATGCCGACTATCGCTGTCACGTCCTTGAGCGCCGCCACCGCCACCGCCACCTCCGAGACAGTCATGACTGCTGACAGCGGCTGAGGCTACAGCTAATCTGACGGATAGTCAGCTACTGTGTCAGGGAGGGTGAGCGATGCGCGGCGACGAGGAATGGGGCAGCATTCCGAAGCTGATACGGGCGGCGGCGCGGCGGTACGGGGACCGGGAGGCGGTCGTCGAGGGCCGGACCCGGATCTCGTACGCCGAACTCGGCGACCGCGTCGAACGGGCCGCCGCCGCGTGCATGGCCTCGGGCGTCGAGCCGGGGGACCGGGTCGCGATCTGGGCCCCGAACACCCTGGACTGGATCGTCTCCGCGCTCGGCGCGGTCACGGCGGGGGCGGTCCTGGTCCCCCTCAACACCCGCTTCAAGGGCACGGAGGCGGCGTACATCCTGGAACGCAGCCGGGCGAAGCTGCTCTTCGTCACGGGTACCTTCCTCGGCACGTCGTACGTGGCGTCCCTGCGCCGGGCCGACGTACGGCTCCCGCACCTGGAACGGGTGGTGGTGCTGGCGGACAGTGCCCCCGACGACTACGTCACCTGGAAGGACTTCCTGGCGGCGGGGGAGGGGGTGTCCGGAGCGGCGGTACGAACCCGAGCCGACGCGATCGCCCCCTCGGCCCCCTCCGACATCATCTACACCTCGGGCACCACGGGCCGGCCCAAGGGTGCCGTCATCACCCACGCCCAGACCCTGCGCTGCTATGCGATCTGGAGCGAGCTGGCGGATCTGCGCGAGGGTGACCGCTATCTGATCGTGAACCCCTTCTTCCATACCTTCGGCTACAAGGCGGGCATCATCGCGTGCCTGATGCGGGGCGCGACGATGGTTCCGCAACCGGTGTTCAACGTGGACACGGCCCTGGCCAACATTGCCGCCGAACGCATCTCGGTCCTGCCCGGCCCGCCCACCCTCCACCAGTCCCTCCTGGACCACCCGGCCCGGGACGCCCACGACCTCTCCGCCCTCCGCCTGGTGGTGACGGGCGCGGCGGTGGTCCCCCTGCGACTGGTGGAACGCCTGCGTACGGAGCTTGGCATAGCGACGGTCCTCACCGCGTACGGCCTCTCCGAGGCGAGCGGCATCGTCACGATGTGCCGCCGCGGCGACCTGGTACGGACGATCGCCTCGACATCGGGCCGGGCGATCCCCGACACGGAGATCCGTGTCCTGGCCGCTCCCGGCAGTTCCGGCGAGGTCCTGGTCCGCGGCTTCAACGTGATGCAGGGCTACTTCGAGGACCCGGAGACCACGGCCGCCGCGATCACTTCCGACGGCTGGCTCCGCACCGGTGACGTGGGCGTCCTCGACGAGGACGGCAACCTCCGGATCACCGACCGGATCAAGGACATGTTCATCGTCGGCGGCTTCAACGCGTACCCCGCCGAAATCGAACAGCTCCTCGACCTGCACCCGGACGTGGCCGACGTGGCGGTGATCGGCGTCCCGGACCCCCGACTGGGCGAGGTGGGCAAGGCGTACGTGGTGCGCAGACCGGGCGCGACGGTGACGGCCGATGACCTGATCGCCTGGTCCCGCCGCGAGATGGCGAACTACAAGGTGCCGAGGGCGGTCGAGTTCGTGGCGGAGCTGCCGCGCAATGCGAGCGGCAAGGTGGTGAAGGGGGAACTGCGGGGTCAGAGGTAGAGAGGAGGGCTCAGGGCGACGGCCACGATCCGGAGGCCCGTCTGGAACCGTCGTCGAGCCCGTCACGAAGGACGTCGCCGACGAGGCGATCGGCCTGCTGGGCGCCACCGGGCTGCGCGGTCACAAGTACGCCATCGACGCGGCGCTCGCGGTGATCGCGGGGCGTCAGGTGGGCCGGGTGGTGGTCTTCACCTCCGGCGAGGACGACATGGGCAAGCTGTGCGGGGTGGACGTACTGGTCCGCGGGCTGTAGGCCCTGCCGTACGGGGCCTGCCAGGCACGCTGAGGCCGCGCGGAACGCGGAGAGGGGCACGAACCGATGGTTCGTGCCCCTCTTTCGGCTTCGTGCCACGGCCGCGACGGCTCCCCCTCCGCGCCGCCGCGGCCGTTCCCCCGTCCCCGTCGAATGCAGCTCTACTTGGCCGGCTCGCTCGTCGCGTGCATGTCATCGGTCGTCGCGGTGCCGACCGTCGCGTGCATGTCGAGCGGCTTGATGGTCCCGCCGGTGGCGTGCATGTCCTGCGGCTCGACGGTGCCGCCGGTGGCGTGCATGTCCTTGGTCGTGATCTTCCCGGTGTCCTCGCCGGTGGCGTGCATGTCCTGCGGCTTGATCTCCAGGTCGTTCTTCGGGTCAGCCATGTTCGTTTGCTTCCTTAGGCTCTCGGACGGTGGGGCGACGCCCCGCCCGGCTGTTCCCCCGTGGACTGCCGGGCGGGCGCCTCAGGGCCGCTCACACTAGTGCTACGGCCGTGGTATCGATCCGCCTGCCCCCCGACGCGGCGGATTGACATGCATGAGCTTGCCGTGCCGCGATAAACGAATGATGAACGGCGCGCGGGGCGGGTCACGTTGCCGCGGAGGCCAGCAGGGCGCGCACTTCGTCGGCTTCGTGGGAGCCGAGTTGATCGTAAATGGTCAGGGCCTCGCGCCAGCAGACTTGTGCCCGGCCGAACTGGCCGATGCCGTCGAGGGCTCGGCCGAGGACGGTGAGTACGTTGCCCCTGCGCCACTCGCCGCCGATGCCGCGCAGGGAGGTCAGAGCCAGTTCGGCCTTGCTCGCCGCGTCGGCCGGACTGCCGGACGCGAGATCGACCTCGGAGAGGCGGAAGAGGGTCATCCCCTCCCACAGGCGCTGGCGGCTGTCGCGGAAGATCTCCAATGCCTCCAGGAGGCTTTCCGCCGCGATGGCGAACTGGCCGCTCTGCGTGAGAGCCATGCCCAGCGCATAGCGCCCGTTCGCGCTTCGTAGCGCGTGCCCCATGGCGTCGTAGATGTCTATGCCCTGCTGGGCCAGCGAAACCGCGCTGTCGGTGCGACCGATGGCGAGATGGATGCGTGAGAGATTGCACAACGCGCTCGCCTCTCCCGGGCGGTCGTGGATCTCGCGGAAGCGCTCGATGGCCAGGGTGAGGTACTTTTCCCCGTCGTCGTGCCGGTTCTGATAGAGAGCCATGATCCCGAGGGCGTTCGGAGCCCAGCAACCGGGCAGGGGATCGCGGGTGGTTTCGACGAGGCACATGACTCTCTCCGCCTCGTCCTTCGCCTGGTCGAAGCGGCCGGAGGTGTGGTGGACATCGGCGAGCGTCATCAGAGCGCGCACCTCGGCACGCTGGTCGCGCGCCGCACGGGCGGCCTCCAGCACCGCGAAGGCGGTCGTCTCGTACTGCTTCGAGTTCGCTCCCGACTCACCCAGATCGAGCGCCGCCCAGAGGAGATCGATCCCACGGGACAGCGTCGAGGGGCTGGTGGACTGGCGAACGCAGGAGAGCAGGGAAGCCGCCTCGGAGTACAGCCAGTCCCGTGCGCCGTGCCGGTCACCGAAGGTCAGCCCCGCACGCCCCGTCGGCTCCAGATGGTCCACCAGCCGATCCCCCGGCCGCTCCAGCGCGTACACCCCCGCCGCCGTCGCCAGGTAGAAGTCCAGCAGCCGCGACAGTGCCGCCTCCCGCTCCTCCGGGGGCTCCTCGTCACGTTCGGCACAAGAACGCGCGTAGAGGCGCACCAGGTCGTGGTAGCGGTAGCGGCCCGGTGCCGCGGACTCCACGAGGCTGGTGTCCACCAGGGCTTCCAGCAGGTCTTCCGCCGCGTGGGGTTCCAGGTTCAGCAGCGCTGCCGCCGCGGCCAGTGAGATGTCCGGGCCGTCGGCCAGGCCCAGCAGGCGGAACGCCCGGGCCTGGGCGGGTTCCAGCTGCCCGTAGCCGAGCTCGAAGGTGGCCTTCACCGCGAGGTCGCCCGCCTGGAGCTCGTCCAGGCGGCGGCGTTCGTCGGCGAGTTTGGCGGCCAGGACGGAGACGGTCCAGGTGCGGCGGGAGGCCAGGCGGGAGGCAGCGATGCGGATGGCCAGAGGGAGGAAGCCGCAGGCGGCGACCACGTCGAGGGCGGCCTCGCGCTCGGAGCTGATGCGCTCCTCGCCCACGATGCGGGTGAAGAGCTCGAGTGCCTCCTCCGGGGACATCACGTCCAGGTCGACCAGGTGGGCACCGGCCAGGTCGACCATGCGGACGCGGCTGGTGACCAGGGCCGCGCAGCCCGCGGTGCCGGGAAGGAGGGGACGGATCTGGGCCGCGTCATGCGCGTTGTCGAGGAGGACCAGGATGCGTCGGCCGTCGAGCGTGGAGCGGTAGAGGGCGGCGCGTTCGTCCAGGGAGTCGGGGATTGCCGAGTCCGCCGTGCCCAGGGCGCGCAGGAAGGCGCCGAGGACCGTCTCCGGTTCGGCGGCCCGTGCGCCAGCGCCCTGGAGGTCCACGTACAGCTGTCCGTCCGGGAAGTGCTGGCGCGCCTGGTGGGCGACGTGCACGGCGAGCGTCGTCTTGCCGACACCGCCGATGCCGGCCAGCGCCGAAACGGCCATGACCGAGCCCTCGGCGGTCGCCAGCCGGTCGCCCAGCTCCCGTACGAAGGAGGCACGGCCGGTGAAGTCCGGGACGGTGGCCGGGAGCTGGGCGGGGCGCACCGGTGCGGGGGCCGGGGCCGGTTCGTCGGCCGGGCGGGCCAGTTCCTCGTCGGCCTGCAGGATGCGCTGTTGGAGCTGGGAGAGTTCGGGGCGCGGGTCGACGCCCAGCTCGTCGGCGAGCAGCCGGCGGGTGTCGGCGTACACCGCGAGCGCCTCGGCCTGACGGCCGCTTCGGTACAGGGCGACCATGAGGAGCTCGCGCAGCCGTTCGCGCAGCGGGTGCGCGGCGGTGAGCGCGGTCAGCTCGGAGACCGCCTCCGCGTGGCAGCCGACCTCCAGGTCCAGGTCCAGGCGGGTTTCGGTGAGCTGGAGCCGCCATTCCTCCAGACGGGTGCGCTGATTCTCGGCGTACGGGCCGGGCACGGAGGCCAGGGCCTCGCCGTCCCACAGGCCGAGCGCCTTGTTGAACAGGGAGCGGGCCTGGGTGCGGTCGCCGCCGGCCCGGGCCTTCTCCGCCTCGGCCGCCAGCTCCTGGGCCACGGTGAGATCGAGGGCCTCGCGCCTGGTCCGGATCGCGTATCCGCCGGCGTCGCTGACCAGCGTGTGCGGGTCGAGGACCTTCCGGAGCCGGGAGGCGTACGTGCGTACCGCAGCCAGCGCCTGCGAGGGCGGTTCCTCACCCCAGATGGCATCAATGAGTTCGGAGGCCGTGGCCGTGCGGCCGCCACGCAGGAGCAGCGCGGTCAGCAGGGCGCGCTGCTGGGGTGAACCGGACGGCAGCACCTCGCCGCCCCGCCGTGCCCGTACCGGGCCGAGCACGGAAAAGTGCAGATCGACGTCGTCGTCCGACCGCTGTTTCGGAGCGCGCTGCTCCGGAACACGCATGTGCGGCCGGTTGTCACGGTCCATTGCTGCCCCCTGCCCTGCTCGCCCCGCCGGTTCTGCCGATCGTGCTGATGCTGTCCGTTCCGGATCGCTCGCCCCCACTGCCGTTGTGGTGCGGGTGGATCCGGATTGCTCCGTACCGCTGGTATCGCGCTCACAGTCTGCCTTGTTTTGGGCGGACACGTCAGCAGTGGGTGGCTCTCTGCACAAGCCCTCGACAACGATTGAGGGAAGGGGGCCGGTACCGATAGCTGACGGTACGTCAGATCAGCGCTACCGTGGTGGGCATGGAGACCTTCCCGAAGATCATCTCGGTGGACGACCACACAGTGGAGCCCGCTCATGTCTGGCGGGACCGGCTCCCGTCCAAGTACCTCGACCGCGGCCCGCGGATCGTTCGCGCACCGCTCAAGGAAATGACCTTCATGGGGGGCAAGTTCGCGCCCGTGATGGGCGCGAAGGGCGATGACGGGCCGATCGGCGACTGGTGGGTGTACGAGGATCTGCACCGCCCGCTCACCCGGCTCGACACCGCGGTCGGCTACGACCGGGACGAGATCAGGCTTGAGGTCATCACGTACGAGCAGATGCGCCCGGGTTCGTTCTCGGTCCCCGACCGGCTCGCCGACATGGACGTCAACCACGTCCAGTCCGCCCTCTGCTTCCCCACCTTCCCCCGCTTCTGCGGCCAGACCTTCACCGAAGCGAAGGACCGTGAGCTGGGGCTGCTCGGGGTGCGGGCGTACAACGACTGGATGGTGGAGGAGTGGTGCGGGCCCGAGGCGCGGGGCCGGCTCATCCCGCTCACCCTGATCCCGCTCTGGGACGCCCGGTTGGCCGCGGACGAGGTCCGGCGGAACGCGGCGCGCGGTGTGCGCGCGGTGGCGTTCTCCGAAATACCTCCGCATCTCGGTCTGCCGTCCATTCATACGGACGAGTGGGATCCGTTCCTGCGGGCCTGTGACGAGACGGGGACGGTGATCGCGATGCACATCGGCTCGTCCTCGAAGATGCCGTCCACCTCGGCCGACGCCCCGCCCGCAGTCGGTTCCACCATCACCTTCGCCAACTGCTGCTTCTCGATGGTCGACTGGCTGATGAGCGGCAAGTTCGAACGGTTCCCGAACCTGCGGATCATGTACGCGGAGGGCCAGGTCGGCTGGATTCCGTACATCCTGGAACGTGCCGACGTCGTCTGGGAGGAGAACCGGGCCTGGGGCGGCGTCGCCGACAAGGTCCACCGCCCGCCGTCGGAGCTGTTCGCCGAGCATGTCTTCGGCTGCTTCTTCGACGATGCCTTCGGGCTGAAGAATCTCGACTCGATCGGTGTCGGGAACGTTCTGTACGAGACGGACTACCCGCACTCCGACTCCACCTGGCCCAAGTCGCGCGAGGTCGGCGAGGCACAGATGGGGCATCTGGACGCCGACCTGGTGGACCGGATCGTCCGACG
Organism: Streptomyces sp. NPDC002958; assembly: GCF_055563255.1. Lineage (NCBI taxonomy): Bacteria > Bacillati > Actinomycetota > Actinomycetes > Kitasatosporales > Streptomycetaceae > Streptomyces > Streptomyces sp. NPDC002958. Next base: position 228,370 of record NZ_JBVHDS010000006.1, on the reverse strand, counting down.
CAACGCGATCGACCTGCTGGGGCTGACGGACGACGGGCTGTGGGCGGGGCCCGGAGGACGGTAGGGGGGCAAAGGAACGTGACACCTGGGGTGCGGAGTGTCACGTTCCTTTTCGGCCCATGGGCGTCCGAGGGGGATCAGGCCCTGGTGACCGGCTCCTGGAGTTCCGTCACCCACTTGTCCCGGTCCTCGGGGCACTCCAGGCTGATCTCGCGGGCGTATCCCGCGGACCGGTAGCCGTTGGCGTCGATCCAGCGGGCCAGGGCCTGGGCCGTCGGCAGTACGCCGGCCATCGAACCGCGGTGGACCATGGTCGCTGCCTCGAACGGAGGCAGCTCGACCACCGTGATCCCGGTGTCGCCGAGCGGGCCCACCGGGGCGGAGACCGTCACCCCGGCGTGGACGACGACCGCGCCGCCACCCTCCGGGGCATCCTCGTAGTGTGCGATCCCGGGGCCGCTCGGGCTGACGCCCACCGTGCCCAGCAGCGGGAAGAGCCGGTCGTACAGCGGGCCGATCACCGGAGTGATGTCCTCCGGTTCGTAGCCCGCCGCGGTGCCGGTCAGCTCGGCCACCCGTACCGCGGCAACACTCTTGACCACCACGTCGTCCGCAGACATGCGTCCCTCGCTCTCGATCGACCGGAGCCTCGCCTCGACCTGCGCCAGCCGTGCGGCCGCCGCCGCCATGGCCTCCTCCAGCTCCGCCCGCCGCAGCCGCAGCATCCCGCGCAGTTCCTCCGATCCCACCTGCTCGTCGAGGATGGCCCGCACCTGCTGGAGCGTGAAGCCGAGATCCTTGAGGGCGATGATGCGGTTGAGGCGTGCGAGCTGCGCGGCCCCGTAGAAGCGGTAGCCGGTGGCGGGGTCGGTGCGGTCGGGGTGCAGGAGCCCGATGGCGTCGTAGTGGCGCAGCATCCGGGCCGACACCCGTCCGTACCGGGCGAAGTCTCCGATGGTGAACATGATGACTCCCACTGCACCGCTTCACACGGTGTCAAGGTCAAGCACGGTGTCGAGGCCGATGCATCGGGGCGCCCCGATGCCCCCGCCGAGAGGGAAAAGGCAGGAGCCCCGCTCCCCGCCGAAGCGGAGGAGCGGGGCTCCTTGGGTACTACTAGCCGGCCGCGATCGGCCGACCCGGGCAACTAGGCCGGGGTGACGTTCTCAGCCTGCGGACCCTTGGGTCCCTGAGTGACGTCGAAGTTCACGACCTGGTTCTCCTCGAGGGAGCGGAACCCGGACGCGTTGATCGCGGAGTAGTGAACGAAGACATCCGGGCCGCCGCCGTCCTGGGCGATGAAGCCGAAGCCCTTTTCAGCGTTGAACCACTTGACGGTTCCGGTAGCCATAAGCCCTCCTTGGGCCAAAGGGTTGCCCTGCTCCAGAACCTGCAAAGAAGTCTGAAAACTACAAAAGCCTGCGGGTTACATGCTCCGCAGGCTCTGTACTGCAAGGGAAACCAAACTGCAACTTGCGTCGAGCCTAGCACGCAGCGTGTGCGGAAGGGTAGGGGGAAAGATCACTTCACCCGGATGTTTGATTGCCGTGCCGATGAGCTGACGAAGAGGTGTCCCGGAGGGTGTCATCCAGGTGCCTTCAAGAGGTACGGGAGAGGACTTCGGCGCGATCCCTGGGGGCGATACCGGTGCGCGCCGGGAGCGGGATCGAGTGAGGCCCCGGGAGTGGGATTCCCGCGCACCCGGTGCCGTCCGGGGAGCGCCACGGGTCTAGCCTCGCGATGTGGACAATTCAACCGTCTCAACCGTCTCAACCGTCGCAGGCGACGACCGTCGCAGCCGGCCGCGCGTCGGCCACATCCAGTTCCTGAACTGTCTCCCTCTGTACTGGGGACTGGCGAGAACGGGAACCCTGCTCGACCTGGAGCTCTCGAAGGACACCCCGGAGAAGCTCAGTGAGCAGCTGATCAGGGGCGATCTGGACATCGGCCCCGTCACGCTGGTGGAGTTCCTCCGCAACGCCGACGACCTGGTCGCCTTCCCGGACATCGCGGTGGGCTGCGACGGGCCCGTCATGTCGTGCGTGATCGTGTCGCAGGTGCCGCTGGACCAGCTGGACCGGGCCCGGGTGGCGCTCGGTTCGACCTCGCGCACCTCCGTGCGTCTGGCTCAGCTGCTGCTCGCCGAGCGGTACGGGGTCAGCCCGGACTACTACACCTGCCCGCCGGACCTCGGCGTGATGATGCAGGAGGCGGACGCCGCTGTGCTGATCGGCGACGCCGCGCTGCGCGCCAACCTGCACGACGCGCCCCGGCTCGGTCTCCAGGTCCACGACCTGGGTCAGATGTGGAAGGACTGGACCGGGCTGCCCTTCGTCTTCGCGGTCTGGGCGGCCCGCAAGGACTATCTGGCGGCCGAGCCCCATCACGTGAGCAAGGTGCACGAGGCCTTCCTGGCCTCGCGGGACGTCTCCCTGGAGGAGGTCACCAAGGTCGCGGAGCAGGCGGCACGCTGGGAGGCCTTCGACGCGGAGGTGCTGGAGCGGTACTTCACGACTCTGGACTTCCGCTTCGGCCCGGACCAGCTGGCGGGTGTGCAGGAGTTCGCGCGCCGGGTCGGTCCGACAACAGGCTTCTCGGCGGACGTGAAGGTCGAGCTGCTCGGCGGCTGAGCGGACGGCAGGACGGGGCGGGGCTGGACGTGGGGGCGGGTGTCGAGTGCGTCGCGTGTGGGAATGGCCCGGGATATAGGTGAATCCTGTACCTCCGGGCCGGATATCTCTTCCCGCCCCTTCTCGCGTCCCTCTCTTCCGGCCCGGCTATCGATTCAGGTTAATTCGCGTTGAATAGTCGATTCTGGGTGGCATCCGGGGAGAGTCCCGGTCGTGTACCGGAATCGCTCGGGTGAACGACGCATTCACGCCTTTTGTTGTGTCGAAAGCCGTTGTTCGTTCCCTTAGGGGCGAAATCGGCGGATGGTTTCCTCTGTGACCCGATGACCTTCGCCCCTAGGCTTCGGTCGGAGGTCCGGCCGGTCCACAGGGGGAGTCCATATGCAGCCGCTGGAAGCCGGCGAACCGCTGACCATCGGTGCCTACCGATTGCTCGGCAGGCTCGGTGCGGGCGGCATGGGCCGGGTCTATCTGGGGCGCAGCGCGGGCGGACGTACCGTCGCGGTCAAGGTCGTGCACCCCCACTTCGCTCTCGACGAGCAGTTCCGGGCCCGCTTCCGGCGGGAGGTGGACGCGGCGCGGCGGATCGGTGCGCAGTGGACGGCACCCGTCCTGGACGCCGACCCGGATGCTCCGATTCCGTGGGTCGCCACCGGCTATGTGGCCGGGCCCCCGCTGTCCGCCGCGGTCGCCGAGCACGGGCCGCTGCCCGAGTACGCGGTACGGACGCTGGGCGCCGGGCTCGGGGAGGCGCTGGCCGCGGTGCACGAGCAGGGCCTCATCCACCGTGATGTGAAGCCGTCCAACGTACTGCTCGCCCTCGACGGTCCCCGGCTGATCGACTTCGGGATCGCCCACGCCATCGGTGCCACCGCCTCGCTCACCTCCACCGGGGTCTCGGTCGGCTCACCCGGCTACATGGCACCGGAGCAGATCCGGGGCGTGGACATCTCGGGCGCGGTCGATGTCTTCTCGCTCGGCGCGGTGCTCGCGTACGCGGCGACCGGTATGGCCCCCTTCCTCGGTGACTCCTCCGCCGTGCTGCTCTACAAGGTGGTGCACGAGGAGCCCGAGCTGGGGGAGCTGGAGGGGGAGCTGCGGGACGTCGTCGCCGGGTGCCTGGCGAAGGACCCGGAGGACCGGCCGACGCCCATGGAGCTGGCCCGGCAGCTGGCGCCGGGCGGTGCGGCCGCTTTGGTGGCGACGGGCTGGCTGCCCGGACCACTGGTGCGCGAGGTCAGCCGGGCGGCGGTCGCGCTGCTGGACCTGGAGCCGCAGGACGCGCCGGTGCAGTCGGGGCCGGTGCCGTTCAGCAGCGCGGCGTGGGGCGCGAACGGCGTCGCGAACGGTGGGTGTGGTGCGGGCGGTGGGTTCGGCCCGCCGATCGAGCCGCCCCCGGCGCATGAGCCGACCCGGCCGCCTGCTTGGCCCGCGACCGCCGGTGTGGCCGAGTCGGCCGGGCCATCGGGGGCGTCGCGGCCTTCCGGGCTGTCGGGGCAACGTACGCCGGACCCCCGTTTCTCCGTCACCGTCAGCGCGGACTCCGGCCCGGCAGCTCCGGCTGCGTACCGTGGCCGGAGGCTGAGCTGCACCGTCGCCCTCGCCGTGGCGGGTGCCCTCGCCGCCGTGACCGTGGGCAGTGCATACCTCTTCGACCTGATGCCGGGCGGTGGCGGCAAGGACACCGCCGGGCACGGCGGTGTCGGCCACACCCCGCCGGCCGCCACATCCTCCGGGCCGCCGCCGCGGCCCTCGGACTCAAGTACGGGCGGCTCGGAGCAGATCACCGAGCTTCCGAAGGCGTTCATCGGCACGTGGAAGGGCCCGATCACCGAGAAGACCAGCGGGCAGCCGCACGGCACTCTCACCGCCGTGTTCGCCGCGGGGAAGAAGGGCACGGACGTGGTCCGGATGACCACGGAGGTCAGCGCTCTCGGACTGACCGTCCGCTGCAACAGCATCGCCAGCCTCTCGTCCGGCACCGACAAGGAACTGACGCTCCGGGAGCGCTCCGATCCGGACCGCCCCGGCGACCCGACCCTCTGCACCTCCACCACCAGCGACGTCCACTTCACGCACGCCGCCGACGGCACCCTCCGCTTCCGGTCCGAGGAGAGAGGCGCCGGACTTCCGTACGGCACGCTCACCCGGTCCGGCAACTGACCCCGACAGGGGCTGGCGTACGCTGAACCGGTCCGTAGATCCGTTGAAAAACCGCCGAAAGGTGACAGCCCGGTGACCGAGAAGGCCGACCTCCAGCCCATCCTCGACCGTGCCGCCGAGGGCGGTCGGATCACTCCGGAGGAGGCTCTCGACCTCTACCGGTCGGCGCCGCTGCACGCGCTGGGTGCGGCCGCCGACGCCGTACGCCGACGCCGTTACGCCGGTACGGAGCACATCGCGACGTACATCATCGAGCGCAACATCAACTACACGAACGTGTGTGTCACGGCGTGCAAGTTCTGCGCCTTCTACGCCGCGCCCAAGGACACCGACAAGGGCTGGTCCCGCGACCTCGACGACATCCTGCGCCGCTGCGCGGAGACTGTCGAACTCGGCGGTACGCAGATCATGTTCCAGGGCGGGCACCACCCGGACTACGGCGTCGAGTACTACGAGGAGCACTTCTCCGCCATCAAGAAGGCGTTCCCGCAGCTGGTCATCCACTCGCTCGGCGCCTCCGAGGTCGAGCACATGGCCCGGATCTCCGAGGTCTCCGTCGAGGAGGCCATCCAGCGCATCCACGCCGCCGGTCTCGACTCCTTCGCGGGGGCGGGTGCCGAACTGCTGCCGGCCCGGCCGCGCAAGGCGATCGCGCCGCTCAAGGAGTCCGGCGAGCGCTGGCTGGAGATCATGGAGATCGCCCACCGTCTCGGTGTCGAGTCCACCTCCACCATGCTGATGGGCACCGGCGAGACCAACGCCGAGCGCATCGAGCACCTGCGGATGATCCGTGACGTGCAGGACCGCACCGGCGGCTTCCGCGCCTTCATCCCGTACACGTATCAGCCCGAGAACAACAAGCTGAAGGGCCGGACGCAGGCCACGCTCTTCGAGTACCTGCGGATGATCGCCATCGCCCGGATCTTCCTCGACAACGTCGCCCACATCCAGGGCTCCTGGCTCACCACCGGCAAGGAGGTCGGCCAGCTTTCGCTGCACTACGGCGCCGACGACCTCGGCTCGATCATGCTGGAGGAGAACGTCGTCTCCTCCGCCGGTGCCAAGCACCGCTCCAACCGCCTGGAGATCATCGACCTGATCCGCAAGGCGGACCGCGTACCGGCGCAGCGCGCGACGACGTACGAGCACCTCGTTGTCCACGACGACCCGGCGAACGACCCGGTCGACGAGCGCGTCGTCTCGCACATCTCGTCCACCGCGATCGAAGGCGGAACGGCACACCCGGAGCTGAAGCTCCTCAACGCCAACTGAGGCCGCTTTGCTGACTGTTCATGCCGCGCCGCTGGTTCTTCCGGTCGGCGCGGCGCCCGTTGCGCAGGGTGCGGTGGCCGTGGAGGGCGACCGGATCGTCGCCCTCGGACCGTACGACGAGGTCGTGGCCGCCCACCCCACGGCCCGGGTCCGCACCTGGCCGGGCGTCATCACGCCGGGACTGCGGCAGTGGCACGGGCTGTGGCTGCTCACCCGCTGCTACCACCCCGACCCGCGCGAGGCGGACGCGCTCGGTGACCAGCCGCTGTGGGGCGAGGCGTTCGAGCGGCTGGTCGGTGAGATGGACGCGACGCGGCGGGCGGGCAGCGTACGGCGCGGGCTGCAGCAGATGCTGCGGTACGGCACGACGCACCTCGCGGGCCGCTTCCATGACCCGGCCGTCCGCACCGCCGTCGCCCGCTCGGGTATGACGGAGGTCTCGGCCGTCGGCGCCCCCGGCATCCTGGTCGGCGAACCGAGCCTGGACCCGTTCGTGGAGGGGTACGACCTGCCCGGTTCCGTGCACGGCCCGCTCACCGTCGGCTCCCGCGCCGACCTCGCCGTCTTCGACGTACCCGATGAGGCGGCGCTGTGCGTGGCGGGGGCGGGGCGGTGCGTGGCCACGGTGCTGGGCGGGCGGCTGGTGTACCGGCGGCGGTAGGTCCTCACGACCTCACCCACGAAACGCGTGCCCGGCGCCGGCATGGACAGGGCGTCTGCGCTGTCACGGGACGGACGGGCCCCGTAGGTACGTGCCTGCGGACGTGTACGGCCACGCGTTGGCGACGCATCCCTTCAGCCCGTCGATCTGCTGCATCATCGCGGGCGCAGGGCGTCCTGGCCCCGGGCAGGTCTCATGGCCGTGGCCCAGCCAGTGGCCGACCTCGTGGTTGATGATCAGCGCCCGGTAATCGGCCAGCGGGCCGTCGAACTGCGGCGACCCCTGCATCCACCGCCTCAGGTTCACCACGACCGTGGTGCCGACGCGGCAGTTGACCTCGCCGCGGGTGTTCAGCCCGTACGCCCCGCAGAGCCGGTCGACGGTGTCCGGCGTCGCGATCCGGATCACCAGACCGGCCGGGCCCGAGTCGACCTGCTGGAACGCGTCGTGCCCCGTGCGGGTCCAGCCGCGCGGGTCGGCGAGAACCCCGGAGACCGCGGCGGCGGCCGGACCGGGGGTCAGACCGCTGCCCCGCTCCACCTCGACGCGGTATTGGTGGACGGTGCCCGTGCCGTGGCTGCCGGTGCGCGCCGGGGCAGCGGTGACGAACGTGCCGGAGCCGTGCTCGGGCACGGACCCGGACGGGAGCCGGGAATCGCCCCCGGCGCCGGTATCGGCGTCGGGGGCGTCGGCCGAGGCGGAGGCGGAGGCGGAGGGGCGCGGACTGCCGGTCGTGGAACGGGAGCCGGGCCCGACGCCCGCTCCCGGGGACGACGACACCGCCACCCGGTCCGACGGTGTGCCCGTCGACGCCGACGCCCCTTCACCGCCACCCCACGGCCCCCACACCAACGCCCCGCAGAGCAGCAGCGCACCCGGCACCAGCACGGTGCCCGTCACCCGTATCCGGGTCTTCCGGCGGCGGGCCCGCCGGACCGCAGCACGACCGCGGCCACGGCCCCGCGCTCGGCGGCCCCGCGCCTCACCCACCATGGATGGTCTCCTGCTTCGGCTCCATCGGGAACGCTTCGGCGTAACGCACCAGGCTCAGGAAGCGGGCGTCCCGAGCGACGTGGAGCAGCTCTTCGGCGGTGACCGGCGCCGAGATCCTGGCGGAGGCGTCGTGTTCGGCCATGAGGACGACGGTGCTGTCCTTGAACGGGAATTCGACTTTGACGTTGACGATGTCCTTCCAGCCCTTCGAGCTCTCGGTCACGGTGACGACGCGGGCCACGATCCCGTCCCGCAGGGCCGCCTCCTCGCACCGGTGCGCCTTCTTCGGTTCGGATGGATCGGATTGGTACTTCTTCTTCGGGTCGACCGGGCAGGGCTTCTGCGGGCCACTGGTGGGGCGTACGGAGAAGGCGACGGGGAAGACGTGGCCCCCGGACCCGCCCTGGTACCGGCTGACGGCCAGGTCGACCGGGCGTACCGTGCCGAACGCCGGGGGCAGCAGCGTCACCGTCAACTCGGGGCCCACCGAGGGGGTCGGGGCATCGACATGGCTGTGGGCCAGGAAGTCGCGGAGCCGACGTCGGCGCTCGGCGAGATACGTCCGGGTGAGGACGGTGCGCGCATAGGCGGAGGGTTGATCGGCTGCGCTCGCCCGGCGCCAGTGCTGGAAGAGCTTGGCCAGTGTCGTCTGGGTCAGGTCGCGGGCGCCCTCCGTATCGCCGCACAGCAGATATGCGGTCCGGTACAGACGCCGTTGGTTCGCCCGGGCGAACTCCTCGAATTCGGTGGAGTCCCGGCTGCCGTTTGCGGTCATCTGTCCCCCTCTCCGGGATCTCGGTGGTCTCTCACCCCTGTACTGAGCGGTGTCGCGGCCAAAAGGTTGAAGACGAGTTCGGGAAGTTCCGGCGTGGGCGCACGACCGGCGCGAGGCGCCGCGGGCCGGGCTGCTTGAATGGGTGCGTGACCCGAGCTTCCCTGGACAAGCAGCCGCACGAAGTCGCCACGATGTTCGACGACGTGGCGGCGAACTACGACCTCACCAACGATGTGCTGTCGCTCGGCCAGGCCAGGCTGTGGCGCAAGGAGGTCGCGAAGGCGGTGCACGCCCGCCCCGCGGAGAAGGTCCTCGACCTGGCCGCGGGCACGGCGACGTCCTCGCTGCCCTTCGCCGCGACGGGCGCGTACGTCGTGCCCTGCGACTTCTCCCTCGGCATGCTGCGGGAGGGCAAGAAGCGCAACTCGTGGCTGCCCTTCACCGCGGGCGACGCCACCAGGCTCCCGTTCCGCGACGAGACCTTCGACGCGGTGACGATCTCCTTCGGGCTGCGCAACGTCCAGGACACGGATGCGGCGCTGCGCGAGCTGTACCGGGTGACCAAGCCGGGCGGCCGGGTGGTGATCTGCGAGTTCTCGCAGCCGACGTGGACGCCGTTCCGGACGGTCTACACCGAGTACCTGATGCGGGCGCTGCCGCCGGTCGCGCGCGCGGTGTCGTCCAACCCCGACGCGTACGTCTACCTCGCCGAGTCCATCCGTGCCTGGCCCGACCAGGCCGGGCTCGCGGCCAAGCTCCAGCGGGCCGGCTGGTCGAAGGTCGCCTGGCGCAACCTCACCGGCGGTGTGGTGGCGCTGCACCGGGGCGTACGTCCGTCGGCTCCCCGGCCCTAGGACCGGCTCCCTGGCCCTGAAGGACCAACTCCCTGGCCCTGAAGGACCTTCCCGTCGTCACGGGGCCAGTCCCAGCCGGAAGCAGAGCACTTCCTGACCCGACTGCGGCGTCGTGAAGCTCTCCGCCCGTTCCATCCCCAGCCGCCGGGCCACGGCGATCGACCGCTCGTTGCGCGCGTCGATCGTCCCCACCACCCGCTCCACCCCGGCCGCGCGCAGCCGTTCCAGCGTGAGGCGTGCGGCGGCGGTGGCGTAACCCCGGCCCCAGGCCGACCGGGCCAGCCGCCAGCCGATCTCGATCTCGCCCACCGGGCCGTACGCGGTCTGCGGCCAGGGCTGAGCGCCGGTGAAGCCGGCCGCCTCGCCGTCCTCGCCGATCACGGTCCAAAGGCAGTACCCCAGTTCCGCGTCGAGCCGGCGCTGGCGGGCGGTCCACTCCTCGTACATGGAGAGCTCCTCCGACGTACCGCCGAAGAACTCCATCACCTCGGGGTCGTCGAAGGCACGGTGCCAGGAGAGCGCGTCCTCGTCGGTCGGGACACGCAGCCGTATGGCAGGAGTGGCGGGAGGCACGGTCGACGTCGACATCGGGGAGCCCTTCGGAAAGTGATCAGCAGACCCCCATAGACTGCATGGGACAGGTGCCGCGCGGCACGCGATTTCGAGTCTTCGGGAGATCCGACCGTGACCGAGCCCCTCTCCGAACACAGCGCGGATGTGATCGTCGTCGGGGCAGGCCCGGCCGGCTCCACCACCGCGTACTACCTCGCCAAGGCCGGACTGGACGTCCTGCTCCTGGAGAAGACGGCCTTCCCTCGGGAGAAGGTCTGCGGCGACGGCCTCACCCCGCGCGCCACCAAGCAGCTCGTCTCCATGGGCATCGACATCTCCGAAGAGGCCGGCTGGCTGCGCAACAAGGGCCTGCGGATCATCGGCGGCGGCGTCCGCCTCCAGCTGGACTGGCCGGATCTCGCCTCGTACCCGGACTACGGACTGGTCCGCAAGCGCGACGACTTCGACGAGCAACTGGCCCGCCAGGCGCAGAAGGCGGGCGCGCGGCTTTACGAGCGCTGCAATGTCGGTGCCCCGATCGTCGACGACCGCACCGGCCGCATCACCGGCGTCAACGCGAAGCTCGGCGAGGAGAAGACCCCGGTCACCTTCCACGCCCCGCTCGTCGTCGCCGCCGACGGCAACTCCACCCGGCTGTCGCTCGCCATGGGCCTGCACCGCCGCGAGGACCGCCCGATGGGCGTGGCCGTGCGTACGTACTTCACCTCTCCCCGCCACGACGACGACTACCTGGAGTCCTGGCTGGAGCTGTGGGACCGCCGCGGCCCCCAGGACCGGCTGCTGCCCGGTTACGGCTGGATCTTCGGCATGGGCGACGGCACGTCCAATGTCGGCCTCGGCATCCTCAACTCCTCCTCCGCCTTCAAGGAGCTGGACTGGCGCGAGATCCTCAAGGCGTGGTGCGCGTCCATGCCGGAGGACTGGGGATACACCCCGGAGAACATGACGGGTCCGATCCGCGGCGCCGCCCTCCCGATGGCCTTCAACCGCCAGCCGCACTACACCAAGGGCCTGTTGCTCGTCGGTGACGCGGGCGGCATGGTCAACCCGTTCAACGGCGAAGGCATCGCGTACGCCATGGAGTCGGCCCAGATCGCCGCCGACGTCATCGTCCAGGCCCACGCCCGCGCGACCCCGGCCCAGCGCGAACTGGCGCTGACCAACTACCCGAAGGCGCTCAAGGAGACCTACGGCGGCTACTACACGATGGGCCGCGCCTTCGTGAAGCTGATCGGCAACCCGAAGGTCATGAAGATCGCCACCCAACGCGGTCTGACGCACCCGCTGCTGATGAAGTTCACGCTGAAGATGCTCGCCAACCTGACCGACCCGACGGGCGGCGACGCGATGGACCGCATCATCAACGGCCTCTCCAAGGTGGCCCCGAAGGCCTGAGCGGCCCCGGAACGGCCACAGCCGCGCTCAGTCGGTGAGCGCGGCCGTGACGATGCTCTTGATGTACGTATGCCCACGGAGGAACAGCCGTTGCTCCGTGGGTATGTTGCGCTGAGTGGGCGCTTGACGCCCGGTTCTGCGATCGGCGTATTGCGCGAGTTGCCGGCGATACGCGGTCCATGGGCAGGAGCAGCAGAGGTGCCTTGGCGCAAACCATGCAACCAAGTGGTCCGCAGGCGCATCTTCATTATTATTGATGATCGAATGGTCCGGGAAGCGGGAGAACGATGAACAGGCCCTTGCGGCACATAGCAGTCTTCTGTGGGCTGCTGGTGCTGGCGCTGCTGCTCCGGGCGAACTGGCTCCAATACTTCCAGAGTGATGCCCTCGCCACCCATGAGCACAACCGCCGTGTGAAGATCGCTCAGTTCGCCACCCCGCGCGGCGACATCATCGTCGGCGGCGAGTCGATCACCGGTTCGAAGGCGGTCTCCGGTACGGACTTCAAGTACCAGCGGAGTTTCAAGCAGGGCGCGATGTATGCCCCGGTCACGGGCTACGCCTCACAGGCACAGGGCATGTCCTTGCTGGAGAAGACGTACGACAGCGTGCTCAGCGGCCAGGACGACCGGTTCGCCTTCCGGCACGCCAAAGACATTCTCGCCGGCGAGCAGCGCCGTGGCGGAGATGTGATCACTACGATCGACCCGAAGGCACAGGAGGCGGGCTACAAGGGGCTGACCGACCTCGATGCCCGCGGCGCGGTCGTCGCCCTCGACCCGCGCACCGGAAAGGTCCTCGCGCTCGTCTCCACTCCTTCCTACGACCCATCCGTTTTCGCCGGGAACTCGTTCAAGGAGGGCGACAAGTTCCAGGCCCTCGTCGACGACAAGAGCAAGCCCCTGGCCAACCGAGCGCTGCGCGAGACCTTCCCGCCCGGCTCCACCTTCAAGATCCTCACGGCGGCCGCCGCTCTGGAGAATGGTGTGGTCACCGATGTCGACGCGGCGTCCGATGCCGTCTCTCCGTACCCCCTGCCGCTCTCCTCGAACAAGATCGGCAGCGAGGCCGGCGACGCTGTCTGCAACAAGGCGTCCATGAAGACCGCCATGCAGTACTCCTGCAACAACGTCTTCCTCGACGCGGCTTCCAAGGTCGGCGCGGACAAGATGCGCGAGACGGCGGAGAAGTTCGGCTTCAACGCCGATGTCTACTCCGACGAGTTCGGCGACATGCTTGCCACCAAGAGCCTCTACCCGGAGGAACTGGACAAGCCCGGGACCGCGCTGACGGGCATGGGCCAGGGCAGCCTCACCAGCACACCGATGCAGATGGCCATGGTGACCGCCGCCCTCGCCAACGACGGCAAGCTCATGCAGCCGTACATCGTCGACGAGCTGCGCGGCCCCGACCTGTCGACCTTGGAGAAGAACGAGCCGGAACTCAAGAGCCAGGCCGTCTCGCCGGAGACGGCGAAGAAGGTCCAGGAAATGATGGAATTCACCGCCAAGGAGGGCAGCGCCCAACGAGCCCTGATCGACGGCATCACTGTCGGCGGAAAAACCGGCACCGCACAGCGCGGCGTAAACGTGAACGACGAGGTGCCGTACGGCTGGTTCGTCTCGTACGGCAAGAAGTCCGACGGTGAGTCGGTGGCGGTCGCCGTCTTTATCGACCCGACGGACATGGACATCTCCCGCTCGGACATCTCGGGCGGACGGCTGGGCGCGCCGATCGCGAAGAGCGTGATGCAAGCAGTACTGGGAAGCTAGCCTGCGCGTTCCGCATGGGATCCCTCGGCCCCGCAGGCGCGACAGTGGTGCGTCCCTTGGTTGTGCCGGACGCGCAAGCGGTACTGGGAAGCTGGCCTTCGCGTTCCGCATGGGGTCCCTCGGCCCCGCAGGCGCGACAGTGGTACGTCCCTTGGTCGTGCCGGACGCCGCTTCGGGCGCGTCGGGTGCGGACCTGGCAGGGGCCGGAAACGGCGAAGGGCCGTCGCTCCCGAGCGGGGGAGTGACGGCCCTTCGCCGCGCGCCGAGAAGGCGCTTGTGAATCCGAGAACTCGCCGGACCCGGTGGACTCGGCGGATTCCGTGAAATCAGAGAACGCGGACCGCGCCCGACGGCGGGTCGTAGGCCAGCGGACGCTGCACCACACCGGTGCTGGAGTTCTGCGCACCGACGAACTCGCCGCCGCCCACATAGATCCCGACGTGGTACGCGCTGCCCGCGCCGCCCCAGTACAGGATGTCGCCCGGCTGGAGGTTGCTCAGGGAGACCTGGGTGCCCGCGGTGGACTGGGCCTGCGAGATGCGAGGCAGGTCGACGCCGACCGAACGGAACGCGGCCTGGACGAGGCCGGAGCAGTCCCACGAGTTGGGGCCGGTGCCACCGGACACGTATGCGTCGCCGACCTGGGCCTTCGCGAAGGCGATGACGGACGCGGCGGAGCCGGTCGCGCTCGACGACGAGGAGGAGGAGGAAGAGGCCGAGGCCGGGGCCACGGAGGCGTCGGAGCCGGAGGTCGTGCTGAGCGTCGTACGGGCCGTGGTGCGGGAAGCGCGCTCGGCGGCCTCCGCCTCCGCCTGGGCCTTGGCGGCCGCCTCCGCCTTCTCCTTGGCCTCAGCCTTGCGGACCGCCTCGGCCTTGGCCTTCTTGGCGGTCTTGGCCGCGGTGGTGGCTGCGGCGTCCTCCTGGGCCTGCGTCTCCAGGTCCTCGGCGACCTGCTGCGTGGCCTCAGCGGACGCGGCGACGGCGGTGGAGAGCTCGGCGGTGATGGTGGGCATCTCGATGGTCTGTGTCACCGGCTCGGCCTGGGCCGGAGCGGCAGCGCCTGCGACCGCGATGGTGCTGAGGACGCCACTGGCAACTCCGGCCCGCAGCGCCGTCTTCGGTGCGTTTCGGCGGGGCTTCCGGTGGCTGGGTATGTGAGCGGTGTGGGACATGAGTACTAGCGCTATCAGGCCCCGGGGCTCCCATCAAGAAACGTGTGTTGCGACACAGTTACGTACGGAATCTATGAATCCGCTTTCTGGCGGCCTTTATTGACGCCGTAACGGGCAAAGCGGGCATGCTCGATCACCGCTGTGATCACGGACTTTCGGCAATACGCCCGAATTGCCCGTCGCCTACCATCCGTTCACACCGATGGCCAAGCCCGCTTTTGTTGAAGGCTGAATGGAGTGACGCAGGTCACGGCGCAGCTGCGGTGTGAGCGCATGCGTGTGCCCGAGGGGCGAGGGGTCGCCGGGGCTCGGGGGTGGTCCGTTCATCCGGAAGATCGTGAATGTGTGCACGCGTCCACTTCGCTCCCTGGAGCCCCTCGCGCGGGTGAGCCCAGAATGGGGCAGATCCCCTTATCACTCTCAGGGCGTCCATTGCCAATTTGCCCGGGCGGGTATCTGATTGTTAGTGCAACATCTTCCTGACCAGCGCAGACAGCATCAGATGTCACGTCTCGTGATCACTCGGCCGCTTTGCGTACGAAGATCACCGCTCAGATGGCTTCGTAACCCTTCGCCGGGTGGTGGAGATCACAAACTCGTTGTCGTATCCCGTGTCGCAGATCACAGGATGGCGGGCATAGGATGCGGGGCAGTCGGGCTTGTGAACTGCCTCACATGTACACGATCTTGGTGGGGTGGCGAGCCGAATCGCCCGATGCGGTCCAACGGTCAAGGACGACTGGAAGGAGCGAGGAGCGTGAATGCCTACGCGCCCATCCTCGTGCTCGGCGCCCTCGGGGCAGGGTTTGCGATCTTCTCCGTGGTCATGGCCACGCTTATCGGCCCAAAGCGGTACAACCGAGCAAAGCTCGAAGCGTACGAGTGCGGTATCGAACCCACCCCCACTCCAGCCGGAGGCGGCCGCTTCCCCATCAAGTACTACCTGACGGCGATGCTCTTCATCGTCTTCGACATCGAGATCGTCTTCCTCTATCCCTGGGCGGTCACCTTCGACGCCCTGGGGATCTTCGGGCTCGTGGAGATGCTGCTCTTCGTGCTCACCGTCTTCGTCGCCTATGCGTATGTATGGCGTCGCGGCGGCCTGGAATGGGACTGAGGGGCTGAGGGGCACACCATGGGACTCGAAGAGAAGCTGCCCAGCGGCTTCATGTTGACCACTGTCGAGCAGGCCGCCGGCTGGGTGCGGAAGTCCTCCGTCTTCCCTGCCACCTTCGGCCTCGCCTGCTGCGCCATCGAGATGATGACGACCGGAGCCGGGCGTTACGACCTGGCCCGTTTCGGGATGGAGGTCTTCCGCGGATCGCCGCGGCAGGCGGATCTGATGATCGTGGCAGGGCGGGTCAGCCAGAAGATGGCGCCCGTCCTGCGGCAGGTCTACGACCAGATGCCCAACCCCAAGTGGGTCATCTCCATGGGGGTTTGCGCATCATCGGGCGGAATGTTCAACAATTACGCCATTGTTCAGGGTGTTGATCACATTGTCCCGGTTGATATCTACTTGCCGGGCTGCCCGCCGCGGCCCGAGATGCTGATGGACGCGATCCTCAAGCTCCACCAGAAGATCCAGAGCTCCAAGCTCGGGGTCAACGCGGAGGAGGTCGCCCGCGAGGCGGAGGCCGCGGCGCTCAAGGCGCTGCCCCTGATCGAGATGAAGGGGCTCCTGCGGTGAGTGAGAACCGGAACCACGACGAGCAGAGCAACAACGGCGTGCCCGCACCGCGCGACGAGACCGGCGAGGTCATCGGCGTACGCAAGGGCATGTTCGGCGCCAACAATGGCGGCGACACCTCCGGCTACGGCGGCCTCGTCCGCACGGTGGCCCTGCCGGGCGCCACGTCCCGCCCGTACGGCGGCTGGTTCGACGAAGTGGCCGACGAGCTCGAAGGGGCCCTGGAGGAACAGGACCTGCTTCCCGCCAACGCCATCGAGAAGACCGTCGTCGACCGCGGCGAACTCACCTTCCACATCGCCCGCGAACACCTCGTCCGGGTCGCACAGACCCTGCGCGACGACCCGGCGCTGCGCTTCGAGCTCTGCACGGGGGTGAGCGGTGTCCACTTCCTCGGCGACAAGGGCCGTGAGCTGCACGCCGTCTACCACCTGCGCTCGATCACGCACGGCCGGCTGATCCGCCTGGAGGTGTCGGCCCCGGACAGCGATCCGCACATCCCGTCCCTTGTCACGGTCTACCCGACCAACGACTGGCACGAGCGCGAGACCTACGACTTCTTCGGGCTCATCTTCGACGGGCACCCCGCCCTCACCCGGATCATGATGCCGGACGACTGGCAGGGCTTCCCGCAGCGCAAGGACTATCCGCTCGGCGGCATCGCCGTCGAGTACAAGGGCGCCCAGATCCCGGCTCCGGACCAGCGGAGGTCGTACTCCTGATGTCTACTCCCCATGCAACGCCCCGGGCGACGACCGAGGGGACTGTATATACAGTCACCGGCGGAGACTGGGACGAGGTCGTCGAGTCCGCGGTCAAGTCCGACGACGAGCGCATCATCGTCAACATGGGCCCCCAGCACCCGTCCACGCACGGGGTGCTGCGGCTGATCCTGGAGATCGACGGCGAGACCGTCACCGAGGCCCGCTGCGGCATCGGCTACCTCCACACCGGCATCGAGAAGAACCTCGAATTCCGGAACTGGACCCAGGGCACCACCTTCGTGACGCGCATGGACTATCTGACGCCGTTCTTCAACGAGGCGGCGTACTGCCTGGGTGTCGAGAAGCTCCTCGGCATCGAGGACCAGATCCCCGACCGGGCCAGCATCCTGCGCGTGCTCCTGATGGAGCTCAACCGGATCTCCTCGCACCTGGTGTGCATCGCCACCGGCGGCATGGAGCTCGGCGCCACCACGATCATGATCTACGGCTTCCGGGATCGTGAACTCGTTCTCGATCTCTTCGAGCTGATCACCGGCCTGCGGATGAACCACGCGTTCATCCGGCCCGGCGGACTCGCCCAGGACCTGCCGCCCGGCGCGATCGACCAGCTCCGCGAGTTCGTGAAGACCATGAAGAAGAACCTGCCGGAGTACGACAAGCTCGCCACCGGCAACCCGATCTTCAAGGCCCGTATGCAGGACGTCGGCTATCTCGACCTGACCGGCTGCATGGCACTCGGCGCCACCGGCCCGATCCTGCGCTCCGCCGGACTCCCGCACGACCTGCGCAAGACGGACCCCTACTGCGGATACGAGAACTACGAGTTTGACGTCCCCACCGCCGACAGCTGCGACGCCTACGGCCGCTTCCTCATCCGGCTGGAGGAGATGCGCCAGTCGCTGCGGATCGTCGAGCAGTGCATCGACCGGCTCGCCCCCGGACCGGTGATGGTCGCCGACAAGAAGATCGCCTGGCCGGCGCAGCTCGCGCTCGGCCCGGACGGGCTCGGCAACTCGCTCGACCACATCAGGAAAATCATGGGCACCTCCATGGAGGCCCTGATCCACCACTTCAAGCTGGTGACCGAGGGCTTCCGCGTCCCGGCCGGACAGACGTACACCGCCGTCGAGTCGCCCAAGGGCGAGCTCGGCGTCCATGTCGTATCGGACGGCGGCACCCGCCCCTACCGGGTCCACTTCCGCGACCCGTCCTTCACCAATCTGCAGGCCATGGCGGCGATGTGCGAGGGCGGCCAGGTCGCCGACGTCATCGTCGCCGTCGCGTCCATCGACCCCGTGATGGGAGGCGTCGACCGGTGACCGAAGCACGTCAGGAAGTCAGTCTGGGGATGCCGCAGCTCCCCGCCCCCGCCTACCCGGCCGAGGTGCGCGCCAGGCTCGAAGCGGATGCGAAGGAGGTGATCGCCCGCTACCCCGGCAGCCGCTCCGCGCTCCTGCCGCTGCTGCACCTGGTGCAGTCCGAGGAAGGGTACGTCTCGCGTACGGGCATGGCGTTCTGTGCCGAGCTGCTCGGCCTCACCACCGCCGAGGTCACCGCGGTCGCCACCTTCTACACGATGTACCGGCGCAGGCCGAGCGGCGACTACCAGGTCGGCGTCTGCACCAACACCCTGTGCGCGGTCATGGGCGGCGACGCCATCTTCGACCGGCTCAAGGAGCACCTCGGCGTCGGCGACGACGGGCCCGATATGACAACTGAGGACGGCAAGGTCACTCTCGAACACATCGAGTGCAACGCGGCCTGCGACTTCGCTCCCGTGGTGATGGTCAACTGGGAGTTCTTCGACAACCAGACGCCCGAGAGTGCGACACGCCTGGTCGACGACCTGATCGCCGGGCGCACCGTCGAACCCACTCGCGGCGCCCCCCTGTGCTCGTACAAGGAGACGTCCCGGATCCTCGCCGGCTTCCCCGACGAGCGCCCCGGTGCCGTCGAGGCGTCCGGCGGCGCGGGCCCCGCCTCGCTGATCGGCCTCCGGCTGGCGAAGGGCGAGGAACCGCACCCGAGGGTCGTCTCCCCGCGCGGCGAGTCGGCGCGCGGCGACTCCGTACCTCCCGATGCCCCGCAGGATCCGGACCACCTGGCCGGCCCGACAGTCGAGGAGGGAGAGTGATGACGTTGGCAACCGAAATCAACGACAACGGAGGCGGCGGCGGGGAAAGCCCCGAGAAGCTGCTCGCCCCCGTCCTCTCCGCCTTCTGGGACGAGCCGGAATCCTGGACCCTGGAGACCTACCGGCGGCACGAGGGATACGAGGGGCTGCGCAAGGCCCTCGCCATGTCGCCGGACGACCTCATCGCGTACGTCAAGGACTCCGGTCTGCGCGGCCGCGGCGGCGCGGGCTTCCCCACCGGGATGAAGTGGCAGTTCATCCCGCAGGGCGACGGCAAGCCGCACTACCTGGTGGTCAACGCCGACGAATCGGAGCCCGGGACCTGCAAGGACATCCCGCTCCTCTTCGCCAACCCGCACAGCCTCATCGAGGGCATCGTGATCGCCTGCTACGCGATCCGTTCCTCGCATGCGTTCATCTATCTGCGGGGTGAAGTCGTCCCCGTGCTGCGGCGGTTGCACGAGGCCGTGCGCGAGGCGTACGAGGCGGGCTTCCTCGGGACGAACATCCTGGGCTCGGGGCTCGACCTGGAACTCACCGTGCACGCGGGCGCGGGCGCGTACATCTGTGGTGAGGAGACCGCGCTGCTCGACTCGCTCGAAGGGCGACGCGGCCAGCCCCGGCTGCGACCTCCCTTCCCCGCGGTCGCCGGTCTGTACGCCTGCCCCACTGTGGTGAACAACGTCGAGTCCATCGCCTCGGTTCCCGCGATCCTGAACCGGGGCAAGGAATGGTTCAAGTCGATGGGCAGCGAGAAGTCCCCGGGCTTCACGCTGTATTCGCTCAGCGGGCATGTCGCCGGACCCGGCCAGTACGAGGCCCCCCTCGGCATCACGCTGCGCCAGCTGCTCGACATGAGCGGCGGCATGCGCCCCGGGCACCGGCTGAAGTTCTGGACCCCGGGCGGCTCCTCGACCCCGATGTTCACCGACGAGCACCTCGATGTGCCGCTCGACTACGAGGGCGTCGGCGCCGCCGGTTCCATGCTCGGCACCAAGGCGCTCCAGTGCTTCGACGAGACGACCTGTGTCGTGCGGGCCGTCACCCGCTGGACCGAGTTCTACGCCCATGAGTCCTGCGGCAAGTGCACACCGTGCCGCGAAGGCACCTACTGGCTCGTCCAGCTGCTGCGCGATATCGAGGCGGGCAAGGGGCAGATGGCCGATCTCGACAAGCTGAACGACATCGCCGACAACATCAACGGCAAGTCCTTCTGTGCCCTCGGCGACGGCGCGGCCTCGCCGATCTTCTCCTCGCTGAAGTACTTCCGCGAGGAGTACGAGCAGCACATCACGGGCAGGGGCTGCCCCTTCGATCCCGCCAGGTCCACTGCCTGGGCCGACGACAAGAACGCTCACCAGGGGGTGAACGCATGACAGTCACCACGAGTGCGCCCTCCGGGGGCGGCGAGGCGGCCCTTCCGCCCGAGGACCTCGTCACGCTGACGATCGACGGCATCGAGATCAGCGTGCCCAAGGGCACCTTGGTCATCCGGGCCGCCGAACTCCTCGGCATCGAGATCCCGCGCTTCTGCGACCACCCGCTCCTCGACCCGGTCGGCGCCTGCCGCCAGTGCATCGTCGAGGTCGAGGGCCAGCGCAAGCCGATGGCGTCCTGCACCATCACCTGCACCGACGGCATGGTGGTGAGGTCGCAGCTGACCTCACCCGTCGCCGAGAAGGCGCAGAAGGGTGTGATGGAGCTGCTGCTCATCAACCACCCGCTGGACTGCCCGGTCTGCGACAAGGGCGGCGAGTGCCCGCTGCAGAACCAGGCGATGTCGCACGGCGGCGCCGACTCCCGCTTCGACGGCAAGAAGCGCACGTTCGAGAAGCCCGTACCGATCTCCACCCAGGTGCTGCTGGACCGTGAGCGGTGCGTGCTCTGCGCGCGCTGCACCCGGTTCTCCAACCAGGTGGCGGGCGACCCGATGATCGAGCTGCTGGAACGCGGTGCGCTCCAGCAGGTCGGTACGGGTGAGGGCGACCCGTTCGAGTCGTACTTCTCCGGGAACACCATCCAGATCTGCCCGGTCGGGGCGCTGACCTCGGCGGCGTACCGGTTCCGCTCCCGGCCCTTCGACCTGGTGTCGTCGCCGTCGGTGTGCGAGCACTGCGCGGGCGGCTGCGCGACCCGTACCGACCACCGGCGCGGCAAGGTCATGCGGCGGCTCGCCGCCAACGACCCCGAGGTCAATGAGGAGTGGGTCTGCGACAAGGGCCGCTTCGGTTTCCGTTACGCGCAACAGCGTGACCGGCTCACCACTCCGCTGGTACGCAACGCCGACGGGGTCCTGGAACCGGCGAGCTGGCCCGAGGCGCTGGCCGCAGCGGCCGCCGGTCTCCTGGACGCACGCGGCAGGACGGGTGTCCTCACGGGCGGCCGGCTGACCGTCGAGGACGCGTACGCGTACAGCAAGTTCGCCCGGGTCGCTCTGGACACGAACGACGTCGACTTCCGGGCCCGGGTGCACAGCAGCGAGGAGGCCGACTTCCTGGCCGCCCGCGTGGCCGGGCGTGGCCGGGACCTGGACGGCACGGGTGTCACGTACACCTCGCTGGAGAAGGCGCCGACGGTGCTGCTGGTCGGGTTCGAGTCGGAGGAGGAGGCGCCCGGCGTCTTCCTGCGGCTGCGCAAGGCGAACCGTAAGCACGGACAGCGCACGTTCGCCGTCGCCTCGCACGCCACGCGCGGCCTCACGAAGGCGGGCGGCACGCTGCTTCCCGCCGCCCCCGGCACCGAGACCGAGTGGCTGGACGCCATCGCGGGCGGCGTCGGACTCGACGGCGACGGAGCCGCGGCGGCCGAGGCGCTGCGCGGCGGGGGCGCCGTGATCGTGGTGGGCGAGCGACTCGCCGCGGTGCCGGGCGGGCTGACCGTCGCGGTACGGACCGCCACCGCGACCGGGGCCACGCTGGTGTGGATTCCGCGGCGGGCCGGCGAGCGCGGCGCGGTGGAGGCGGGCGCGCTTCCGTCGCTGCTGCCCGGCGGCCGTCCGGCGACCGACCCGCGGGCCAGGGACGAGGTGGCGGCCTTCTGGGGCGTCGCCGAGCTCCCGTCCCGCTTCGGCCGCGACACCGGCCAGATCGTGGAGGCCGCGGCCACCGGCGAACTGGGCGCACTGGTCGTCGCCGGGGTCGAGACCGTGGACCTGCCGGACCCGGCACGGGCCCTGGAGGCGCTGGACCGGGTCGGCTTCCTGGTCTCGCTGGAGCTGCGGCCCAGCGAGGTGACCGAGCGGGCCGATGTGGTCTTCCCGGTCGCCGCGGTGGCCGAGAAGTCCGGCACCTTCCTCAACTGGGAGGGCAGGGCGCGGATGTTCGAGGCGGCGCTGAAGCCCGAGCAGATGCCTCGGACACTCGCGCCGACCGATGCGCGGGTGCTGCACATGCTGGCCGACGCGCTGGACGTCCGGCTCGCGCTGCCGGATCTGAAGTCCGTACGCCGTGAGCTGGACCGGCTCGGCGGCTGGACCGGTACGCACGCCACCGACCCGAACGAGTCGGCGCGGCCGCTGCCCAGGCCCGGCGACGGCGAGGCGGTGCTCGCGGGCCACCGGATGCTGCTCGACCTGGGCCGGCTCCAGGAGGGCGACGACGCGCTGGCCGGTACCCGGCACGCCTCGGTCGCCCGGCTCTCCGCCGCCACCGCCGCCGAGACGGGCGTGAAGGACGGCGATCTGCTGGCCGTCACCGGCCCGGCGGGCAGCGTCGAACTCCCGTTGAAGGTCACCGACATGCCGGACCGGGTGGTCTGGGTGCCGTTGAACTCCGTCGGGCGGGGCGTCCCGGCCGACACCGGCGCCCGGCCCGGCGGCCTGGTCCGGATCGGCCCCGCCGCACCGGGCACTCCCGACATCACACCGGAGGTGGGGGCGTGACTGCCTTCGCTCAACTGGCCGCGGCACCGCACGGTGCCGTACTCGCCGCCGAGGATCTGTCGATGTTCGGCACCGACCCGTGGTGGCTCGTCGTCATCAAGGCGGTGTTCTGCTTCGCGTTCCTGATGGTGACCGTGCTCTTCTCCATCGTGTGGGAACGCAAGGTCGTCGCCTGGATGCAGCTGCGCATCGGCCCCAACCGGCACGGCCCCTGGGGCATGCTCCAGTCGCTCGCCGACGGCATCAAACTGATGCTGAAGGAAGACGTCGTCGTCAAGCGCGCCGACAAGGTCGTGTATGTGCTCGCGCCGATCGTCGCCGCCGTACCGGCGTTCATGGCGATCGCGGTGATCCCGTTCGGCCCGTCCGGCAACGAGGTCTCGATCTTCGGGCACCGTACGGCGATGCAGCTCACCGACCTGCCGATCGCGATGCTCTACATCCTCGCGATCGCCTCGGTCGGGATCTACGGCATCGTGCTGGCGGGCTGGTCGTCAGGATCGACGTACCCACTGCTCGGCGGGCTGCGCTCGTGCGCGCAGATGATCAGTTACGAGATCGCGATGGGCGCCGCGTTCGCCTCGGTCTTCCTCTACTCCGGGTCGATGTCGACCTCGAAGATCGTGGAGGCGCAGCAGGACCGCTGGTTCATCATCCTGCTGCCGGTCTCCTTCATCATCTACATCGTCACGATGGTCGGTGAGACCAACCGGGCGCCGTTCGACATGCCGGAGTCCGAGGGCGACCTGGTCGGCGGCTTCAACACCGAGTACTCGTCGATCAAGTTCGCGATGTTCATGCTCGCCGAGTACGTCAACATGGTCACCGTCTCCGCGGTCTCCGCGACCCTGTTCCTGGGCGGCTGGCGGGCTCCGTGGCCGATCAGCACCTTCTGGGAGGGCGCGAACCACGGCTGGTGGCCGATGCTCTGGTTCGTCCTCAAGGTCCAGCTGCTGCTGTTCTTCTTCATCTGGCTGCGTGGCACGCTGCCCCGGGTCCGCTACGACCAGCTGATGAAGCTCGGCTGGAAGGTCCTGATCCCGGTCTCCGTGGTCTGGCTGATGCTGGTCGCGACGGTGCGGGCGCTGCGCAACGAGGGCTACGACTTCTCGAAGATCGTGCTGTACGTGGCCGGGGCCGTGATCGCGATCCTGCTGATCTCCTTCGTCGCCGACATCTTCCGCGACAAGAAGGGCCGGGCCGCCGAGGCGGAAGCGGGACCGGGGCCGGCATTCGACCCGATGGCGGGCGGATTCCCGGTGCCGCCGCTGCCCGGACAGACCCTGCCGCCGGTGCCGCGCCGCAGGCCACGGGGCGAGCGCAAGCTCGTTGTCAGTGGCGGGTCGGATACTCAGAGTGACGACAGTTCGAGTGACGGAAAGGAGGCTGACGGTGTCTGAGTCATCAGAGCCCTCGGGCGAGAAGTTCCAGAACCCTGTCGCCGGCTTCGGCGTGACCTTCAAGGCCATGTTCAAGAAACGGCTGACCGAGCAGTATCCGGAAACACAGAAGGTGACGGCGCCGCGCTTCCACGGCCGGCATCAGCTCAACCGTCACCCGGACGGTCTGGAGAAGTGCATCGGCTGCGAGCTGTGCGCCTGGGCCTGTCCGGCGGACGCGATCTATGTGGAGGGCGCGGACAACACCGACGAGGAGCGCTACTCCCCGGGTGAGCGCTACGGCCGCGTCTACCAGATCAACTACGCGCGCTGCATTTTCTGCGGACTGTGCATCGAGGCGTGCCCGACCCGGGCGCTGACGATGACCAATGAGTTCGAGCTCGCCAACACCACCCGCGAGAGTCTCATCTACACCAAGGACGAGCTGCTCGCGGGCCTGGAGGAGGGCATGGTCGACACCCCGCACGCGATCTACCCCGGGATGGACGAGCAGGACTACTACCGGGGCCTTGTCACCGAGGCCGCGCCCGGTACGGAGCGTCAGATCGCGGTCTCCAAGGGCGAGTCCAAGCAGAACGACGGGCACGGAAGCGGCTCGTCGCAGGAGGTGGACGCATGACCGGCCTGGCCGCAGCGGCCTCCCAGACCTCGACGGGCGAGGCCTTCCAGTTCTGGTTGCTGGGCACTGTCGCCGTGATCGGCGCGCTGTCCACCGTACTGATGAAGAAGGCCGTGCACAGCGCGCTGAGCCTCGCCGCGACCATGATCGTCCTGGCGATTTTCTACCTCGTCAACGGCGCCTACTTCCTGGGCGTCGTCCAGATCGTCGTCTACACCGGCGCGATCATGATGCTTTTCCTCTTCGTGGTCATGCTCGTCGGCGTCACGGCGGCCGACTCCCTGAAGGAGACCCTCAAGGGCCAGCGCTGGCTGGCCGCGGGCTGCGGGATCGGCTTCGGCATCCTGCTGATCGCGGGCATCGGCAACGCCTCGCTGAACAGCTTCAACGGGCTCGGCGCCGCCAACGCCGCGCACGGCGGAAACGTTGAGGGGCTGGCCAGTCTCATCTTCACCAAGTACGTCTTCGCGTTCGAGATCACCGGCGTCCTGCTGATCACGGCGACGGTCGGCGCGATGGTGCTCACCCACCGGGAGCGCACCGAGCGGGCCAGAACCCAACGGGAGTTGTCCGAGGAGCGCGTACGCGGCAAGCAACTGCCGCCGCTGCCCGCCCCCGGCGTCTACGCCCGGCACAACGCCGTGGACATCCCGGGTCTGCTCCCGGACGGCACGCCGTCCGAGCTCACCGTCATGCAGACGCTGCGGCAGCGCGGCCAGATCCGCGATGTGTCGAACGAGTCGCTGGCCGACCTCAAGGCGCTGGAACGGCGCTCCGAGGAGCGGCTCGGCCGTGACCGGGACGATGAGGAGGTCGCCAAGTGAATCCGGTCAACTACCTCTATCTCGCCGCTCTGCTGTTCACCATCGG
The DNA here is from genome assembly GCF_055563255.1 of Streptomyces sp. NPDC002958. Lineage (NCBI taxonomy): Bacteria > Bacillati > Actinomycetota > Actinomycetes > Kitasatosporales > Streptomycetaceae > Streptomyces > Streptomyces sp. NPDC002958. Next base: position 202,792 of record NZ_JBVHDS010000006.1, on the reverse strand, counting down.
TGCGGCGGGGGTGCTGATCAGGCGGAACGCGATCGTGGTGTTCATGTGCGTGGAGCTGATGCTCAACGCCTGCAACCTCGCGTTCGTGACCTTCTCCCGGATGCACGGCAATCTCGACGGACAGATCATCGCGTTCTTCACGATGGTCGTCGCCGCCGCCGAGGTCGTGGTCGGGCTCGCGATCATCGTGTCGGTGTTCCGTTCCCGCCACTCGGCCTCGGTCGACGACGCCAGCCTGATGAAGCTGTAAGGGGACGCTGAATCGTGGAGAACCTGATTGCGCTGCTCGTCGCGGCGCCTCTGCTCGGAGCCGCGGTCCTGCTCTGCGGCGGGCGACGGCTGGATCGCGCCGGACACTGGGTCGGCACCCTGCTCGCCGCTGTGTCGTTCGTCATCGGCGTCGTGCTCTTCCTGGACATGCTGGGGAAGGGCGCGGAGGACCGGGCGCTGCACCAGAAACTGTTCAGCTGGATTCCGGTCGAGGGCTTCCAGGCCGATGTGGCCTTCCAGCTCGACCAGCTGTCGATGACGTTCGTGCTGCTGATCACCGGTGTGGGCACCCTGATCCACATCTACTCGATCGGCTACATGGAGCATGACGAGCGCCGGCGCCGCTTCTTCGGCTATCTGAACCTGTTCCTCGCCGCGATGCTGATCCTGGTCATCGCCGACAACTACCTGCTGCTGTACGTCGGTTGGGAGGGCGTCGGTCTGGCGTCGTACCTGCTGATCGGCTTCTGGCAGCACAAGCCCAGCGCGGCCACCGCCGCCAAGAAGGCATTCCTGGTCAACCGGGTCGGCGACATGGGCCTGTCGATCGCGATCATGCTGATGTTCACCACGTTCGGCACGTTCGCCTTCGGTCCCGTCCTGGGGGCGACCGGGGAGACGAGCGAGGGCAAGCTGACGGCGATCGGTCTGCTGCTGCTCCTCGCGGCCTGCGGCAAGTCGGCCCAGGTGCCGCTGCAGTCCTGGCTCGGTGACGCGATGGAGGGCCCGACCCCGGTCTCGGCCCTCATCCACGCCGCGACCATGGTGACCGCGGGTGTCTACCTCATCGTCCGGTCCGGCGCGATCTTCAACGCCGCGCCGGACGCGCAACTGGCCGTCGTGGTCGTCGGTGCGGTCACGCTGCTCTTCGGTGCGATCGTCGGTTGCGCGAAGGACGACATCAAGAAGGCTCTCGCCGGGTCGACGATGTCGCAGATCGGCTACATGATCCTGGCCGCCGGGCTCGGCCCGATCGGCTATGTCTTCGCGATCATGCACCTGGTGACGCACGGCTTCTTCAAGGCCGGGCTCTTCCTCGGCGCCGGTTCGGTCATGCACGGCATGAACGACGAGGTCGACATGCGGAAGTTCGGCGGCCTCAGGAAGTACATGCCGGTCACCTTCATCACCTTCGGCCTCGGCTATCTGGCGATCATCGGCTTCCCCGGCCTGTCCGGCTTCTTCTCCAAGGACAAGATCATTGAGGCGGCCTTCGCCAAGGGCGGCACCGAGGGCTGGATCCTCGGCTCGGTGGCCCTGCTGGGCGCCGGGATCACCGCGTTCTACATGACGCGCGTGATGCTGCTGACGTTCTTCGGCGAGAAGCGCTGGCAGCCCGACGCCCAAGGGCACGAGTCGCATCCGCACGAGTCGCCGAAGTCGATGACCATCCCCATGATCGTCCTGGCGTTCGGGTCGGTCTTCGCCGGATTCCTCTTCTCCTACGGCGACCGCTTCCTGAACTGGCTGGAGCCGGTCACCGGACACAGCCACGGAAACGCGCCGGTCAGTGCCACGACCGTCACCGCCGCCACCATGGCGGTGCTCGCCGTCGGTGTCGCCATCGCCTGGGCGATGTACGGACGCAAGCCCGTGCCGGTTGTCGCCCCGCGCGGCTCGCTGCTCACCCGGGCCGCCCGCCGCGATCTCCTCCAGGACGACTTCAATCATGTGGTCCTGGTCCGCGGCGGCGAGCACCTGACCCGCTCCCTGGTGTACGTCGACCACACCCTGGTCGACGGCGTCGTCAACGGCACGGCCGCCTCGATGGGCGGGCTCTCCGGCCGGCTGCGCAAACTGCAGAACGGCTACGCCCGCTCCTACGCGGTCTCGATGTTCGGCGGTACGGCGGTTGTCATCGCCGCGACCCTGCTGATGAGGGCGGTCTGATCACCATGTCCTTTCCCCTCCTGACAGCGACGGCGGCGCTCCCGGCGATCGGCGCGATCGCCACCGCCGCCGTCCCGGCCGCACAGCGCACCGTGGCCAAATGGCTGGCGCTGCTCTTCTCGCTGGCCACCCTCGTACTGGCGGGCATCGTGCTCGCCCGGTTCGAGCCCGGCGGCGACCGCTACCAGCTCACCGAATCGCACGCCTGGATCAAGGACTTCGGCGTTCGGTACGAACTGGGCGTGGACGGCATCGGGGTGGCGCTCATGGCGCTCACCGCCCTGCTGATCCCCTTCGTCATCCTGGCCGGCTGGCACGATGCCGACCCCCTGGAGACCAAAACCTCGCGCTGGCGCCCGACTCAGGGATTCTTCGCTCTGATCCTGATGGTCGAAGCGATGGTGATCCTCTCCTTCGAGGCCACCGACGTCTTCCTCTTCTACATCCTCTTCGAAGCCATGCTCATCCCGATGTACTTCCTCATCGGCGGCTTCGGGGACCGGGCGCACTCCGGCAGTGACGAGAACGCGGCGGCCCAACGCTCCTACGCCGCCGTGAAGTTCCTCCTCTACAACCTGGTCGGCGGCCTCATCATGCTGGCCGCGGTGATCGGGCTGTACGTGGTCGCGGGGACGTTCTCGCTCTCCGAGATCGCCGAGGCCCGGGCCAATGGCTCGCTCTCCATGGCGACCGGCACGGAGCGCTGGCTCTTCCTCGGGTTCTTCTTCGCCTTCGCGGTGAAGGCCCCGCTGTGGCCGCTGCACACCTGGCTGCCCAACGCCATGGGCGAGGCGACCTCCCCGGTCGCCGTCCTGATCACCGCGGTCGTCGACAAGGTCGGCACGTTCGCGATGCTCCGCTTCTGCCTCCAGCTCTTCCCGGAGGCCAGCAAGTGGGCCACGCCGGTGATCATCGTCCTGGCGCTGATCAGCATCGTGTACGGGGCGCTGCTCGCCGTCGGCCAGCGCGACATCAAGCGGCTGATCGCCTACGCGTCCATCTCGCACTTCGGCTTCATCATCCTGGGCATCTTCGCGATGACCAGCCAGGGCCAGTCCGGCGCCACGCTCTACATGGTCAACCACGGGATCTCGACCGCCGCGCTGATGCTGGTGGCGGGGTTCCTGATCACCCGGCGCGGATCGCGGCTCATCGCCGACTACGGCGGGGTGCAGAAGGTGGCGCCGGTCCTGGCCGGCACCTTCCTGGTCGGCGGTCTGGCCACCCTGTCGCTGCCCGGACTCGCCCCGTTCGTCAGTGAATTCCTGGTCCTGGTCGGTGCGTTCAGCGCGTATCCGGCGGCGGGCATCATCGCCACGACCGGCATCGTGCTCGCCGCGCTCTATGTCCTCGTCCTCTATCAGCGGACGATGACGGGCCCGGTGAAGGCCGAGGTCCAGGGCATGGCGGACCTCAAGGTCCGGGAGCTGGCGGTGGTCCTCCCGCTGATCGCGCTGCTGCTCTTCCTGGGTGTCTATCCGAAACCGCTGACGGAGATCGTCAACCCGGCGGTGCAGCACACCATGTCGGACGTCCAGAAGAAGGACCCCCAGCCTGAGGTGGAGGCCGCCAAGTGAGCGCAACAGCTGTCCACAGCCTGTGGACAATGGCGGGCGGGGTGACTTCGGCCGCCCCGGTCGAGAAGTTCAAGGCACCGGTCATCGAGTACACCCAGCTGGCCCCGGTCCTCATCGTGATCGGTGTCGCCGTCGTGGGCGTAGTCGTCGAGGCCTTCGTGCCGCGCCGGGCCCGCTACCACACGCAGGTCTTCCTGGCCGTCGTCGCCCTCGCCGCAGCGTTCGCCGCGGTCATCGGCCTGGCGGCCGGGGGGTACGGCACGACGAGGGCGCACATCGCCGCGATGGGCGCCCTCGCGATCGACGGACCGACACTGTTCCTGCAGGGCACCATCCTGCTGACCTCGCTGGTCGCCGTCTTCACCTTCGCCGAGCGGCGGCTCGACCCCGCCGCGCACGGCAACCGCGTCGACTCGTTCGCCGCACAGGCCGCTTCGGTCCCCGGCAGCGACAGCGAGAAGGCCGCGGTCAAGGCCGGGTTCACCACCACGGAGGTCTTCCCGCTCATCCTCTTCTCGGTGGCCGGCATGCTGATCTTCCCGGCGGCCAACGATCTGCTGACGCTCTTCGTGGCCCTGGAGGTCTTCTCCCTCCCGCTCTACCTCCTGTGCGCCGTCGCCCGCCGCAAGCGGCTGATGTCGCAGGAGGCGGCGGTGAAGTACTTCCTGCTCGGCGCCTTCTCGTCGGCGTTCCTGCTCTTCGGGATCGCCCTGCTGTACGGATACGCGGGCTCCGTCTCGTACGCCACCATCGCGAACGTGGTCGACGGCTCCGTCACCCGGATCGACCCGGCACTCGCCGACACCATGGGCAACGACGCGCTGCTCCTGATCGGCGGCGCGATGATCCTGACCGGCCTGCTCTTCAAGGTCGGCGCCGTCCCGTTCCACATGTGGACCCCGGACGTCTACCAGGGCGCCCCGACCCCGGTCACCGGCTTCATGGCCGCGGCCACCAAGGTCGCCGCGTTCGGTGCGCTGCTGCGCCTGCTGTACGTGGTGCTGCCGGGCCTCGCCTGGGACTGGCGCCCGGTCATGTGGGCCGTCGCGATCATCACGATGCTGGGCGGTGCGATCGTGGCCATCACCCAGACCGACATCAAGCGGCTGCTCGCCTACTCCTCGATCGCACACGCCGGCTTCATCCTCGCCGGTGTCATCGCGACCACCCCGGACGGCATCTCGTCCGTCCTCTTCTACCTGGGCGCGTACTCCTTCGTGACGGTCGGCGCGTTCGCCGTCGTCACCCTGGTGCGCGACGCGGGCGGCGAGGCGACGCATCTGTCGAAGTGGGCCGGGCTCGGCCGGCGCTCGCCGCTGGTCGCCGCGGTCTTCGCGGTGTTCCTACTGGCCTTCGCCGGTATCCCGCTCACCTCCGGGTTCTCCGGAAAGTTCGCCGTCTTCAAGGCCGCCGCGGACGGCGGAGCGGGCGGTCTGGTCGTGGTCGGTGTGATCGCGTCGGCGATCGCCGCGTTCTTCTACATCCGGGTCATCGTGCTGATGTTCTTCAGCGAGCCGAAGGCGGACGGCCCGACGGTCGCCGTCCCGTCCCCGCTGACGATGACGACGATCGCGGTCGGTGTCGCGGTCACGCTGGTGCTGGGCCTGGCCCCGCAGTACTTCCTGGACCTGGCGAGCCAGGCGGGAGTGTTCGTGAGGTAGCACACACGCACACAGCTGGGACAACGCCGGACGGGCCTGAGAAGTCAAGCCCGTCCGGCGTTGTCGTAGGCGACGCCTATCGTGGCAGGGGACGACGGCAGGACAGAACGGGACGACATCGGGGGACAGCGCAATGAGTGTGACGGGTGGGACCATGGATGTGACGGAGAGCGACGCGCGGCGGACGCTGCGCCGGGTGTTCGGGTACGAGGAATTCCGCGGCGAGCAGGAAGCGATCGTCGACCATGTGGTGGCGGGCGGTGACGCCGTCGTGCTCATGCCGACCGGTGGCGGAAAGTCCCTCTGCTACCAGATCCCGTCCCTGGTCAGAGGCGGTACGGGCATCGTCATCTCCCCCCTGATCGCCCTGATGCAGGATCAGGTGGACGCGCTGCGGGCGCTCGGTGTGCGGGCCGGCTTCGTCAACTCCACGCAGGACTTCGACGAGCGCCGCTCGATGGAGGCCCAGTTCGTCGCCGGCGAGCTCGACCTGCTCTATCTGGCCCCGGAGCGGCTCCGCCTGGACACCACGCTGGGGCTGCTCTCCCGCGGTGAGATCTCCGTCTTCGCGATCGACGAGGCGCACTGTGTGGCCCAGTGGGGTCACGACTTCCGCCCGGACTATCTGGCCCTCTCCGTCCTCGGCGAGCGCTGGCCCGACGTACCGCGCATCGCCCTGACGGCGACCGCGACCGATGCCACGCACCAGGAGATCACCCAGCGCCTGGGCATGCCCGACGCGAAGCACTTCGTCGCCGGCTTCGACCGGCCCAACATCCAGTACCGGATCGTGCCGAAGGCCGACCCGAAGAAGCAGCTGCTCTCCTTCCTCAAGGAGGAGCACGCCGGGGACGCGGGCATCGTCTACTGCCTGTCGCGCAACTCGACCGAGAAGACCGCCGAATACCTCTGCCGCAACGGCATCGAGGCCGTCCCGTACCACGCCGGTCTGGACGCGGGCACGCGCGCCGCCCACCAGTCCCGTTTCCTTCGCGAGGAGGGCCTGGTCGTCGTCGCGACCATCGCCTTCGGCATGGGCATCGACAAGCCGGACGTACGCTTCGTCGCCCACCTGGACCTGCCGAAATCGGTCGAGGGCTACTACCAGGAGACCGGCCGCGCCGGGCGTGACGGGCTGCCGTCCACGGCCTGGATGGCGTACGGACTCCAGGACGTGGTCCAGCAGCGCAAGCTCATCCAGGGCGGCGAGGGCGAGGAGGTGTTCCGCCGCCGCGCCGCCTCCCACCTCGACTCGATGCTGGCCCTGTGCGAGACGGTCCAGTGCCGCCGCGCCCAGCTCCTGACGTACTTCGGCCAGGAGCCCGGTGCGGCGACCTGCGGCAACTGCGACACCTGCCTCACCCCTCCCCTGACCTGGGACGGCACGGTGGTATCGCAGAAGCTGCTGTCGACCGTGGTACGGCTGAAGCGGGAGCGCGGGCAGAAGTTCGGTGCGGGCCAGATCATCGACATCCTGCTGGGCCGCAAGACGGCGAAGGTCATCCAGTTCGACCACGACCAGCTCTCGGTCTTCGGTATCGGCGAGGAGCTGGCCGAGGCCGAATGGCGCGGAGTCGTACGGCAGTTGCTCGCCCAGGGGCTGATCGCGGTCGAGGGCGAGTACGGCACGCTGGTGCTGACTCAGGAGAGCGGCTCGGTGCTCGGCCGGCAGCGCGAGGTGCTGCTGCGCAAGGAGGCGCCGAAGCCCGCATCGCGCTCCACGAAGGGCGAACGCAAGGCGAAGTCCACCACGGCCGCAGCCGAGCTGGCTCCCGAGGCCGTCCCGGTCTTCGAAGCGCTACGGGCCTGGCGCGGCGCACAGGCGAAGGAGCAGGGCGTCCCGGCGTACGTCATCTTCCACGACGCGACGCTGCGCGAGATCGCCACGGTGCGGCCGGACTCGGTGTCCGCGCTGGGCGGTATCAGCGGCCTGGGCGAGAAGAAGCTGGCGACGTACGGGGAGGGGGTGCTGGAGGTGCTCGCGGCGTTCGGCGAGGCGGGGGCGACGATCTCCGCAGCCGGTCCGGCAGCGGTGACCGGTCCGATGTCCGGAGCCGTGCCGTCGCCGGAAACCGTGCCGGTGCCGGAATCCGTTTCGGCACCTGGAGCCGGCCCCGTACCGGTCCCGGTTGCGTCGGTGGCCCCCGATGACGACCCGGAGTTCGGCTGGGACGAGGAGCCGCCCGAGTACGAGTGAGGGTCGGGCCCGGGCGGTGGTGGTGCGAACGGCGGACCTACTGCGGGTTCGTCGGCCGGCGGCGGGCGGTGATCGCGGTGAGGTCGAGATCGACCGGGAAGGGAACGGAGACCTTCATCCGGTCGTGGAAGATCCCGGTGGAGGTGTAGGTGCCGGTCGAGGGCTCCAGCTCGAAAACGTAGACCACGGCACGACCGTCGTGGTTCTCCACCCGCCAGAAATGCGGGATCTTGACCCGGGCGTACTTCATCGGTTTGGTCTCCCGGTCCCGGGTCAGGGATTCCGGGGAGACGACCTCGATGGCCAGCTGTACGGACTCGGCGGGGAAGCGGGTCTGGTTCGGGTCCTGGATGATGTCGCCGTCGACGACGATCACATCGGGTTCGGGCCGGTTGTAGCGGTCGATGTCGATGGTGAACTCGCGCACCACCTCCAAGTCGCCCGGTGCCAGCGACTGCAACTGCCAGTTGAAGAAGTCGACCGCCCGTGAATGGAAAAGGGTCTGCGGACTCACAAAAACAAGGCTCCCGTCGATCAGCTCCGTGTGCGGAGGCAGATTCGGGAGTGTGTCCAGGTCATCGGCGGTCCAGCCGCCCACGGGCGGAATCGCCCACCGCGGCTCGGGGGCCTCGGGTTCGATGCTCATCAGTGCTCCCATGCGCGGAGTCTCGCGGATCTGTCCAGCGTATCCGCCGGGAACCGGTTCGGAACCGCGCGAACAGGTGAACTAATTGCGGGGCATTGACGGCCGCGCTCCGTCAGGGGCGCGGCCGTCGGCCGACAGGCGTCATACGGACGGAACGATCCGCCCCGTGACCTCGCCGAGCCCCACCCGCGTGCCGTCCGGCCCCGGTGCCCAGGCCGTCATCGTCACCGTGTCACCGTCCTCCAGGAACGTCCGCTTGCCGTCCGGGAGGTCCAGCGGGTCGCGGCCGTTCCAGGTCAGCTCCAGGAGTGAGCCGAGCTGTCCGGGCTCGGCGCCGCTGACCGTGCCGGAGCCGTACAGATCGCCGGTGCGCAGCGACGCGCCGTTCACCGTCATCTGGGCCAGCATCTGGGCCGCCGTCCAGTACATGGTGGCGAACGGCGGTTCGGCGACCGGCTCTCCGTTGATCGCGACGGAGATCCGCAGGTCGAATCCGCCGGCCTCCTCCTCGCCTGCGTCCTCCAGGTAGGGGAGCAGCGGGAAGTCGCGGGCCGGGGGTGCGATCCGGGCCGACTCCAGGGCTTCGAGCGGCGTCACCCATGCCGATACGGACGTGGCGAAGGACTTGCCGAGGAACGGGCCGAGCGGGACGTACTCCCAGGCCTGGATGTCCCGCGCCGACCAGTCGTTGAGCAGGCAGAGTCCGAAGACATGGTCGCGGAAGTCGCCGAGCGGCACCGGGCGGCCCTGTTCGGAGCCGACTCCGACGACGAAGCCGACCTCGGCCTCGATGTCGAGCTTGACGGACGGACCGAAGACGGGAGCCGCGTCCGCCGGTGTCTTGCGCTGGCCGGACGGGCGCACCACATCCGTACCGGAGACGACGACGGTGCCGGACCTGCCGTGGTAGCCGATCGGGAGGTGCTTCCAGTTGGGCGTCAGCGCGTCACCGTTCGGCCGGAAGATCCTCCCGACGTTGGTGGCGTGGTGCTCGCTCGCGTAGAAGTCGACGTAGTCCGCGACCGCGTACGGCAGATGGAGCGTCACGGACTCGACCGGGTGCAGCAGCGGTTCGATGTCCGCGCGGTGCGCCGGGACCGTCACCCAGGCGGTCAGTGCCCGCCGGACGTCCCGCCAGGCGGTGCGGCCCGCGGCCAGCAGCGCGGTCAGGTCCGGTTGGGCGAGGAGCTGCGCGTAGGGCGAGCCGAGTGAGTGTGCCGCGGCTCCGGCGTCCAGTACGTGGTTGCCGATGCGGACGCCGACCCGGCGGTCCTCGGGGTGGTCGGGGGTGGAGAACACACCGTACGGAAGGTTGTGCGGGCCGAAGGGGTCGTCCTTGGCCAGATCGAGCGGGCTGCTCTGCTCGGGCATGTGTTGCTGCCTCGCTTTCCAGGTCGCTTGGGGGACACGTTACGTCGGGGTTGCCGCCCCGCGGGAGTGTCCCAACTGCTCCTGATGCCCGGAAAGTTCCGCCGTGCCCCTGGTGTGCGGGGGCACGGCGGTGGGTTCACCCGGCCGTGCGGGGAATCCGCTTCTCCCAGGTCCGGTGGAAGACGACCTCGTCGCCGTCCTTGCACACCACCTCGTCGGACGTGATGAAGTGGGTGTCGTCCGAACTGATCTCGGACCGGGTCTCGATCCGTACGTCCCACGCCGTCTCCGGGCGGTGCAGCCGGATCGCCCAGTCGGAGCGGGTGCGTGCGGAGAGTGGGTCGTCCTGCTGGATCGTGTACGTCTCCACGGCGTCCTCGGTGAATTCCAGGCCGTCCGGGTAGACGCGGGTGCCGCCGTAGCGCGGGTCGACCTCCAGCCGCCATTCGCCCTTGGCGACATCGCGGACCACCAGGCGTTCGGGGCGCTGTTCGTCGAGCGTCACCGGGTTGACGACGCCGAGCGGCTCCGACTGCTCCGGTTCCTCGAACCGGATCGCGGGGTCCTGGGTGTGCCGACGCACCGGCAGTTCGACGGAGCTGCCGTCGGCGTCCAGGGTGAAGCCGACCGACCCGGCCTGCGGCCAGATCCACGGCCAGTACGAGGAGGAGACCGCGAGCCTGATCCGGTGGCCGGGCGGGAAGGTGTGCCCGATGCCGTTCAGCTCGAAGGTCACGTCCTCGGTGCCGCCCACCGGCCAGTCGTCCGCGCGGTCGCGGCCGTGCCGGGCGGAGAGGTTGAGCGCGCCGCGGGTGACCAGGGTGGAGGAGCCGTCCGGTGCGACGTCGCAGAGCCGGGCGATGGCCTGGCCGTGCGGCACGTCCATCCGTATGCGCAGCTTCACCCGGGGGCGGCCCAGGATCTCGATCGGGGCGTCCTCGACCGGAAACTCGAAGCAGACCGATTTGGCGTCCTCGTCGCGCTGGTCGGGCGGCAGGTCGGCGTCGTTGCCGAACGGGAAGAACCGCCCGGCGTCCAGGCCGGTCTGCTGTGGCGAGTCGACGATCTGCGGACCGCCCTGGAGGGCGTATGCGACGGGCTTGACGTTCTCCGAGGGCCAGCTGGTGTCGCCGACCCAGCGGCCGGGCAGCGCCCCGTAGACCGTGGCGGGGCGGTGCGACTCGCTGATCCAGGACCGCAGCAGCGGCTCGGCCATCACACCGGTGTCCTTGTCCTTCAGGTGCTGGTCCCACCAGCGCAGCGTCTCCTGAAGGAAGCCGATCGCCGGGCCGGGAGCCTGCCCTCGATCGGGGTACTGGTGCGACCAGGGGCCGATCAGCCCGCGGACCTTGTCCGCGTCGAGGTGTTCGACGAGCCGCAGGACGGTGTCGCGGTAAGGGTCGTGCCAGCCGCCCACGGCGAGGACGTTCGCCCGGATCGCCGAGTAGTCCTCGCAGACACTGCCGTGCTTCCAGTAGTCGTCGCGGGTCTGGTGCGCCAGCCAGGTGTGGACGAATGGCTCGACCGCCTCCAGCCGGTTCAGCCACATGTCCTTCCAGCCCGCGCCGACCTGTGCCGGATCCGGCGGCCGGCAGACGAAGGCCAGCATGGTGGCCGCCCAGGCGTGCATGTCGACGCCGAGGACCGAGCCGCCCATGTAGTGGACGTCGTTGTCGTAACGGTCGTCGGTCGAGCAGATGGTGACGATCGCCTTCAGTGGCTCGGGGGCCAGCGCCGCGATCTGGAGCGCGTTGAAGCCGCCCCAGGAGATGCCGAACATGCCGACCCGGCCGGAGCACCACTCCTGCTGGGCCAGCCAGTGGATGACGGCGACGCCGTCGGCCAGCTCCGTCGCGTCGTACTCGTCGCCCGGCATCCCCTCGCTGTTGCCGTGCCCGCGTACGTCCACCCGGACGGAGGCGTAGCCGTGGCCCGCGTACCAGGGGTGGCGCTGCCAGTCGCGGGGCGCCGTCCAGTCGCTCAGCCGGTATGGCAGATATTCGAGGAGAGCGGGGACGGGTTCGTCGGTGATCGGTCGCCAGATCCGGGCGTACAGCTGGGTGCCGTCCGGCAGCGGAATGTAGACGTCCTCATGGGTGGTGTCATATGGATACGTGGTGCGGATGTGCATGGTGGTACCTCAGTGGACGGGGTGCATGGTGCGCTTGAGCCAGGGTGCGGCGGCGATGACGGCCACACCGGCCACCACCGCGATCGCGCCATTGACACCGAAGTAGGCGGGGTTGGAGACCTCGCCGTACAGCTTCACGATTTGGGCCTGGATGCCGTTGGCGAGGGCCAGCGAGAGGAACCAGAGCGCCATCGTCTGGCTGGCGAACGCCTTGGGTGCGAGCTTGGTGGTCGCGGACATGCCGGAGGTCTCCAGCAGGATGTCGCCGAGGCCGAGCAGCAGATAGGAGCCGACGATCCACCAGGCGGCCATCGTGTAGGTGTCGCCGGAGTGCCCGGAGGTCGGCAGCACCATGAGCAGGAACGACAATCCGCCGAGGATCACCCCGATCGCGATCTTGTTGGAGGCATGCGGCTGACGTGGGCCCATCCGGGCCCAGACGGCGGCGACCACCGGGGCGAGTGCGACCTCGAAGGCGCCGAGCGCGGAGGCGTACCAACTGGCCGGGAACTGGAAGCCGAAGATCTCGGTACTGGCGTTGGTCGACGCGAGCAGCATCATCGTCGAGTACGCCTGGAAGAGGATGAAGTTGAAGACGACGGAGGCCAGGAACAGCACCACGTAGGGGCGCAGCCTGCCGCGTTCCTCGCTGGTCACCCGCGGGCTTCGGAACATCACCGCGAAGTACACGACCGGAGCGATCACCGAGACGATGGTGAGCAGGTCGACGAAGCGGTCCATGGTCAGCCATCCCGCGAGCGCCAGCCCGGTGGCGACGGCGGCGACCACGACGGCGCCGATCACGATCAGCCGCACGGCGCGGCGCATCGGTTCCGGCGCCAGGGCGAACTCGGCGCCGTGCTTACGCCCGGCCAAGTGACGCCGGCCCAGTACGTACTGGATCAGACCGAGGGTCATACCGACGGCGGCGGCCGAGAAGCCCCAGTGCCAGCTCGCGTGTTCCCCGAGCCAGCCGGTGATCAGCGGGCCGAGGAACGCCCCGATGTTGATGGCCATGTAGTAGAGCGCGAAGCCGGCGTCGCGGCGCTCGTCGGCGGTGCGGTAGAGCTTGCCGACCATGGTCGCCACATTGGGCTTGAGCAGACCGGTTCCGGCGCTGATCAGACCGAGGCCGGTCCACGTCATGGCGTCGGTGGGCACCGCCATGGCGTAATGCCCGCAGGCAATGAGAATTCCGCCGTACAGGACGGCGCGGTACGAGCCGAGGATCCGGTCGGCCAGCCAGCCGCCGGCCACGGATACCAGGTAGACGAGTGTGCCGTAGGCGGCCGAGACGGACGCCGCGGTGCCCACCTCCATGCCCATGCCGCCGCGGGCGACGGTGTCGGCGAAGTAGAGGACCAGGATCGCCTGCATGCCGAGGAACGAGAAACGTTCCCAGACCTCCAGGCCGGACAGGGTCATCAGGCCCCGTGGCTGGCCGAAAAAGGCTTGGTCGTCGTCGGGTGGAAGCTGAGTGGGTTCAGTGCCGGAGGTAGTGGAGGACAAAAGGAGGACTCCTGATCGTATGAGCTCATCCCGAACATACCGGCGGTGGCGGGAAGGCGCCCACGGTGATCCAAAGGGGACCGGATACGCTGACTTGAGTGATGACAGCGACACATCGACATTCCGTGTGATCGTCAGCAGACAGGAGATCCCTCGTGACCGTCGTCGGGCCGTTCGGACTGAGCGTGCGGGACCACGCTCTTGAAGCCGATGTCCAGGCCGGTTTGGCTGCTGTCGAGTCGGGGCTGCTCGATGCCACCAAGAGCGGCGTGCCCTTCATCACGGAGGCCGCGCAGCATCTCGTACGCGCCGGGGGCAAGCGCTTCAGGCCGCTGCTGGCCATGCTGGCCGCCCAGTTCGGCGACTCCGACGCGCCGGGTATCGTCCCTGCGGCCGTCGTCGTCGAGCTGACCCATCTCGCGACGCTCTACCACGACGACGTGATGGACGAGGCGGACGTACGCCGCGGCGTCGACAGCGCCAACACCCGCTGGGGCAACTCGGTTGCCGTCCTGACCGGTGACTTCCTCTTCGCTCGCGCCTCGCACATACTGGCCGACCTCGGTCCGGAGGCCGTACGCATCCAGGCGGAGGCGTTCGAGCGGCTGGTCACCGGCCAGATCCTGGAGACCGCGGGCCCGGGCGAGGGGCGCGACCCGGTCGAGCACTACCTCGAAGTGATGCGCGGCAAGACCGGCTCGCTGATCGCCGTGGCCTGCCGTTTCGGCGCGATGATGGCCGGTGCGGACGAGCCGGCCGTCGACATCCTCACCCAGTACGGGGAGCGGCTCGGCGTCGCCTTCCAGCTCGCCGACGACGTACTCGACATCGCCTCCGACTCCCACGAGTCCGGCAAGACCCCCGGCACCGACCTGCGCGAAGGCATCCCGACGCTCCCCGTGCTCCATCTGCGGGCCCGTGCGGCGGCCGACGGAAAGCCGGACGACCTGGAGCTCGTCGAGCTCCTGGGTGGCGACCTGAGCGACGACGCCCGGCACGCCGAGGCGCTGCTCAGGCTGCGCGCCCACCCGGCGCTGGAGCAGGCCCGACAGGACACCATCCGGTACGCGCAGGAGGCACGCGCGACGCTGGCGCCGCTGCCCGAGGGCTACGCGAAGGCCGCGCTGGAGGAGCTGTGCGACGCGGTGGTGCACCGGGCGGGCTGAGCCCGTTCCAGTTGTTGGTGTGCCGCGTGGGCTGAGCCCGTTCCGGTTGTTGGTGTGCTGCGTGGGCTGGGCCTGTTTCGGTTGTTGGTGTGCTGCGTGGGCTGAGCCCGTCCGGACTGTCGGTGTGCCGCGCGGACGAGGGCGCCCGTGGTGACGCGGCGCGGGCACGTCCGTGCCCGGTCAGCGGCAGACTTCCCGCCTCTGACCGGGGCACGACGTACCCCGGCGCGGGCCGCTCGTCAGCGCAGGCCGATGGTGACCGGGCCGCCCCGGGCGCTGAGGCCCTTCATCACCGACCACGGCACGCGGAAGACGCGTCCGGGCGCGGCGGGCCAGGGCAGGGTCCGTTCCGAGACGACCCGCCCGTTCTGACCGACGACGACATGCGGGAACCGGATGGACCGGTCCGTCCACAGCAGCAGGCGCCCGCGCGGGGGAGCCGGGTCGCCGGGGCGCAGCAGCCCCGGCGACACCCAGCGCAGTGGAGCCTCGGCGAGGATGCGCAGGCCCGGGGCCGGCTCGCCGGAACCGGCCAGCCAAGCCTCGACCTGGTCCGCGACGTGCAGGCCGTCGAGGGCCGCGACATCGGCGGTGTCGACCGGGTGCAGGAGATTGCCCGCGGCGAAGACGCCGGGGCGGCTGGTCCGCAGGGCGGTGTCGGTCAGCGGGCCGAGGGTTCCCGGGTCGAGATCGAGCCCGCCGCTGCGGACGAGTTCGTGGTCGGGGATCCAGTCCCCGGTGAAGACCACGGTGTCGCAGGCGACGGTGCGCCGGGCGCGGGTGTCGAGATTCTCGATCTCTACTGCCTCGACCCGGCCCTTGCCGATGATGCGGGTGACCCGGCTGCGGTTGGCGACGGGTACGCGCAGCAGGGCGCGGCCGACGACGTTGAACGCGGCGTACGACTCCGTCCGGGGGTACTGGCTGACCATCAGCTCGGTGGCGCAACCGGCTTCGCGGAGGGTGACGGCGGCGGACCAGCTGACCAGTTCCCCTCCGACGATGACGGCCCGGCTGCCGACCTCGCTGTGGTGCAGGTGGACGGCGTTCTGCAACTGCCCGGTGGTGTAGACGCCCTGGGGCCGGTCACCGGGGATGCGCCGGGCCGCGCGGGGCCGTTCGCGCGCTCCGGTGGCGAGCACGATGGCTCCGGCCTCCACGCGCAGCCGTCCCTGCGGACCGGTGACCTCCACGGCCCGGTCGTCGGCCCAGTGGGTGACCATGGTCTCGGTGTGGATGGTGGCCCCGGCCGAGGTGGCCTGCTCGACGAGGTGGCGCGCGTACTTCGGGCCGGTCATGACCCGATGCAGGTCCCGCAGGCCGTATCCGGTGTGGTCGCTGTGGCGGGGGATGCCTCCGGCGTCCTTCTCCCGGTCGAGCACCAGGACTTCGCCGCGGATGCGCGGTGCGAGGGCGGCGGCGGCCGTGAGCCCGGCGGGGCCGCCTCCGATGATCAGGACGTCCGGAGTGAGTGTGGTGATGGTCATCAGGAGTTCACCTCGGGCCGTGCCGGCGCGGCGGTAGTGCCGCCGCAACCGTTTTCGTTCAGGAGTCGGTCGACAGCGGCGCCGCAGAAGAAGCCCTGGCAGCGGCCGTTCATGGCCCGGGTGCGGCGGCGCAGGCCCTCCAGGTTGCGTGCGGGCAGGGGAGATTGGAACGCGTCGCGGATCTCACCGGCGGTGACGCGCTCGCAGAAGCAGACGACCTTGCCGTACTCGGGATCGGCGGCGATGCGGTCGGCGTCCTGGTAGGGGCGCACGGTCGCCTCGCCGATGTTGGCCATGTGCGGAGGGCCGGGCAGTTCGGTGCGTGCGGTGAGGACGAGTCCGGCCTTTTCGAGTACCTCGTGGACGTGCTCGGCGATGGCCATGCCGGCGGTCAGACCGGTCGAGCGGATTCCGCCGACGAGGAGGTACCGCTGCGAGGGGACGGGTTCGATGAGATAGTCCCCGTGGTCGATGGCGGCCCGCAGCCCCGCGTAGGAAGCGGTCACCTCCTCGGTGAGCAGGTGGGGCATGAGGCGCTCGCCCTTGTCCAGCAGGAAGGCGAATCCGTCCTCGGACGTTCCGGTCGCGGTGCGGTCGGTGAGGTCCTTTGAGGTGGGCCCCAGCATGACGTTGCCGTAGATGGTGGGAGAGATGAGCACCCCCTTGCCCCGGGACGTGGGCACCGGCAGGACGATCATGTCGACCAGCGGGCGGGCGAGCTTGTCGAAGACGAACAGCTCACCGCGGCGCGGGGTGACGGTGAACCGCTCGTGGCCGAAGAGCCGGTCGATGCGGTCGGCGCCGAGGCCCGCCGCGTTGACCACCCAACGGGCCTGTACGGAGCCGCCCGTGGTGGTCAGCGTGGTGGACCGGGTGTTCACCGACACCGCGGTGACGGCGTGGTTGAGGAGGACCTCGGCGCCGCGCTGTCTCGCGTCCGTGGCCAGGGCCAGGTTCGTCGTCCAGGTGCAGATGATCGACTCGTCGGGGACCGTGAGCCCGCCGAGCGCGCCCTCGCCGAGGGCGGGGATCAGCTCGTAGACCTCGTCGGCGCCGACGATCCGGCACCGGTCGTAACCGTTCTGCTCGGCCTTCTCCTTGAGGCCGGGCAGGGCGTCCAGCTCCTCGGCGTTCCATGCGACGAGGATCGCGCCCGTGTGCTCGACCGGGATGCCGGTCGAGCGGGCGTACTCCGACAGCAGGTGGTATCCGCGCTTGACCAGCCCGGACTCCAGCGTGCCCGGCTTCGCATCGAATCCGGTGTGCAGGATCGCGGTGTTCGCCTTGCTGGTTCCGTCGCCGACGTCGTCGCGTGCCTCGACGAGTGCGACCGACAGCTGATGGCCGGACAGGTCGCGGGCGATCGCCGAGCCGACGATGCCGGCGCCGATGACGACGACGTCGTAGACATGGTCCGGCTTGTGCGGTGTGGTGTCGGTCATCCGAGCCCTCCCTTGCGGGCGGTGACCTCGGCGGCCGTTGCCCGGTGTTGGCGTGACCATGGCGGTGCTGTCCTTTCTCAGGAGTGTCCGGCCGAGATCACCACTGCACCCGACTGCTGATCGTGCCGCTGCGCTCCACGGCGGTGGAGATTCGACGGTGACGTTCGGCCGGCAGCATCCCGGCAACCTATCTGACTGGTTTCGTGGGAAAGTGACTGGAGATGCCTGAAGGTGTGAATGAGTGACCGGAAAACGTCATGAGTTGGCGTGTAATTCACCTGTCTCCCCGCGCCGTGACCCGATTGGCGGGTGTGTGTCGCGGTTCTGTGCCTGGCCCGCCCCGGCTGCTGTGGCGGTCCTGGGATCGGGGGCGCCCATGCCCGAACGCGTGCCCCGTCACCCCCACCCCTACGGGACGGGAGGGATCTGCCCGGGTGGCGTCATACCGAAGAGGTAGGCGGAGTTGCTCCCCGGGAGTGACGCTTTCGCACCGTCGATTTGGTCGGATGGAGAACAACCACTCCTGACCAAATCGGTGAGAATGGCGGCACGGAGTGGACGAGTGCATCCGGACGGAAGCCGCCGACCACGGAGGTAGGACACATGGCACCGAACGACAGCGTAGAGAGCAACGGCGGGACCGGGGGCACCGCCGTCGGCCGTCGAAAGGCGGCGCGCTACATCGTCCCGTTCGCGGTGGCGGGAGTGGCGGCCGGGACGATCGGGCTCGTCCCGGCGCTCGCGAGCACCGGCGACCCCGATCTGCCGGAGATCACCGCACAGCAGCTCATCGAGAAGATCGCCGCTTCGGACACCCAGCAGCTTTCCGGCACGGTGAAGATCAGCACGGACCTCGGCATCCCGTCGCTCGACGGTCTGGCCGGCTCCTTCGCCCCGGCCGGCAGCGACAGCAGCGGCGGCAAGGGCGATTCGACCGCCGACCCGCAGACGAAGATGACGGAGCTGGCGTCCGGCACGCACACCCTGCGGGTGGCCGCCGACGGCCCCGACAAGCGGCGGGTGTCGATCCTGGAGAAGGCGGCGGAGTACAGCCTGATCCACAACGGTGATCAGGTCTGGGCGTACGACAGCGGGACCAACCAGGCCTACCACGCCACCGAGGACCGGAGCGGGAAGAAGTCCGGGCACTCGACCCCGGTCCCCGAGGGCGTGCCGACCACGCCGAAGGCGCTTGCCGAGCAGGCCCTGAAGGCCGCAGGCCCCACCACCTCGGTGACGGTCGACGGCACGGCGCAGGTCGCCGGACGTGACGCGTACAAGCTGCTCATCAAGCCCAAGCAGAGCGGCTCCACGATCGGTTCGGTCACGGTCGCGGTCGACGCGAAGAACGGCGTGCCGCTGAAGTTCACGCTGCTTCCGAGCAGCGGTGGCAAGGCCGTCGTCGACGCCGGATTCACCACGGTCGACTTCGCGAAGCCGGCCGCCTCCTCGTTCACGTTCACTCCGCCCAAGGGTGCCGAGGTGACCGAGGCCGACGACGCGAAGGCGCAAGCGAAGGCCGACGGGGCCGAGGGGCTGGGCATGTTCCCGGGCGCCGAGGAACTGGGCGCCGGGGGCCGGGGCGCCAAGGACACGAAGGTCATCGGCGAGGGCTGGAACGCGATCGCCGAGATCAGGACCCCGGGCGGCACCGGACTCCCCTCGAAGGACTCGGGTGACGTACCGGCCGAGGCGCAGCAGTTCCTGGACTCCCTGGGCGACAAGGTCTCCGGCGAGTTCGGCTCGGGCACGGTCCTCAAGACCCGCCTGGTCAACGCGCTGATGACGGACGACGGCAAGCTGTACGTCGGCGCGGTCACGCCGGACGCACTGGTCAAGGCGGCCGACAACGCCGCCTGACGCCCCTGCGCGTCGCGCTTCCCGGCATCGTCCACCCGCCCCGCCGTACCCTCCGTACGGCGGGGCGGACCCCTCCAGCCCTGTCCGGTGGGCCACGGCCGAGGCCGCGACGTCCGGCACGACGCCTTGCGACACACCGCACCGGACGCGCCCTGTCCAGGTGCTGATGGTCCTGATCCGCCGGACAGGCCTTACCCGACCCATGGGGGAGTACGCATGACAGAACCTGTGACCGTGACAGAGCCCGGGACCGTGACCGAGCCGAGGGCGGTGGCCGAGCCCGGGGCCGTGATCGAGACACGGGGCCTCACCAAGCGGTACCGCGGCGGCCAGCTCGCCGTCGACGGCCTCGACCTCAGCGTTCCCGGCGGCAGCGTCTTCGGTTTCCTCGGCCCCAACGGCTCCGGGAAGACCACGACCATCCGGATGTTGATGGGCCTGATCGACCCGACGTCCGGCACGGCGCAGGTCCTCGGCCATCCCATGCCGGACGCGGCCCGCTCCGTACTCCCGCAGGTCGGGGCCTTGATCGAGGGGCCCGCGCTGTACGGCTTCCTGAGCGGCCGGGACAATCTGCTGCGCTACGACTCCGCCGACCCGACCGCTGATCCACGCACCCGCCGAGCCCGGGTAGGGCAGGCCCTGGACCGGGTGGGGCTGGCCGCTGCGGCCGGCAAGAAGGCCAAGGCGTACTCGCTCGGCATGAAGCAGCGCCTCGGTCTCGCCGCTGCCCTGCTCCAGCCGCGCCGCCTGCTCGTGCTCGACGAGCCGACCAACGGCTTGGACCCGCAGGGCATGCGTGAGATCCGCACCC
Source organism: Streptomyces sp. NPDC002958 (assembly GCF_055563255.1). Taxonomy (NCBI): domain Bacteria; kingdom Bacillati; phylum Actinomycetota; class Actinomycetes; order Kitasatosporales; family Streptomycetaceae; genus Streptomyces; species Streptomyces sp. NPDC002958. The sequence goes on along the minus strand of NZ_JBVHDS010000006.1, from coordinate 182,771 downwards.
TGGTCAGGGAACTGGCGGCGGAGGGCACCACCGTCTTCCTCTCCTCCCACCTCCTCGACGAGATCGAGCAGGTCTGCACCCATGCCGCGGTGATGGCCAGGGGACGGCTGATCACCCAGGGACCGGTCGCGGAGCTGGCGGCGGGCGCCCGCGGCCGATTGGCCGTCACCACCCCCGACCCGGGCGACGCCGCCCGAGTCCTCAAGGAACTGGGCGTCACCGGCATCACGGTCGACGGCGACCGGGTGAGCGCCGAGGCCCCGCCGGGCGACGTCGAACTCGCGGACCTCAGCGCGGCGCTGGTGCACGCCGGCGTACGCCTGCGGTCCTTCGGCGTCGAACGGGCCTCGTTGGAGGATGCCTTTGTCGCACTCACCGGAGAGGGTTTCGATGTCGCAGGCTGAATTCGCACTCGTAGGCGCGGGCAGGGCACGCAACCCGCTGTGGACCTTCGGAATCCTCCGCTCCGAACTGACCACCACACTCCGCCGCTGGCGCACCCTGGCGCTGCTCGGGGTGCTGGCCGCGGTCCCCGTACTGATCGGGATCGCGGTGAAGATCGAGACGGACGACGGCTCGTCGCCCGGACCGAGCGGTGGTGGGGGAGGCCCCGCGTTCCTCTCCCAGGTCACCAACAACGGCCTTTTCCTGGTCTTCGCGGCCCTCGCCGTGACGCTCCCGGTTTTCCTCCCGATGGCCGTCGGGGTCGTCGCGGGAGACTCGGTCGCGGGTGAGGCCAACGCCGGCACGCTGCGCTATCTGCTGGTCGCCCCGGCGGGCCGGACCCGGCTGTTGCTGGCGAAGTACGCCTCCGTGCTCACGTTCTGCCTGCTCGCGACCCTGGTCGTGGCGGTCTCGGCGCTCGCCGTGGGCGCGCTGCTCTTCCCCGTCGGTGAGGTCACGACCATCTCGGGGACCCGGATCAGCTTCGGCGAAGGGCTGCTGCGGGCCGGGCTGACCGCGGTGGTGGTCGCGGCGTCACTGATCGGATTCGCGGCGATCGGCCTGTTCATCTCGACCCTCACCAGCAGCGGGATCGCGGCCATGGCCGCGACCGTGGGAATGCTGATCACCGTGCAGATCGTGGACACGATCCCGCAGTTGAGCGGCATCCACCCGTATCTCTTCCCGCACTACTGGATGTCGTACGCGGACCTGCTGCGCGACCCGCTCTACTGGGACGAGGTGGTCAAGAACCTGGGCCTTCAGGGCTTGTACGCGGCGGTGTTCGGTTCGGCGGCCTGGGCCCGCTTCACGGCTAAGGACATCACCGCCTGACGCGCGGCGCGGTGTCCCCGTGCCGTCGGCCGGGCGAGCCGTCCCCCGATCGGCTCGTCGCGGCACGAACGGCACGAACGGTGCGAACAGCAGAACGACACGACACGGCACGTTCCGTTTCCGCCTCAGTATTGTTCGACTTCTGGCGATGAACTGTCAACAAGGATTGGCTCAAATACGCCTATGCTCACCGAATGATCACATCGCCGAGTTCACTGCGTCGCAGCGAGAGATCACGACGGGCGACCCTGGAAGCCGCCCTCGAACTGTGCACGGAGAAGGGGTACGGCCGCGTCACCGTCGAGGCCATCGCGGCCAGAGCGGGTGTCAGCAAGAAGACGATCTACCGCTGGTGGCCGTCAAAGAGCGCGGTGATGCTGGAGGCGTTCACCGACGCGCTGGTCGGCACGACGCCGTTCGCCGACACCGGCGACATCGCCGCCGACCTGCGGGCCAATGTGATGGGCGCGGTGAAGCTGCTCTCCACGCCGCCCTTCGGCCCCGCGTACGCCGGGATTCTCTCCGAGGTTCACCACGACGACGCACTCGCGGAAACGGTCAGGACGAAGCTGGTCGACCCCCGCTTCGAACAGGCGGTCGCCCGCCTGCGCCGGGCCCAGGAGCAGGGGCAGATCCCGCCGGGCGCAGACCTTTGGCCGGCGGTGGAGATGCTGTACGGGCCGGTGTACTACCGCCATGTGCTGCGCAAGCCGATGCAGGACGAGGAGACGGTCAGGGCATTGGTGGCACATGTGCTGCGGGCGTTGGGGGCACAGGAAGTGCCGGGAGTGCCGGAAGTGCCGGAAGTGCCGGGAGTGCCGGAGGTGCCGGAAGTTCCGGAGGTGCCGGAGGTGCCGGACGTGCTCCCGCCGGAGGGTGGGAACGGCCGAGAATCATCCTCCGGATGATCAATCACCGTGATCCGTACACCCGCTCCAGCACCTTCGCGACCCCGTCGCCCTCGTTCGACGTGGTCACCTCGTCCGCCGCGGCCCGAAGATCCGGATGAGCGTTGGCCATGGCGACGCCGTAACCGGCTGTGCGGAACATCGGAAGGTCGTTGGGCATGTCGCCGAAGGCGATCGTGGTGTCCGCTTCCACGCCCAGGAACTCGGCGGCCTGCGCGAGGCCGGTCCCCTTGTCGACGCCGTACGGCTGAAGTTCGACGGTGCCGGGGCCGGAGAGCGTGACGGAGGCGAGATCGCCGACCGCCGTACGGGCCGCCTCGGCCAGCGCGTCGTCCGTGAGCTCCGGGTGCCGGATGAGCACCTTGATGACGGGCGTGGACCACAACTCATGGCGATGCCGAGTCCGTTGGGCGGGGAGTGTGGGATGGGGCATCCGATACCCCGGCTCGATCAGTGTCCGGCCCTCGGCCCCGTCCTGGTCCACGGCCGCGAAGACCGGGCCCACCTGGGCCTCGATCTTGCCGAGCGCGGTGTCGGCCGCCTCCGGGTCCAGGGTGACCGCCCGCACCATCCGCCCGGACCCGGCGTCGTACAACTGAGTCCCCTGCCCGCAGACCGCCGGCCCCCGGTAGCCCAGCTCGGCGAGCAGACCCCGTATGCCGGGCACGGGCCGCCCGGTGACCACGAGATGCCGCGCCCCGGCCTGTGCGGCCAGGGCGAGCGCGGCGCGGGTGCGGGGGCTCACGGTGTCGTCGCGGCGCAGCAGGGTGCCGTCCAGGTCCGTGGCGACGAGGGCATATGCGGGTGGGATGGGCATGGATCAAGCCTAAGGAGATCTGCCTCGGGTGCGTGTGCTTCCACCGCCTCCGCGTTGACAGGTGACGGGCGAACACCCTTCATTCAAGGGGTCCGTGATGAGTTCCTACTCCGCGCCCTGTAACTGACGCAGCGCAGCAACCGCACGTCGTCCTTCTGCCGTTCGCGCTTCCCGGTACCGCCCTGTGTGCCGTCCGAATGCAATGCCCTGACGGCTCCGGTGTGGCGCCAAGTCCTTTGACAGTACGCGTAGTTGTCCGCAATCGGCGTCCGGCGGAAAACCGTGCGGTGGCTCCGCTCCACGCTCATCAACCGACGCGCCCGGCCGCAACGGTGAATCCCGTACCGCTGCCCCCGTCGAGGCTAATGGACGCAGAACTCATTGCCCTCGGGGTCGGCGAGAAGGGCCCAGGTGCCCCCCGGTTCCTCGACCCTGCGGAGCGCCGTCGCGCCCAGCCCCTCCAGGCGCGTCACTTCTTCCTCGCGTCGCTCCGGGCCCGCGTGTACGTCTAGGTGGAGGCGGTTCACCGTCTTGGTTTCCGGTACGCGCTGGAACAGCAGCCGTCGCCCGAGCCCTATTCCGCTCTCCGCCTCGTACGGATCGTCCGGGTGCCGGACCGCCACGAGGTCGCACCACGCCCGGCGACCGTCGACCAGCACCGTCGCCGCTTCCGGTGCCGCCCCGAGGTCCAACAGCCGTTCGATCATGGCGCTGTTGTCCTCGACCAGGTAGCCGAGGGCCTCGGCCCAGAAGGCGGCCTGGGCGTGCGGGTCGGCCGAGTCGATGACGAGTTTCCAGTGCAGGGTCATGGAAACCTTTTATGGTGGTTACATGAACGACTCGGCAACGGGTGCGCCGGGACTGACCCTCCGGACACCGGAAGGGCGCCCCTATCGCTTCGATCCCGGCGCCCTGTGCCTGGAGTTGCTGCCCACCGGCGGGTATGCGCGGTACGCGGCGTACGAGGTGCTGCACACCCCCGCCGACCTGGTGCGATGGGCGGGCGAGAGCCGGTTGCCGGACGGCCTGCCTCTTTCGGTGAGCACGGAGGAGCTGCGGCGGACGCACGAGCTGCGCGCCGCGCTCTGGAACCTGGCCACAGCCCGCGCACACGACCGCCCCCTCGCCCCGGCCGACCTCGCCACGGTGAACGCCGCGGCGGCTGAGCCCCCGCTCGTCCCTCGTGTCGACATCGACTCCGGCACCTTCGCCTGGGCTCCGGACGCCACCGGAACGGCCCTTCTGTCGAGCGTCGCCCGCGACGCGGTGGAGCTGTTCACCAGTCCGTACGCCGACCGCGTCCGCGAATGCGGCTCCGAGAGCTGCAAGTTGCTCTTCGTTGACACCTCGCGGCCGGGCAGGCGGCGTTGGTGCGCGATGGAGCGCTGCGGAAACCTCCACAAGGTACGGGCCCGCCGCGCCCGGCAGTCCGCGACTGACTGAGGAGAGGCCCCCCTGTGTGCGAACGTGACAGCCGACCCCCGTATGCGACCGACTGCCCAGAGCCCGGGTAAGCCCCGCGAGGCCCCTACGCGGGGGCGTGGGCGACGGTGCGGACGAAGTGCCTCCCCGGGTACTTCTCGATGCTGTGGATGCGGTATGTGGCGATCGTGCGGTCGATATGGCGGACATCGACCGCCCCGCCCGGGTGCAGGGATTCGAGGCAGGGCGGGTGGACCCGCTCCACTCTGTCGTCCGTGTGTGCGGTGCGCGAGGCTCCGCAGAGGAGGAAGGACAGCGTGGACAGGGCCGCTGTGGCGGTGCGCAGAAATACGCGGGAGCTCCCCGACGTGTGCATGGATCGACTCATGACATGTCAGGAAAATATAAGCTTCTGGTAGTTCTGGGATTGTCGACCGTGTCGCGTTCAAAGCCGCCTGAATGCCGTACCGCCGAGGTGATCCAGGTAGTCCACGAAGGCCCGACCGTCCTCGGCCGGTGCGATCAGTCCCACGTGGTTGTCCGGGCGGACCAGGACGAGGGTGTCGGCGCCCGTTTCGATGCCGTACGCCGAGCGGGCGTGACCTGCGTCGTCGGTCAGGTCGTGCCGTGCTCGCGCATCCACCCCGTACGCCCGCACCGCGTCGCCGTACGCCGCCTCCGCCGCCCGGAGTGTCTCCGCCGAGCCCGGGCCGAAGCCCAGCAGGGTGAAGTGCGGTCCGGCGAACGCCTCGAAGAGGCGGGTCGGAGCGCCCGTTCTGGCATTGCGGCAGGGGGCGTCCGGGGCGCGGTCGCCCGCCCGCAGGCGGGTGGTGGAGCCTGCGGGGGAGAGCGAGCTCCAGTGGTAGCCCAGACCCAGGCCCGTGGTGTCCCTCGTGACCACCGCGTCCAGGCCGCCACCCGGCCGCGCGATCGCGTCGAGCGTGACCCGCAGCCGCTCGGAGGCGATGTCGAGCGTCCAGGAGGCCACGGGCAGCCGCTCCTCCTCGTACGTGTCCAGCAGGCCGGGATCCGCCTGGCCGGTGACGACCCGGGCGAGCTTCCAGCCCAGGTTGAACGCGTCCTGGATCCCGGTGTTCATGCCCAGTCCGCCCGCGATGGCGTGCACATGCGCGGCGTCCCCGGCCAGCAGTACACGGCCCACTCGGTAGCGGTCGGCCATGCGCTCGTTGACCCGGTACGTGGACAGCAGGGTGGCCTGCGACAGCTGGGTGCCCGGCAGCCCGGTGTGCCTGGCGAAGAGCCGGCGGAAGCTCTCCAGCGAGGGCGGCACGGGGGCGCCCTCCCGGTCCCGCTCCGGCCCCGCTTGGAACCACCAGCCCGACCGCGTACCCGGGATCGGGCACAGCAGCACGGCGCCGTCCTCGTCGAACCACTGGTGCCAGCAGCCGCGGTCGAGACCGTCCGCCTCCACGTCCCCGCAGACCATCGTCTGCTCCTCGGTCGTCTTCCCCTCGAACGGGACGCCGAGCATTTTGCGTACCGGGCTGTGGCCGCCGTCGCAGCCCACCACATAGCGTGCCTCGATGCTCCGGCCGTCGGCGAGCGCGACGGTCACCGAGTGGCTCCGCTCCGTCAACTCGGTTGCCTCCGAGTCGAGTTCGACGTACACGCCGTACTCCGCCAGGCGATCCCGCAGGATCTCCTCCAGTCGCCACTGGGTGATCAGCCACGGTCGGCCGTACGGAACGTCCGGTGTCGGGTGCCATGCCTCGAACGGGTCGGTGTCGGTGATCGGCAGCCCGTTGCGGTACTTGCGCATGGGCGGCCACGCCGAGCCCGCGGCGAGGACCCTGTCGATGACGCCGAGGTCCTCCAGGACCTCCAGGGAGCGGGGATTGGGGCCCTTGGCCCGTGAACTACGGGGAAAGTCGGGGGACTTGTCGATGATCCGTACGTCGATGGAGCGCCGGGCCAGATCGCAGGCCAGGGTCAGGCCGGTCGGGCCCGAGCCGACGATCAGTACCTGGGTGGTGGGGGTGATTGCGACCATGAGGGCTCCTCGGTTGCGGTTCCGTGGGCACCCAGGAAAATGTAACCGAGGTAAAAAAGCAACCCGGTAACTTAAGTTGTGTGTCCGCGGCCTCGCGGGCGTCGTAGGCGGTGTGCGCCATCGCGATCTCGCCCCAGTGGCGGCGGAAGGTGCTGGTCACTGTGTTGGGGTTGCGGCCGACGAGGGCGAAGCGGAATCCCCGGCCGACGGTGCCTGCCGCGAAGCATGGGCTGCAGACTGCGCCGCACGGGCCTGCGCCTGCGCCCTCGTTCGCCGCGCTGTCCGGAACGCGTCCCACGTCAGCAGGGTGAGCGCCAGCCACACCAGGCCGAATCCGGCCCACCGCTCCGGCGGCATCTCCTCGTGGAAGTACACGATGCCGAGGATGAACTGGAAGACCGGCGCCAGATACTGCAACAGGCCCAGTGTGGAGAGGGGCACGCGGATTGCCGCCGCCCCGAACAGGACGAGCGGTGCAGCCGTGACGACACCCGTCGCGGCCAGCAGCGCGGCATGACCGAAGCCTTCGGAGGTGAACGTCGAACCACCCTGGGCGCCCAGCCACAGCAGATAGCCGAGCGCGGGCACGAACATCACGGCGGTCTCGGCGGCGAGCGACTCCAGGCCGCCCATGTCGACCTGCTTCTTCACCAGGCCGTACGTCGCGAAGGAGAATGCCAGCGACAACGAGATCCACGGCGGCTGTCCGTAGCCGATCGCCAGCACCAGCACCGCCGCGACACCGGTGCCGACCGCCACCCACTGCGAGGGGCGCAGCCGTTCACCGAGAACCAGGACGCCCATGGCGATGGTGACCAGCGGATTGATGAAGTAGCCGAGCGACGCCTCGACGACCTGGCCGTTGTTCACGGACCAGATGTACAGACCCCAGTTGACCGTGATCACCGCTGCGGCGACCGATATCAGGCCGAGCTTCTTCGGCTGCCGTATCAGCTCGCCGATCCAGGACCAGCGGCGCAGCACCAGCAGTGCGATGCCGACGACCCCGAGGCACCAGACCATGCGATGGGCGAGGATCTCGAGCGCGCCGGCGGGCTTCAGCAGTGGCCAGAACAGCGGGACGATGCCCCACAGGCCGTAGGCGCCGATACCGGACAGCAGCCCGGCCCGCTGTTCATTTGTCCCCTTCACGGGCCCTCCCGGTATGTCTGTGTCAACTGCTCCGCCGACTGCACGACGGTAACGCCGGGAGGGCCCATGTCATAGCCGTATCGTCATACGGTCATGACATGGGCCCTTTGGGTGCGAGGGAGCGGAGTTGCGCCCCGGCCCGCAATCGCCGTACGGCCGAAATTCAGCCCGTACGGCGATTCGACATACCCCTGAGGGGGGTCCGCTAGCCGACGACCGTCCAGTTGTCGTTGCCTGCGAGCAGCGCGGCCAGGTCGCCCTTGCCGTCTCTCTCGACGGCGGTGTCGAGCTGTTCGGCCATCTGCGTGTCGTAGACCGGCCGGTCGACGCTGCGCAGCACCCCGATGGGGGTCTGGTGCAGGGTGTCGGGGTCGGCGAGCCGGGACAGTGCGAAGGCCGTGGTGGGGCTGGCGGCGTGGGCATCGTGGACGAGGATCTGCGACCGGTTCTCCTCGGTGACCGCGACGACCTTGAGGTCGCCGGTGGCCGGGTCGCGTACGACGCCCTTGTCGTTGTCCGCGCCGAAGAGGATCGGCTGCCCGTGCTCCAGCCGGATGACCGCGTTCTGCGCCTGGTCCTTGTCCTTGAGGGCCTCGAAGGCGCCGTCGTTGAAGATGTTGCAGTTCTGGTAGATCTCCACCAGCGCCGTGCCCGGGTGGTCGGCCGCCGCGCGCAGCACACTGGTGAGGTGCTTGCGGTCGGAGTCGATCGTACGGGCGACGAAGGACGCTTCCGCGCCGATGGCCAGGGACACCGGGTTGAAGGGGGCGTCGAGCGAGCCCATCGGCGTCGACTTGGTGATCTTGCCGACTTCGGAGGTGGGGGAGTACTGGCCCTTGGTGAGCCCGTAGATCCGGTTGTTGAAGAGCAGGATCTTGAGGTTCACATTGCGGCGCAGTGCGTGGATGAGGTGGTTGCCGCCGATGGACAGCGCGTCGCCGTCACCCGTGACGACCCAGACGGACAGGTCGCGGCGGGAGGAGGCGAGACCGGTGGCGATGGCCGGGGCGCGGCCATGGATCGAGTGCATCCCGTAGGTGTTCATGTAGTACGGGAAGCGGGAGCTGCAGCCGATGCCGGAGACGAAGACGATGTTCTCCTTCGCCAGCTCGAGCTCGGGCATGAAGCCCTGCACGGCGGCGAGGACCGCGTAGTCACCGCAGCCGGGGCACCAGCGCACTTCCTGGTCGGACTTGAAGTCCTTCATGGACTGCTTGGCCTCGGCCTTGGGTACCAGCTGCAGGAGTTCATTGGTGTCAGGCATCGATGGCCTCCTTGAGAGCCGTCGCAAGCTGCTCGGCCTTGAACGGCATACCGTTGACCTGGTTGTAACTGCGCGCGTCGACGAGGTACTTGGCGCGGATGAGCGTAGCCAGCTGGCCGAGGTTCATCTCCGGCACGACCACCTTGTCGTAGCGCTTCAGCACCTCGCCGAGATTCCTCGGGAAGGGGTTGAGGTTGCGCAGATGGGCCTGGGCGATGGGCTCTCCGGCGGCGCGCAGCCGGCGGACGGCGGCGGTGATGGGGCCGTAGGTGGAGCCCCAGCCCAGGACGAGCGTCCGCGCCTCGGACGGGTCGTCGACCTCGATGTCGGGGACCTCGATGCCGTCGATCTTTGCCTGACGGGTGCGGACCATGAAGTCGTGGTTCGCGGGGTCGTAGGAGATGTTGCCGCTGCCGTCCTGCTTCTCGATGCCGCCGATGCGGTGTTCGAGACCGGGGGTGCCGGGGACGGCCCACGGCCGGGCCAGGCTCTGCGGGTCGCGCTTGTACGGCCAGAACACCTCGGTGCCGTCGGCCAGTTCATGGTTCGGTCCGGTGGCGAATTGGACGCGCAGGTCGGGGAGGTCGTCGACCTCGGGGATCTTCCACGGCTCGGAGCCGTTGGCGAGATAGCCGTCCGACAGCAGGAAGACCGGGGTGCGGTACGTCAGCGCGATCCGGGCGGCGTCGAGCGCGGCGTCGAAGCAGTCCGCCGGGGTCTTGGGGGCCACGATCGGGACCGGGGCCTCGCCGTTGCGCCCGTACATCGCCTGGAGCAGATCGGCCTGCTCGGTCTTGGTGGGCAGGCCGGTGGACGGTCCGCCGCGCTGGATGTCGATGACGATCAGTGGCAGTTCGAGGGAGACGGCGAGCCCGATGGTCTCCGACTTCAGGGCCACCCCGGGCCCGGACGTCGTCGTCACCGCGAGCGATCCGCCGAACGCGGCGCCCAGCGCGGCACCGATGCCCGCGATCTCGTCCTCGGCCTGGAAGGTGCGTACACCGAAGTTCTTGTGCTTGCTGAGCTCGTGCAGGATGTCGGAGGCCGGAGTGATCGGGTACGAGCCCAGGTAGAGCGGCAGATCCGCCTGCCGGCCCGCGGCGATCAGCCCGTAGGACAGCGCCAGGTTCCCGGAGATGCTGCGGTACGTGCCCGTCGGGAAGGCCTGCGAGGCGGGCGCCACCTCGTAGCTGACCGCGAAGTCCTCCGTCGTCTCCCCGAAATTCCACCCGGCCCGGAACGCGGTCACGTTCGCCTCGGCGATCTGCGGCTTCTTCGCGAACTTGGCGCGAAGGAACGCCTCGGTTCCCTCGGTCGGCCGGTGATACATCCAGGAGAGCAGCCCGAGCGCGAACATGTTCTTCGAGCGCGCCGCCTCCTTGCGGGAGAGCCCGAACTCCTTCAGCGCTTCGATCGTGAGCGTGGTCAGCGGCACCGGATGGACGTTGTACGCCTCCAGCGAGCCGTCCTCCAGAGGACTGGTCCCGTAGCCGACCTTCGCCATCGGGCGCTTGGTGAACTCATCGGTGTTGACGATGATTTCGGCGCCGCGCGGCACATCGCCGATGTTGGCCCTGAGGGCGGCCGGGTTCATCGCGACCAGGACGTTCGGGGCGTCGCCCGGCGTCAGGATGTCGTGGTCGGCGAAATGCAGCTGGAACGATGAAACCCCCGGCAGGGTGCCTGCGGGGGCGCGGATCTCGGCGGGGAAGTTCGGCAGCGTGGAGAGATCGTTCCCGAAGGACGCGGTCTCCGAGGTGAACCGGTCACCGGTGAGCTGCATACCGTCTCCGGAGTCACCCGCGAAGCGGATGATCACCCGATCCAGGCGGCGGATCTCCTTCTCGCCGCCCGTGTGATCGGAGCCGGGGGCACGCTGCCCCCCGACGAGCGCCTCGCTGGCCTCATCGGCCTGTTCGGCTGGGCTACTGACCTGGCTGGTCACTGAACTGGACCTCCCTCGGGGCGGCGACTCGGGACCGGCCGGCCCGCCGACGGTCCCAAGGCCCACCCTACGTCGGTAAGGGGCGCCTTCCCCGGATCGATCGCATGGTGGACGTCGTTTTGAGACGCGATTTGATACCGGTTTGTCATGTTTCTCAAGCCCCCCAGTCATTCGATGAAGACGCTGTGCGCTCATTCTTTGGTTCTAGGACCCCCACCGTCCGGGTGGCTGTTGCCGGCCCCCGTGATGACCCCGGTGACCTTCACCAGGCATCTGGCAGGGCGTCAGTCATTCAGGAGTTCAGGTAGGTCAGCACCGCCAGCACCCGGCGGTGGTCCCCGTCGCTGGGAGACAGGCCCAGCTTCAGGAAGATATTGCTGACGTGCTTCTCCACGGCGCCGTCGCTCACCATCAACTGCCTGGCCACCGCGGAGTTCGTACGCCCTTCCGCCATCAGGCCGAGCACCTCGCGCTCGCGCGGCGTCAGCCCGGCCAGGACGTCCTGCTTACGGCTCCGCCCCAGCAGCTGCGCCACCACCTCCGGGTCCAGCGCCGTCCCGCCCTGCGCCACCCGGACCACCGCGTCCACGAATTCCCGGACCTCGGCGACCCGGTCCTTGAGCAGATACCCCACACCCCGGCTGGATCCGGCCAGCAGCTCGGTCGCGTACCGCTCCTCGACGTACTGCGAAAGGACCAGTACCCCGATCCCGGGATAGTCCTTGCGCAACCGCACGGCCGCCCGCACGCCCTCGTCGGTATGGGTGGGCGGCATCCGCACATCGGCGACCACCACATCGGGCAGCGCATCCTGGCCCGCGAGATCACGCACCGTCTTGATCAGCGCCTCGGCGTCCCCCACCCCGGCCACGACGTCATGCCCGAGATCGGTCAGCAGTCGGGTGAGCCCCTCCCGAAGCAGTACCGAATCCTCGGCGATGACCACCCGCACCCTGTCCTCCACCATGACGCTGTTATCCCCCACTGCTCGCTGGTCCCGCCCGTATGACGTCCCAGCATCCCAGTATCGGCAGTGCTGTGTCCTCGGCAGCCGTACGGGCTTGATTTCAAGCCGGTACGGCTGCCGAGGACGAGGGGAGGGAGGGGGAGCCGTGGGGGTGGGGGTTCCTGTCACGGCTCCGTGCGGGGGGTCTCAGCCGCGCCACGGCAGCTCGGCCGTGATCCGCGTCGGTCCGCCCTGCGGGGAATCCACGACGAGGACGCCGTCCACCGCGTCCAGCCGCTCGGTCAGCCCGGCCAGCCCGCTGCCCGACGGCACATCGGCGCCGCCGCGCCCGTTGTCGGTGACCTGGAGCATCAGTCGGTCCGTCGACCGCCACACGTCGACCGATGCGCGGGTCGCTTGTGCATGCTTGCTCACGTTCTGCAACAGCTCGGAGACCGTGAAGTAGGCGATTCCCTCGATGGCCTGGGCGGGCCGGGACGCCAGGTCCACTCCCACTGTCACGGGGACGGTGCAGCGGGAGGCGATGGCGGAGAGTGCGGCGTCGAGTCCTCGGTCGGTGAGGACGGCGGGGTGGATGCCGCGGGCGAGGTCGCGTAGTTCCTGGAGGGCGACCTTGACCTCGCCGTGGGCCTCGTCGACCATGCGGGCGGCGGCCTCGGGGTCGTTCGTGAGCTTCTCCTTCGCCAGGCCCAGGTCCATGGCGAGGGCGACGAGCCGGGCCTGTGCGCCGTCGTGGAGGTCGCGTTCGATGCGGCGCAGGTCGGCGGCGGCCGTGTCGACGACCACTCCGCGATCCGACTCAAGCTCGGAGACGCGTGTCGCCAGCCGGGACGGCCCGAGCAGCCCGGACACCATCACCCGGTCCACGCCCGCCAGACCGCGGATGATCCACGGCGTGACGAGGACGAGCATCAGCCCGCACGCGCTGGTCGCAGCCAGGTCGAAGGGGGAGTTGAGGTAGACGTCATGGGTGCCGTCGCCGTACAGCCGTAGGCCGGCGACCCCCACGTACGTCGGGTAGATCCAGTGCCACAGGGGGTAGGTGAGGGCGGCCCACCCGGACACCCAGAGCGTCAGCGAAACGGTGAAGGCGAAGATCGCCCACGGGAGGTGCAGCAGCGCATAGAGCAGATGCCGCCAGGACACCCCGCTCTTGAGGACCGCGCCCACCCAGGACAACAGGCCGCCGGTCCTGCCGCGCACCGGCGCCGGGGCCGCCACGTCCAGCTTCAGCAGCCCGCGCGCCCGGGCCCGCTCCATCGCGCCGAAACCGCGGCACATGGCCAGCGCGCCGGCCAGGATCGGAACCCCGAGGAAGGTGATCAGCAGGCCGATGCCCAGCGACGTCAGGGCGATCGAGAGGCTGAACAGGACCACGCCGATGGGCAGGCTCAACAGCAGATAGCCGAACTCGCGCCAGGTCCTGCCCTCGAAGGGTGCGCGCAGCGCGGCCGGGAAGAAGTGCTTCGCCGGGGGAGGGTCCCCGAAACCGGCTACGGACCGCTGGTGGTCCCGAGTGTCCGGTCCGTATGCCGTGGCCATGGGTGCAGTCCGTTTCTTCTCATGGAGCCGGATTCTCCGGTGTTTTGGGGGTTCCGGCCGGTACATCGTTCCGGCCGGTACATCAAAGGTGCTGGGTCGCGGGTCGGCGCACCATGAGGGCGGTATCCCTCTTCGGCCGGGGGTTATCCCCACCCTGCCGGCGCCCCTCCGGCAACCTTTGCCCCGTCTTGCCCCGTCGCGTCGTCCAGCACGCATGCTCGCGGCGTCGGCCACAAGCCCTGGTAGCTCCATCCCCAAGCTCTTGACTTCGTTCGAGCAGGGGAGACCCCGTCCAAGGACTTCCGGCCGCCTTGCGATCGCACGCTCTGGACGACGCTCCTTCAGGGCAAACACTGCCGGTCACGGCACCAGGGGGGCTCAGGGCTGCTTGACTCGGGGGCGCCCGACCCAGGGGCGCTTGCCCGCGCCCGTATGGTTCGGCTTCCTCTCCCGGTCCCGCCAGGGCAGTTCCGCGGTGACCGTCGTGGGGCCGCCGACCGGTGAGTCGAGGACGAACAGCCCGTCGACGGCACCCAGCCGCTCGGCCAGCCCGGCCATGCCCGTACCGCCGTCCATCCGGGCGCCGCCGCGCCCGTTGTCGGTGACCTGGAGCATCAGTCGGTCCGTCGACCGCCACACGTCGACCCATGCGCGGGTCGCTTGTGCATGCTTGCTCACGTTCTGCAACAGCTCGGAGACCGTGAAGTAGGCGATTCCCTCGATGGCCTGGGCGGGCCGGGACGCCAGGTCCACTCCCACTGTCACGGGGACGGTGCAGCGGGAGGCGATGGCGGAGAGTGCGGCGTCGAGTCCTCGGTCGGTGAGGACGGCGGGGTGGATGCCGCGGGCGAGGTCGCGTAGTTCCTGGAGGGCGACCTTGACCTCGCCGTGGGCCTCGTCGACCATGCGGGCGGCGGCCTCGGGGTCGTCGTTGAGCTTCTCCTTCGCCAGGCCCAGGTCCATGGCGAGGGCGACGAGCCGGGCCTGTGCGCCGTCGTGGAGGTCGCGTTCGATGCGGCGCAGGTCGGCGGCGGCCGTGTCGACGACCACTCCGCGATCCGACTCCAGCTCGGCGATCCTGCGCTCCAGCTCGTCCGAGGGCGAGAGCAGCCCGCGCGCCATCGCACGGTCGGCATTGGCGAGGAGCCGCGCGATATAGGGGAGTACCGGCCACAGCACGAAGAGGCTCGCCGACGTCACGGCGAAGGTGAGCACGCCCCAGGGCAACCGCATGAAGGAGTACAGAACCGTCCGCCAGCCCACCGGATCCTTGAGGCTCGACCACAGCCAGGGAAAGAACCCCTGTTCCCGCCGGGACAGCACCATCGGGCTCGGCTCGTCGATCCGCACCCCGAGCATCCCCCGCGCCCGGCCCCGCTCGGCTCTGCCGATCAGCCGCGCCCCGTGCAGCCCGGCGGCGAGCAGGGGCAGACCGATCACCGTGACCGCAAGCCCCACGCCGATACCGATCATGAACACCGTGTAAGCAAACCCGGCGACGGCCATGGGGAGGTTGGTCAGGAGATAGCCGATCTCCTTCCATGTCCACCGGTCGAGGGCGAAGCGGGCGGGTGGCGGCCGGTGCTTGTCGGGCACCAGGGGGCTCATGGTCATACGCCCTACCCTGCCGGGCGGGGCCTGCCCACGCCATGGGGCTCGTGGGTGGGGTGAAGTAGGGATAACCCCACCCGTTGTCCGACGCGGCTGCTTACCCTCTCTTTAACAGGGCCTAGACTCCCGTGCGTACAGATCGTCGAACGGGTTCGAGGGAGCGAGGGACGGACATGGCGGATCTGCCGGAATCGACTGTTCTCGCGTCGGACTACTTCGACAGCTATTCAGTGGTCGGACTGCTCGCTGTGATCGGCGTGCTGTTCGTCGCCGTCGCCTTCGGGGCCGGCCGGCTGCTGCGCCCCGTGGTCCCCACACCGGAGAAGCTCCTGACGTACGAGTGCGGCGTGGACCCAGTGGGTGAAGGATGGGCACATACCCAGGTCCGTTATTACGTTTATGCCTTCCTGTACGTGATCTTCGCCGTCGACTCGATCTTCCTGTTTCCGTGGGCGACCGTATTCGCCGCACCCGGATATGGGGCGACGACTCTGGTGGAAATGTTCATCTTCCTCGGTTTCCTGGCCGTGGGACTGCTCTACGCATGGAAGAAGGGCGTCCTCGAATGGACGTGACGAGCCCGCCGCCCCCCGAGCACCGGCCCGCAGCGGGGTCGGGGCCGGAGCAGGAGCCCGGCGCGGTTTCCGAACCGCAGCCCGTTCCGACGTTCCTGCCGGAACCCAAGCGGCTCGGCGTCCTGTCGCGCCTGGCTCCCGAGCCGATGAAGGTGGTCCTGAACTGGGGCCGCCGCTACAGCCTCTGGGTTTTCAACTTCGGGCTCGCCTGCTGCGCCATCGAATTCATCGCCGCCTCCATGGCCCGCCACGACTTCATCCGGCTCGGCGTGATCCCGTTCGCGCCGGGCCCGCGCCAGGCCGACCTCATGATCGTTTCCGGCACGGTGACGGACAAGATGGCCCCGGCCGTGAAGCGGCTGTACGAGCAGATGCCCGAACCCAAGTACGTCATCTCCTTCGGCGCCTGCTCCAACTGCGGCGGCCCGTACTGGGACTCGTACTCCGTGACGAAGGGCGTCGATCAGATCATTCCGGTCGATGTCTACGTCCCCGGCTGCCCGCCCCGGCCGGAGGCGCTCCTCCAGGGCATCCTCAAGCTTCAGGAGAAGATCGCACGCGAGTCGCTGGGTGAGCGGTACGCGACGGGCGGCGGCAGCCGTCCCTCCACCGCCGCACTGCGCAGCGGCCTGGTCGCCGCCCCGCCGACGCCCGGGGAGGAGCAGAAGTGACCGGCACGGAAAACCACGACGCGGAAAGTCACGACCGGAAAATCCGCGACCGGAAAAGCTATGACCGGGAAGGCTATGACCGGCTGCCGGACGCCGCCGCCGAGTTCTTCGGCGAGGACGCGACGGCGGAGTACGCGTACGACCTGCTGACCGTCGACGTACCCGCCGCCTCCTGGATCGCCGCCCTCGAAACGGCCCGCGACCGGCTGGGCTGCACCTACTTCGACTGGCTGAGCGCGGTCGACGAACCGGGCACCGGCTTCCGTGTCTGCGCCCATGTCGCCGCCCTGGCCGAGGGCAGGGTCCGTCGGCTCTTGATCCGTACGACCGTTCCGCACGAGTCGGCGGTCCTTCCCACTGCCATTGACGTCTACGCGGGTGCCGCCTGGCACGAGCGTGAGACACACGAGATGTTCGGCATCGGCTTCGAAGGCCACCCGCATCTGGTGCCGCTGCTGCTGCCCGAGGGCTTCGAGGGCCACCCGCTGCGCAAGGACTTCGTGCTGGCGGCGCGCGTCGCGAAGGCCTGGCCGGGCGCGAAGGAGCCGGGTGAGTCGGAGCACGGCGGCCCGAAGCGGCGCACGATGCTGCCGCCCGGTGTCCCCGATCCGAACGAATGGGGCCCCCTGAAGGGCCAGCTCCCGCCCGCCCCGTCCCGCCCGGCCCGCACCGCGCGCGCGGCGGGCGACCGCCCGGTACGCCGCGCCCGCAGCGTGAGCGAGGGCTCGGCGAGCCAGCAGCCGGAGCCGACAGCACCGGCCACGGAATCCACTCCTCCCGCAACCCCGCGCCGCACCCGCAGCGCGTCCCAGGGTTCCGCCAGCCAGCAGCGCGATGCGACGGGTGGGGCGGGGCCCGAAAGCAGCGACGCCCCCTGGCACCATGCCCGCCCGACCTTCGACACCACCCCGGACCCGGGTACTCCCCAGCCCCTCCGGCGATCGAGGAGCGGGGGGCCGGGAGCGGAGCCCCCGGTTCGGGAAGGGACGGGTAAGGAAGGGACGGGCAAGGGACAGGCCCCGCGCAGCACCACCCCCACTTCCGACACCACCCCCACCCCCACTTCCGACACCACCCCCACCCCCACCTCCGACACCACCCCCACCCCCACCTCCGACACCACTGCCGAGACGACCACCGAACAGCCCACCCCGCCGGCCCCGGACCCCGCGCCCGAGCCAGCCCCCGACCGCCCCGCCGGAGGCGATACCGCGTGAACGACGTACTCGACGTCGCCCTCCGCCTCGCCATCGTCTTCGCCGTGTTCATGGTCCTCCCTCTCGTCGTGGGGCAGACCGAGCACAAGGTGATGGCCCATATGCAGGGCCGCCTCGGCCCCATGTACGCGGGCGGCTTCCACGGCTGGGCCCAGCTTGTCGCGGACGGCGTGAAGTTCGCGCAGAAGGAAGACATCGTCCCGGCCGAGGCCGACCGCCGTATCTTCCAGCTCGCGCCGGCCGTCGCGCTGCTCCCGTACCTCCTCGTACTTGTCGCCATCCCGATCGGCCCCAGCGAGGGCGCGGTCGGCCAGGTCGTCGACGCGGGCATCTTCTTCGTGCTCGCCGTGATGGGCGTCGGAGTGCTCGGCTCGCTGATGGCGGGCTGGGCATCGGCCAACAAGTTCTCCCTCCTCGGGGGCCTCCGTACCGCCGCCCAGCTGCTGGCGTACGAACTGCCGATGCTGCTCGCCGCCGCCTCCGTCGCGATGGCGGCGGGCACCGTCTCCCTCCCCGGCATCGTCAATGCCTTCGAGTGGTGGTGGCTGCCCTGGCAGATCGTCGGTGCCCTGGTCTTCTTCGTGGCCGGTCTCGCCGAACTGCAGCGCCCGCCGTTCGACATGCCGGTCGCGGACTCGGAGATCATCTTCGGCGCGTACACCGAGTACACCGGTCTCCGCTTCGCGCTGTTCCTGCTCGCCGAATACGCGGGCATCGTCGTCCTGTGCGGACTGACCACCGTCCTTTTCCTCGGCGGCTGGCACGGCCCGTTCGGCGCCGACGGACTCGGCTGGGTCTGGACGCTCCTCAAGACCGCGGTCCTCGCCTTCGTCGTCATCTGGCTGCGCGTGAGCTACCCCCGGCTCCGCGAGGACCAGCTGCAGAAGCTCGCCTGGACCACCCTCATCCCGCTCGCTCTCGCGCAGATCGCGCTCACCGGCATTGTGAAGGTGGCGATCAACTGATGGCTGCATCGCTCCCGCCCTCCCGTCCCCGCATCCCTGGCACAGGCCTGGCCAAGGGCCTGGCCGTCACCCTGCGGACGATGACGAAGAAGACGGTCACCGCGCAGTACCCGGACGTCCAGCCCGAGCTCCCGCCCCGCTCCCGCGGTGTCATCGCACTGTTCGAGGAGAACTGCACGGTCTGCATGCTCTGCGCCCGTGAGTGCCCGGACTGGTGCATCTACATCGACTCCCACAAGGAGACGGTGCCCGCCGCCACCCCGGGCGGGCGCGAGCGCAGCCGCAATGTCCTCGACCGCTTCGCGATCGACTTCTCGCTCTGTATGTACTGCGGTATCTGTATCGAGGTGTGTCCCTTCGACGCCCTGTTCTGGTCGCCGGAGTTCGAGTACGCGGAGACGGACATCCTCGAACTCACTCATGAGCGCGACAAGCTCCGCGAATGGATGTGGACGGTGCCGGAACCGCCCGCGCTCGACCCGGGCGCGGAGGAGCCGAAGGAGATCGCCGCCGCCCGCAAGACGGCGGAGAAACTCGAAGCCCAACGCGCCCAGGAGGCGCAGCAGACCCAGCAGGCCCAGAAGAAGGCAGAGGGGAAGGAGTGACACTCGCAGCCGCCGCAGCCCATTCCGCCCACTCCGGCTTCCTCTCCCCGACCGGCATCGAGATAGCTTTCGTCCTCGTCGGCATCGCGACCCTCGGCGCGGCCCTCATCACCGTCACGACCAAGCAGCTGGTGCATGCCGCCCTCTGGCTGGTCGTGGCGCTCGGTGGTCTCGCCGTCGAGTACCTCCTGCTCACCGCGGAATTCATCGCCTGGGTGCAGGTACTGATCTACGTCGGTTCCGTGGTCGTCCTCCTCCTCTTCGGGCTGATGCTCACCAAGGCCCCCATCGGCCGCTCCCCGGACGCCGACTCGGGCAACCGCTGGGCGGCCCTCGCTGTGGCGGTCGCCTCCGCCGGCACGCTCGTCTGGGTCGTCGTCGACGCCTTCCGCACCACCTGGATCGACCTGGACGGACCGGCCCAGGGTTCCACCGAGGTGACCGGCTCCTTCCTCTTCCGGCACTGGGTGCTGCCGTTCGAAGCGCTCTCCGTGCTGCTGCTCGCCGCCCTCGTCGGCGCGATCGTCCTGTCCCGCAAGCGCAGTAAGGAGCAGAGCTGATGCACCTCGCCTATCCCGCCGTGCTCGCCGCTCTCCTCTTCTGCACCGGGCTGTACGGAGTGCTCGCCCGCCGCAACGCGATCCTCGTCCTGATGTCCGTCGAGCTGATGCTCAACGCCGTCAACCTCAACCTGGTCGCCTTCGACGTCTGGCTCCGCGACACTCTGCACTCCGGCCAGGCCCTCACCCTCTTCACCATCGCCATCGCGGCGGCGGAGATCGGTATCGGCCTGGCGATCGTCCTCGCCGTCCACCGCAACCGCGGCAGCGCGGACGTCGACCGCCTCCGCGACACCGCCGAGACCGACGCCGCGGAAGCCCTCCCCGGCGACGAGGCCTCCAAGATCCACGGCACCGATGACCAGGCCACTGCTCCGGCAGGGAAGGCAAAGAAGGCAGAGGCCACCGCGTGACCACCACGACCCTCGCCGTTCTCGTCCCCCTCCTTCCGTTCCTGGGCGCCGCGGCCGGTCTCCTTCTCGGACGCACCGCCCCCGGCTTCGTACGACCCCTCGCCGTCCTGCCCACCCTCACCGCCTTCGCGCTCTCCGTCGTCGTCGCCTCGCGCCAGGGCGGCGGCCGGGCCATCGACGCGGCGACGCAGCTCACCCCCACCGGCTCGGTCCCGATCGATCTCGCCCTGCACCTCGACGGCTTCGCGGTCCTCGTCGCCGTCCTCGTCGGGCTCGTCGCGAGCTGTGTGCAGATCTACTCGACCGCCTATCTGCGCGACGACCCCCGCTACCCCTCGTACGCGGCCCTTGTCTCCCTCTTCACCTCCGCGATGCTGCTCGTCGTCTACTCCGGCGACCTGATGGTGCTCCTGGTCGGCTGGGAGATCATGGGCATCTGCTCGTACTTCCTCGTCGGCCACTACTGGGAGACGCCCGAGGCCCGCGCCGCCTCCCTCAAGGCCTTCCTGGTCACCAAGCTCGGCGACATCCCCTTCCTGATCGGTCTGTTCGCGCTCGCCGCCGACACCGGAACATTCCGCATCACCGGCATCCTGGGCGCCGTCGCGAACGGTGGCCTGGACCACCCCACCGTCATCGCCCTGCTGCTCCTCGCGGGCGTCGCGGGCAAGTCCGCGCAGTTCCCGCTGCACACCTGGCTGCCCGACGCGATGGCCGGTCCCACCCCCGTCTCCGCGCTGATCCACGCCGCGACTATGGTTGCCGCCGGTATCTACTTCGTGGCCCGGCTCCTGCCTGTCTTCGCCGAGTCCGGCACTGCCCTCGTGGTCCTCGCCGTGATGGCGGCGATCACGATGATCGGTTCGGGACTCGCCGCCCTCGCCCAGGACGACATCAAACGCGTCCTCGCCTATTCGACCATTGGCCAGCTCGGCTACATGGCCGGTGCCCTGGCCGTCGGCGACCGCGGTGCCGCCGTCTTCCACCTCCTGTCCCACGGTGCGTTCAAGGCCGTACTCTTCCTCGCGGCGGGCGTCGTCATCCACGCCGCCGGGACCAACTCGCTGGCCGCCATGTCCCGCATGGGCGGCCTGACGAAGCGCATCCCGGACGCCTACTGGACGATGACCGTCGCCCTCCTCGCGCTCGCCGCCATCCCGCCGTTCGCCGGCTTCTTCTCCAAGGAAGCCGTCCTCGTCGCCGCCGAGCACACCGCGCTCGGGGACCGGAACGTCGCCCCGGCCGCCGCCGGCTGGACCGTCCTCGTCGCCGGGCTGCTCGCCGCCGTCCTCACCGCCGCGTACGCCACCCGCCTCTGGCTCCTCGCCTTCCGGGGCCGTGGTGCCGAGGCCCCCGACCACGGCAGGCAGCCCGTCGCGATGACCGCCGTCCTCTGGGTCCTTGCCATCCCCACCATCGCCTTCGGACTGACCGTCGGAGCGATCACCGACTGGTTCGACGGCCACAGCCTCGCCCCGTCCGTGACCACCGCCGTCCTCTCCACGGGCGTCGGCCTCGTCGGCGGCCTCGTCACCTACGCCGCCTGGCGCCACACCTCGGCGCTCGCCGCCCGCACCGCCGTGGGCACGGTCGTCGCCCACCCCGACGCCGAACCCGCCCTCGTCGAGGCCCAGGCCATGACGGCGCACACCGCCGCCTACGGCGCCGATGGGGACGTCCCCGACCCGGCCGACCCCGGCCGCCTGCTGCTCGGCCCGTTCCACCGCCTCGCCGCCGCCGGCTTCCACCTCGACGCGCTGTACACAACCCTGTTCGTCCGCCCCGTCCAGGCGGCGGCGAGCCTCGTCCGCTTCCTGGACCGCGAGGTCGTCGACACCTACGTACGCGGCTCCGGCACCGGCGCACGCTGGCTCGGCACCGCCGTCCGCCGCGCCCAGACCGGCAACGTGCAGACCTACCTCAGCGCACTGCTCGCCGGTTCCCTGGTCCTGGCGATCGCCGCCGTCGTCTTTGCCAACGTCAACGTCGGGTCGTGAGCAGTGATCGATATCAGCGAGTCCGTGATGCAGTTCCTTCTCGCGTTCATCGTCGTCGCCCCGCTCATCGGCGCGGTGGCCGCTCTCCTGCCGGCCCCGCCCGGACTGAAGGGCACCGGGCCCGACCAGGCCGTGCTCCGCCACGGCGTGACCGTCACCGGCGCGGTCCTCATCGCCGCGATCGTGCTCGCCGTCGGCTTCGACCACGACCACCCGTCGAAGATGCAGGCCACCACCGACATCAGCTGGATCCCGGCGCTCGATGTCCGCATCCACCTCGGCATCGACGGCATCTCGCTCCCCCTTCTCGTACTGACCGCGCTGCTGACCTTCCTCTGCGCGCTCTACAGCTACTTCAAAATGCCCGAGGGCCCCTCCCCGAAGGCATTCGTCGCACTCGTCCTCGTCCTCGAGTCCGGCACCCTCGCGACCTTCGCCGTCCTCGACCTGCTGCTGTTCTTCCTGGCCTTCGAGATGGTCCTCATCCCGATGTACTTCCTCATCGCCCGCTGGGGCGGTGAGAGGAAGCAGGCCGCGGCCTGGAAGTTCATCCTCTACACACTGCTCGGCTCGGTGATCATGCTGCTGGGCCTGCTGCTCGTAGGACTGAAGAGCGGCACCTTCGACATGGTGGCACTCGCCACTGACAACGGCCGTGGGCTCACCTCGTCCGTGCAGGTCATCGCCGTTCTCGCGATCGGCATCGGGCTCGCCGTGAAAACCCCGATGTGGCCGCTGCACAGCTGGCTCCCGGACGCCCACACCGCCGCTCCGACCGTCGGCTCGGTCCTGCTCGCGGGCGTCCTGCTGAAGATGGGTACGTACGGATTCGTCCGCATCCTGCTCCCCATCGCCCCTGACGGGATGCACACCTTCGCGCCCTACCTCGCCGCCTTCGCGGTCGTCGGCATCATCTACGGATCACTCGCCTGCCTGGCGCTGGCCCGCCCCGGCTCCAAGGGCGACCTCAAGCGCCTGATCGCGTACTCCTCCGTCGGCCACATGGGCTTCGTACTCCTCGGCATCGCGAGCATGACCCCCACCGGCGTCAACGGCGCACTCTTCGCCAACATTGCCCACGGTCTCATCACCGGCCTGCTGTTCTTCCTGGTCGGAGCGGTCAAGGACCGGTACGGCACCGCCGACCTCGACACCCTCTCCGGCGCCACCGGGGCCGCGCTCTACGGCCGGGCACCCCGCCTCGGCGGCCTCCTCGCCTTCGCCGCCGTCGCCTCCCTGGGCCTGCCCGGGCTCGCCGGATTCTGGGGCGAGATGCTTGCCCTGTTCGGCTCCTTCGACCCTGCCGAAGGCCTCAGCCGCCCCGCCTTCCTCACCTTCATGTCGATCGCCGCGTTCGGCACCCTGCTCACTGCCGCGTACATGCTGATCGTCGTACGTCGCGTCTGCATGGGCGAGAAGCGGGAAGAGACGCACAAGCTCGCCGATGTCCAGACGTACGAATTCGCCGCCTGGACCCCGCTCGCCGCCCTCACCGTCCTCACCGGCCTATGGCCCGCCGTCCTCCTCGGCCTCACCGACCCGGCCGTGCAGAAGCTCCTCGCAGGAGGTAAGTCGTGACCACAGCCGTCGTCACCCCGGGCGTCGTCACCACAGCGGCCGAGAGCACCACCAGCCTCATCCAGTCCGTCGACTGGCTCGCCATCGCGCCCCCGGTCGTCGTCGCGGCCGCCGCCCTGATCGTGCTGGTCGCCGACCTCTTCTTCCCCGAGGAACGCAAGCCGCTCCTCGGCTGGGTCACCATGGCCGGACTCGTTGCCGCACTCGCCCTCCTCGTCCCACTGCGCGACGGAAACCGCTCCACCTTCTGCCTCAACACCGCGACCACCGGCACCGGCTCCACCGGGGCCTGCAGCTACACCGCCGACCACTTCGCTCTCGTCATCCAGGGCCTCGTACTCGGCGGCGCCCTGCTGACCGCCCTGCTCTCCCTCGACGACACACGCAAACTCCCCGCGGGCGAGTTCTGGTTCCTCCTGCTGTCCTCCGCTTCGGGCGCCGTACTCCTGCCCGCCGCCCGCGACCTCGCCACCCTCGTCATCGCCCTCGAAGTCGCCTCGCTGCCCGCCTTCGCCCTCGTCGGTATCAAACGCGGCGACCGGCGGTCCTCCGAAGCCGCGCTGAAGTTCTTCCTCTCCTCCGTCGTCGCGACCGCCGTCATGCTGCTCGGTGTCAGCTTCGTGTACGCCACCACCGGCACCCTGCACCTCACGGAGATCGCCGCCCGTCTCGACGACGTACCCGGTCAGCTCGACACCCTCGCCGAGGCGGGCGTCGTCCTCACCCTCGTCGGCTTCGCCTTCAAGACGGCCGCAGCCCCCTTCCACTTCTGGGTTCCCGACACCTACATC
Organism: Streptomyces sp. NPDC002958; assembly: GCF_055563255.1. Classification (NCBI taxonomy): domain Bacteria; kingdom Bacillati; phylum Actinomycetota; class Actinomycetes; order Kitasatosporales; family Streptomycetaceae; genus Streptomyces; species Streptomyces sp. NPDC002958. The sequence goes on along the minus strand of NZ_JBVHDS010000006.1, from coordinate 158,482 downwards.
GGCGCCCCTTTGCCGATCGCTGCCTACCTCTCGGTCGTCGGCAAGGCGGTCGGCTTCTCCGGCCTCATCCTCGTCACCGTGATCGCGTTCCCGGCGTACGCCGACGTCTGGGGACCGGCCCTCGCCGTCCTCGCCGCGCTCACCATGACGATCGGCAACGTAGCCGCCCTGCGCCAGAACGCCACCCGTGCCCGCAGCGCCGTACGCCTGCTCGCCTGGTCGTCCGTCGCCCAGGCCGGCTACCTCCTGGTGCCGATCGCCGCCGCCGCGTACTCCAGCGACGAGCACATCGGCTCCACCGTCGCGTACGCCCTCATGTACGCCGTCGTGAACCTCGGCGCGTTCGCGGTCGCCGCCCTCGTCGCCCGTACGAACCCCGGCAACCGAGTCTCGGACTACCGCGGCCTGCACGCCACCCGCCCCCTCGCCGCCCTGGCGATGGCCTTCTTCCTGCTCTGCCTGGCCGGCTTGCCGCCCGGCATCGTCGGCCTCTTCGCCAAGGTCACGGTCTTCTCCACGGCCGTCGACGCGGGTCTGGGCTGGCTCGCGGTCGTCATGGCCGTCAACGTCGTGATCGCGCTCTACTACTACCTGCAGTGGACCGCGGCGCTCTTCCGCGCCCCGGAAGAGACCCCGGCGGGCGAAGCCGTACCCGCCCCCACCAAGCACCGCGCCCCGGCCGCCCTCACCGTCGCGATCTCCCTCACCGCAGTCGTCGGCGTCGTGCTCTCCGGTGCTCCGCAGACGGTCCTCAGATTCGCCGCCGTCAATCTCTTCTGACGTACTCGAGATCGGTTTGCCCGGAACAACCCGCACAGGGCAAGGTCATGCCCGCACACCCCCACACGCACCCATATCCCAGAGGAGCAAGAGCAGTGCTGCACGGCTTCAAGGACTTCATCCTGCGCGGAAACGTCATCTCCATGGCCATCGGGCTGGCCGTCGGATCCGCGTTCACCGCAGTTGTCACCGGATTCAGCACCGCCTTCATCACCCCGCTCATCGGCCTCGCCACCGGTTCCGTCGGTGACTTCAGCGCGGCGGAGTTCTCGATCAGGGGCACCGTCTTCCCTTACGGGAAGTTCCTCGCTGCCGCCATTGCCTTTCTGATCACCGCGGCGGTGCTCTACTTCTGCGTCGTCGTTCCCATGACGAAGGTCCAGAACCGTTTCTCCAAGGCCGACGAGAAGGTCGGCATCAAGGCCGCCATGCGCGACTGCCCCCGCTGCTACACCGAGATTCCGGCCATCGCTTCCCGCTGCGCCCACTGCACCAGCGAGATCAAGCCGGATCCCGAGGCCCTCGCACTCGCCGGCCTCCCCGCTCAGCGCTGAGCCGCCCGGCACGGACCGGCACACGCGCAGCCCCCCTTCCACCCGTACGGCCCAGAGCCCGATCCGGCCGCACGTGCCCGACAGGCCCTGTCCTGCGGCCGCGCGCACAAGGGAACTAGCTTTCCTCGCCTGGCGTTGACCTGTACAGAAGGCTCCACTGGGGGAGTGGACACCAACAAGCAAAGGGTTCCCCTGCTGGACCACTTGGAGGGCGTACCGTGCACCGCCGGCACAACGGGCTGAGAACCGCCGTACTCCTCGGGGGCCTGTCCGCACTCATCATCGTCATCGGAAGCTTTTTCGGACGTACAGGCCTGATCGTCGCGCTCCTCGTAGCCGTCGGCACCAACGTCTACGCGTACTGGAACAGCGACAAGCTGGCTCTCAGGGCCATGCGAGCCCGCCCCGTCAGCGAATTCGAGGCGCCACAGCTCTACCGCATGGTCCGCGAGCTCTCCACTGCGGCCCGCCAGCCCATGCCCCGGCTCTACATCTCGCCGACGCAGGCTCCCAACGCCTTCGCCACCGGCCGCAACCCGCGCAACGCGGCGGTCTGCTGCACCGAGGGCATCCTGCGGATCCTGGACGAGCGGGAGCTGCGTGGCGTCCTCGGCCACGAGTTGAGCCATGTCTACAACCGCGACATCCTGATCTCGTCCGTCGCCGGAGCACTCGCCTCCGTCGTCATGTTCTTGGTCAACTTCGCTTGGCTGATCCCGGGGGGCCGGTCCAACGAGGGCAAGGGACCCGGCATCCTCGGCATGCTGCTGATCATGATTCTCGGACCGCTCGCCGCCTCCGTGATCCAGCTGGCCGTGAGCCGCTCCCGCGAATACGAGGCGGACGCCTCGGGCGCCCAGCTGACCGGCGACCCGCTGGCTCTCGCCGACGCCCTGCGGAAGCTCGACGCGGGCACGAAACAGCTCCCTCTGCCCCCCGAGCCGAGGATCGAGACCGCGAGCCACATGATGATCGCGAATCCCTTCGGGCCCGGAAAGGGCATGTCCAAGATGTTCTCGACGCACCCGCCGATGGCGGAGCGCATCGCCCGACTGGAGCAGATGGCAGGTCATCGTCCGTGAGGAAAATCCTCGCGGACGCCCCTCAGCGCGTACTCGTCGTTCTCCCCCGCGGGGCCATTGAACCTAAGCCTCAGGAGAGCCTGCGGCCAAGGTGCTGTTCGGGCTGCTGGACGAGTTCTTGGCGGGACGCGAGGACAATGGCAAGCAGTCGTGAGAGACAACGGCAAGCAGTCGTGAGAACCGTCGGGGCAGCGATGTGGCCGTGGGTCAGGTCCCGCACTCGCAGCAGATGAACGGCCTTTGACCAGGCGAACCGGCCGGAGGCCGTGCTCATATGCGCGGTCCGTACGGCTCCGCCGTTCTCCTAGCGGGCGCCGAACGCTTCGTCGGACGGGACCACCTCTCGGCCCAGCGGCATGAGCGAGATGGGGATCATCTTCAGGTTCGCCCAGCCGAAGGGGATTCCGATGATCGACACGAACAGCGGAATGCTCGTGATCAGATGCCCCAGCGCGAGCCACCACCCGGCGAAGACGAGCCAGATCACGTTACCGGCGCACGAGGGCGCACCCGCGTCGGGCCGCTCCACAGTGGTCCGCCCGAATGGCCACAGCACATAGCCGGCGATTCTCAGGGACGCGATGCCGAACGGAATCGTCACGATCAGAAGGAAGCAGATGATTGCGGCGACCAGGTACCCGAGGGCCATCCAGAACCCACAGAACACCACCCACAGGACGTTCAGGATCAGCTGGACGAGCTTCATAATCAAGCCTTCCGCAAGGTTCGTCCGTCAGGGCTGTTCACAGCCAGTATCGATCCCGGAGACGAGGAGCCGGAACCGGAGAGGTCCGGCCCGATTGTCAGTGCCGTCGTCCACCATGAACCCATGAACGACACCGAGCGGACCGAGCAGTTGCTGGCAGCCGCGGAGAAGACCGCGCACACCGCCCCGCGCTGGGGCACGTACCCCCTCCCGGCCCCCCTGCCCGCCGAGGGCGTTGTGCGCGCCGAAGCCGCCCTCGGCTTCACCCTGCCGCCGCTGCTCACCGCCTTGTACACCCGGATCGCCAACGGCGGCTTCGGACCGGAGTACGGCCTGATGCCGCTGATCGGCGACCGGGCCCCGGACGGGGAGGAGTCCGTCGTCGCGCAGTACCTCGCCCACCGCCGGACCGTGACCGAGGAGGGCGGGTGGCCGTGGCCGGAGGGCGTACTGCCGATATGCAGCCTGGGCTGCGGGATGTACTCCTGTGTGGACTGCCGCAGCGAACACACCACGGTCCTGCTCTTCGAGCCGAACGCCGACGAGCCGGAGCACGCCTGGTACGTGGATCAGCCCGACCTCGCCCAGTGGCTGAGCAGCTGGCTGGACGGCACCGCGTGGTACGCCGAGGAGTCCGAGGACGATGGGGTCGAGATGGCGCCCTGGCCGGATTTCAACGCTCGTACATGACCCATGAGCGAGCGGGGTACGACCCGTTCGCGTGCGGCGCACTGCAACCCCCCGACCGGCACGGACGTCTTGGATTCCAAAACCGGGTGACGGGTAGGTTCGTACGCATGAGCATCATTGGTTGGATCATTCTCGGCCTGCTTGCCGGGGCCATAGCCAAGGTCCTGCTCCCGGGCCGCGATCCGGGCGGCCTGGTCGGCACCACCCTCATCGGGGTCATCGGCGCCTTCCTCGGCGGCTGGATGTCGTCGCGCTTCCTCGACCGCCCGATCTCCAACGACTTCTACGACACAGCCACGTGGGTCGCGGCCATCGGAGGTTCGCTGGTCCTGCTGATCGTCTACCGGCTGCTCTTCGGCAACTCCCGCGAACGTCGCTGACGCCCGTCAACCCGGGGCGCCCAGCCCGGTCTCGCGCAGGGTCAGATTGAGCCGGCCACGGCTCATCCCCGTAGCAGCATCGGCCGTGCCCGGGCAGACCTTCGGGACACCGTGGAACGCAAAGCGTGAAGGCCCGCCGAAGACGAACAGGTCGCCGGAGGCCAACTCCACATCCGTGTAGGGTTTTCCGCGGTTCTCCGTGTTCCCGAAGCGGAAGACACAGGTGTCGCCGATGCTGAGTGACACCACCGGAGCGCCGGACCGTTCCTCCTTGTCCTGGTGCATGCCCATCCGCGCCGCACCGTCATAGAAGTTGATGAGGGCGGTGTCCGGTGCGTACGTCCGGACCGGGCTCTTGTCCCCGTACGCCTCGGCCAGCGCCTCCCGCCCCAACTCCGCCAGCCAGTCGGGAAATTCGGCGACCCGCGCACCATTCACATCGTCAGCCGTACGCGAATACCGGTATGGCTGCCAGTGCCACCCCAGACAGACCGTCTGTACGGACATCACCCCGCCACCCGGCAGCACCGTGTGCCGCAGGGGCACAGGCCCCCGCGCCCATTCCCGGCAGGCCGCCACCAACTCCCGTTGGCGCTCCGGCGGCAGCCAATCGGGCACATGCACGGCCCCCGGCGCGACGACGGCGCGCGGCCGCGGAAAGAGCCCGGACATGTCAGCGCACCGCCAGGGCGCCTTCCAGCCCCAGAAGCTGTTCCTTGCGCTCCAGGCCGCCCGCGTAACCCCGCAAGGCCCCGTCCGCGCCGATCACGCGATGGCACGGCCGCACGACCAGCAGAGGATTGCGCCCGATCGCCGTGCCCACGGCCCGCACGCCCGCCCCGGGCGCGCCGATCCGTTCGGCGATCTGCCCGTACGACACGGTCTCCCCGTACGGGACGGTGTCCAGCGCCGCCCACACCCGCCGCTGGAAGTCGGTGCCCCGACCGTCCGCGTACACGATGTCGAAGCGGGTCAGCCGGCCCTCGAAGTACTCCCGCAGCTGTGCGGCGATCTCCGCGAAGGCCTCCGGCGCGTGGACCCACCCGTCCTGGACGACCGCGGCGCCCTTCTGACCGGGCAGTGAGAGCGAGGCGAGCGCGACCCCTCCGGCGGCTTCGGCGCCGGAGGCCGCCTCGCCGACCAGCAGCAGTTCACCCAGCGGGCTGTCGACCGTTGCGTACATGGTCATGACCCGTCCCTCTCCTTGCCCGTCCTGCCGGAAATCGATCCGATCGTCGTCCGACATGGACAAGTCTGCTTCCCCCGCTCCGCCGCGACCGGCGGTATTCGGACATCGCATCCCGTGCGCGGAGCGGAGCGGCGCATCCCGCTCAGCGCCACCCCGCGCCCGGAAGGCGCAAGACTTGCCGGAGATCTGCCGGAGATCTGCCGGAGACCGGCTGGTTCCCTATCGGTAATTCACGAACTGCACGGCGAAGTCGAAGTCCTGGCCCTTCAGCAGCGCCTGCACGGCCTGCAGGTCGTCCCGGCTCTTCGAGCTGACCCGCAGCTCATCGCCCTGGACCTGCGCCTTGACGCCCTTGGGGCCCTCATCGCGAATGATCTTCGCCACCTTCTTGGCGTTCTCCTGGGAGATGCCCTCCTCGATCGTGGCGAAGATCTTGTACTCCTTGCCGGACAGCTGCGGCTCGCCCGCGTCCAGCGACTTCAGCGAGATGCCGCGCTTGATCAGCTTGGACTGGAAGATGTCGAGGATCGCCTTGACCCGCTCCTCGCCGTTCGCCTCCATAAGGATCTTCTCGCCGGACCAGGAGATCGAGGCGCCGGTGCCCTTGAAGTCGTAACGCTGCGAGATTTCCTTGGCGGCCTGGTTGAGGGCGTTGTCGACCTCCTGCCGCTCGACCTTCGAGACGATGTCGAAACTGGAGTCGGCCATGACGTGTGGCTCCTTGTATCGGGGGTGCTGGGAAACAGGGTGCGTACGGGTGGCGGCAGGCCTGCCGGCCCCGCTCCGCCGATCAAAGCCTAGCCACCCATGCCCGATCGGGCCGCTGATCAATCCAGTGGCGTAGCACCCCCGGGCATCGGGTATCGTTTACGTCGTTGCCACGGAGCACCGCCGAAAAGCGGTTCTCACGGCAGCAATCCCTGGCGGTGTGCCCGAGTGGCCAAAGGGAGCAGACTGTAAATCTGCCGGCTCAGCCTACCCAGGTTCGAACCCTGGCGCCGCCACATGGCAAGGCCCCTGTCCTAGGACAGGGGCCTTCTTTGTTGCTGCTGCGAGCTCTGTTTCCGCTGTGAGGGTCGTGAACATGGAACCTGTGCTGGTCAGCGCCTGTCTGCACGGTGTGCCCTGCCGCTTCGACGGCCGCGACAAGGCCTTTGCCGCAGTGGCCGAGGCCATCGGGGACCGCCGCCCTGTCGCCTTCTGCCCCGAGGTCGCTGCCGGACTGCCCACCCCGCGCCGTCCCGCCGAGATCGTCGGCGGCGACGGCCACGACGTGCTGGACGGCCGCGCCCGCGTCGTCGACGACACCGGGCGCGACGTGACGGAGGAGTTCGTGGACGGCGCCCGGCGGGCGCTGGAGGCCGCGTGCGGGGCCGGGTGCTCCGAGGCGCTGCTGATGGCGCGCAGCCCTTCCTGCGGGCGCGGCACGGTCTATGACGGCACGTTCACGGGCGAGCTCCGCGAGGGCGACGGCGTCACCGCCGCCCTACTGGAGCGCCACGGCATCACGGTCCGCCCGGCGCCGACCTGCTGACACCGGGGCGGTCCGCCTCGGTGTCAGCAGGTCGGACAGCCCCTGCGATGTACGGCTCAGTTTCCGGCGATGTCCTTCACAGCGACCGCCACCGGCATGCTCCCCGAGATCAGTTCCAGGGTCAGCCCCGCCGTCGCAGGGGTCTCCAGCAGCTCCAGCAGCGCCGCCGCCACATCGTCGCGCGGCACCGGTCCGCGGCCGGTCGAGGCGGTCAGCAGGACCATCCCCGTGCCCGCGTCGTTCGTCAGCATTCCGGGGCGCAGGATCGTCCAGTCGAGTGCGGTCCTGGAGCGCACGTACGCATCCGCGGCGCCCTTCGCCCGCAGGTAGGCGTCGAAGACCTCGTCGCCCGGGTGGTCGGGGTCGGCGCCCATCGACGAGACCACGACATAGCGCCGTACGCCCGCCCGTTCAGCCGCGTCCGCGAACAGCACCGCCGCGCCGCGATCCACCGTCTCCTTGCGTTCCGGGCCGCTGTTCGGGCCCGCACCGGCCGCGAAGACCGCCGCGTCGGCGCCGCGCAGCACCTCCGCCACCCCGTCCACGGAGGCCGATTCGAGATCCAGGACGACCGGTTCGGCGCCTGCCGCCCGGAGGTCCTCGCTCTGTTCCGGATTACGGATGACGCCTACGGCCTCGTCCCCGCGCGCGGCAAGCAGCCGCTCCAGCCGCAGCGCGATCTGACCATGTCCACCTGCGATGACAATGCGCATGGTCACGACCGTACGCCGCAGCGGGCCGCCGCGCTCAGGGCCCGCCGCAGGAACCGGAATCCGGCCGGCCCTGGCGGGGCAGACCGAGGGCGACGACGGTCTCCGAGTCGCAGTACTCGCGCACCGCGCTCGTCCGCGTCACCACCCGGCCGCGATGCACCACGATCCGGCTGTAGGCGAGCGACAGCACGCCCGAGAGCTGCTCCCCGCGTACGGCGAGCAGCTCGGCCGGGAAGCCCGCCTCGACCCGGACCTCGGGCAGCCCCATCGCCTTGCGTGCGACCGAGGAGACCGCCTCGTACGCCTCGTCGGCCCGCATCCCGCTCTGCGAGGCCAGCAGGTAGGCGGCCTCCAGGGGATCCCCGCGGCCCACAGGGTTCGCGACGTCCCGCAGCGCTCCGCTGCCCGCCGCGACCCGTACTCCGGCCGCACGCAGCAGCCGTACGGGGGCGGCGCCCCGGCCCTCCACCCCGCAGCAGCCGCCCTGGGGGAGGCAGATCACCGTCACCCCGGCCGCGGCGAGCTGGTCGGCGGCGCGGGCCGCGGCCTGAGGGGGGAGCCGGGAGAGGCCGGCGCACGGGCCGATGGAGACGCCGGGCCGCAGCCCGCCGGCCATGGCGGCCAGTCGGCCGAGCCGGGCCGGATCGCCACCGTCGGTGTGCAGGTCAACGGGGCAGCTCTGTTCGGCGGCGATCTCCAGGACGGCCTCCGCGTACCCCGCCGGGTCCGGGTCGAGGTCGGGGCAGCCGCCGACCGCGCCGGCCCCCATCTTCACCGCCTCGCGCAGCATGGCCAGGTTGTCGGCGCCCGCGACGCCGGTGAGGAGCCGGGGCACGGCGACGGGGGTCAGTTCGGCGAGTCCACGCAGCGAACGGCGTGCCTGCAGTACGGCTTCGAGGGAGGTGAGGCCCTGGACGTCCCCGATCCGGACATGCGCGCGCAGGGCGGTGGCGCCGTGGCCGAGTTGCAGCAGTGCGGCCTCGGTGGCGCGGCGCTGGATGTCCGCGGGGCGGTGCGACACGGGTCCCGGGGTGTCGGGGCCCGCACCGCCGGCGGTGAGCGCGGTGTCGCTGTGGGCGTGGGGTTCGGCGGAGGCGGGGAGCAGCAGATAGCCGCGCAGGTCCACCCGCGGACCAGGTGTGGTGAGGCTGCCCGCGGTGCCGACGGCCTCGATGCGGCCGCCGCCGAGCCGTACGTCCACGATGCGGCCGTCGGTGAGACGGGCGCCGCCGAGCACCAGGGTGCCGGTCTCGGCGGCGGCGGTGTCGGGGCTGCTGGTCGCATCGGCCGCGTCGGCGGCGTGGTCGTCCGGCTGCCGGGGCTGGCTGTCGGGCATCGCGCTCCTGGGAAGGGGTACAAGATCACGCAGAGTGAGTCGAGCCTAGGGGCGCGTTCGGTCCGGTTCGAGGAGGAGCGAAATAGTCGTACCGGTGTGGCCCTGAGAGGTATCAGGGGCACCTGTGTGCGGCGGGAGTCGCAGCGGCCCATGGGGGCCGAGGCGCTGCTCAAGCGGCTGAGGGGTGGCCGGAAGGCGGCAGATCGAAGGATCGGTGAGGTGTCGATCGCGGGCGCCGGACGGGCTCCGAAACGGATTTGGGCGATCGGCGACCAACCGTGTAATGTCTTCATCGCTCGCCCCAATAGCTCAGTCGGTAGAGCGTCTCCATGGTAAGGAGAAGGTCTGCGGTTCGATTCCGCATTGGGGCTCTGGTGATCGGGAAACCCCGCTTCGGCGGGGGGACTCGTCATCAAAGCGGTGTAGCTCAGTCGGTAGAGCAAGCGGCTCATAATCGCTGTGTCACCGGTTCAAGTCCGGTCACCGCTACTTACGGTAGCCGATTGTGGGGTCGGTCCTTCGATCGGCTACTCTTTTTTGCGTTCATCCGTTCATCCGTCCGTCCAAGGAGCACTCACGTGGCTGCCACCGACGTCCGCCCGAAGATCACGCTGGCCTGCGTGGAGTGCAAGGAGCGGAACTACATCACCAAGAAGAACCGGCGTAACAACCCGGACCGTCTTGAGATGAAGAAGCACTGCCCGCGCTGCAACTCGCACACTGCACACCGCGAAACGCGCTGAAACAGGCTCGTACACGAGGCCGTCCCCACTGGGGGCGGCCTCGTGTCGTTGTATGGGGGCTGTCCTTCGGCCTTTTCATCTTTCATCAGGAGGTAGCGAGCTCATGGCGCTCGACCAGTCCTTCGTGGGGCGGACCTATCCGCCCACCCCGCCGTACGAGGTCGGCAGGGAGAAGATTCGCGAGTTCGCCGAGGCGGTGGGCGACACCAATCCGGTGTACGTCGATCCCGAGGCCGCCAAGGCGCTCGGCCACAGCGATGTGATCGCGCCGCCGACGTTCGTCTTCTCGATCACCTTCAAGGCCGCGGGGGAGGTGGTGCAGGACCCGCAGCTGGGCCTGGACTACAGCCGTGTGGTGCATGGTGACCAGAAATTCACCTATGTGCGCCCGGTGCGGGCGGGGGACCGGCTGACGGTCACCTCGACGATCGAGGGCATCAAGTCCTTGGCGGGCAACGACATCCTGGACATCCGTGGCGAGGTCCACGACGAGTCCGGCGCGCACGTCGTGACTGCGTGGACGAAGCTGGTGGCGCGCGCCGCCGAGGAGGCGTGATGACGGCGAAGGTGGCTTACGAGTCGGTCGAGGTCGGGACGGAGCTGCCGGCGCAGTCCTTCCCCGTGACCCGGGCGACGCTGGTGCAGTACGCGGGTGCTTCCGGCGACTTCAACCCGATCCACTGGAACGAGAAGTTCGCCCGCGAGGTCGGACTGCCGGATGTGATCGCGCACGGCATGTTCACCATGGCCGAGGCGATCCGGGTGGTCACGGACTGGGCCGGTGACCCGGGTGCGGTCGTTGAGTACGGGGTGCGGTTCACCAAGCCGGTCGTCGTGCCGAACGACGACAAGGGCGCCCTGATCGAGGTCAGCGCCAAGGTGGCCGCTCTGCTGGACGACAAGCAGGTGCGGGTGGACCTGGCGGCCGTGAGCGAGGGCAAGAAGGTACTGGGCATGTCCCGCGCCGTGGTGCAGCTCGGCTGAGACCGTTGAGCGTGGCGTAAGGGGCACTGTCCATGGGGTGGTGCCCCTTACGCATGCGTGGTGCCCCGATGCGCCGCACATATGCGGGCGCCCCGACACGCTGCTCGACGGGCTGGTGCCGGTGTGGTGGCGCCGGCCGACCTCGTCGCCCTGCTGATCCCGGGCCGCTGCTGCGGCCCCGGCCCCGGAGTCCGGGGCGGCCGAGCGGCGCGTCTTCGTGGCAGCCCGGTCGGAGGTCACCCGACAGGCTCTCAGCTTGTTGTTCAACCCAGCAGATTCGAACACGTCTGACCGGTGCTTTCAGGCGCGATCAACGCGCCCGCGACGGGGTCGAATCGGGTGAAAACGCCCAGTCGGCACGGCAGAGAGCCGTGTTCGAATGGCGAGGTCAAATCTCAAGCTGAGCCACGGCTTCGCGCGTACGGTCGGCGGCCCCGCCCGAGCGGTGGGGTCACGGACCGTACTCTTGTCCCCGTGCAGGAACTCCACGACGCCCCCCTCGCCCCCCTGACCACCTTCCGGCTCGGCGGCCCCGCCGCCCGCCTCCTCACGGCGACGACGGACGCCGAGGTGATCGAAGCCGTGCGCGAGGCCGACGAGAGCGGCACCCCGCTCCTCGTCATCGGCGGCGGCAGCAACCTCGTCATCGGAGACAAGGGCTTCGACGGCACCGCCCTGCGCATCGCGACCGAGGGCTTCGCCCTGGACGGTACGACGCTGGAACTGGCCGCCGGGGAGGTCTGGACGGACGCCGTCGCCCGCACTGTCGAAGCCGGTCTCGCGGGCATCGAGTGTCTGGCCGGAATCCCCGGCTCCGCAGGTGCGACGCCGATCCAGAACGTCGGCGCCTACGGTCAGGAGGTGTCCTCCACCATCACGGAGGTCGTCGCCTACGACCGGTGCACCCGCGAAACGGTCACCATCCCGAACGCCGAGTGCGCGTTCTCGTACCGGCACAGCCGCTTCAAGGCCGAACCCGACCGCTTCGTGGTGCTGCGTGTCCGCTTTGAGCTGGAAGAGGCGGGTGGCCTGTCCGCGCCCCTGAAGTACCCCGAAACGGCCCGCGCCATGGGCGTCGAACAGGGCGAGCGCGTGCCCGCCGCGGCCGCCCGCGACACGGTGCTCAGGCTCCGCGCCGGCAAGGGCATGGTGCTGGATCCGAGGGACCACGACTCCTGGTCGGCCGGCTCTTTCTTCACCAACCCGATCCTGGAGGAGGCGGAGTACGAGGCCTTCCTCGCCCGCGCCAAGGACCGGCTCGGTCCCGAGGTGACGCCCCCCGCCTTCCCCGCAGGCGGGGGACGCATCAAGACCTCCGCGGCCTGGCTCATCGACAGGGCCGGCTTCACCAAGGGATACGGCACCGGACCGGCCCGTATCTCCACCAAGCACACCCTCGCGCTGACCAACCGCGGTGGCGCGACCACCGAGGACCTTCTCGCGCTCGCCCGTGAGGTCGTCGCCGGGGTCCACGCGGCCTTCGGCGTCACGCTCGTCAACGAACCCGTGACGGTCGGCGTGAGCCTGTAGAAGGCGCATCAGAAGCCACGCCCATGCCCTGCTTCCCCGCGGCCGGATCGTCGATCAGCGTCGGCATCGCGTGCGCCACATCGGCCCGTGAGGGGACCGGCCGCTGCGCGGATCGCTGCCGTAGACCTTCCGGTACGTCCCCGTCAGCGGCCCGTTGGTGAGCTTCGGCGGCCGTACGGACATCCAGTCCGTCGCACTCCGGGCCGGCCGGCCTCCACCAACGTCAGGTCCGCGTAGACCCCCCTGAGGATCGCGCCGACCGCCTTCAGAACCAGCCGGTCGAGCAGCGGATCGTCCGCGGGCTACGCCGAGCCCGGGCTCAAGGAGCGCCACAACGCGGCTATGAGGGAGCTGGGCACCGGCCCACACATACCCATCCGCGGCGTTGACGCGCATCTGCGCTCCGAACAGGCCGCCGACCGGGTTGGCGGGCAGACGCGGACACCTACGCGGCCGCGTCGCTGCTCCCGGGAGCCTGCGCGCGGCGGGCGTTCGTCTACGAGGCCACGGAGGGCGGAGCGCCGCCGCGGTCCCTCGACGAGTTCGCCGCGTCCGTGGCCAGGGCGCTGATACGCGGGATCGGGGCGTAGGCCGGGCCGGGCCGGCGGCCGGGTGAGTCGGAGCCCTGGCTCGTCGGCTTCGACAGCCAGTCGTCGATGCCGGCCAGGAGCCCCGTCCGTACCGCGGCCGGGGCCGCGGAGCCGCGTACCGACTGCCGGGCCAGTTCGGCCAGCTCCTCGTCCGTGAACGCGTGGTGGCGCCTTACGAAGTCGTACTGCGCTGCCAGCCGGGAGCCGAAGAGCAGCGGATCGTCCGCACCCAGCGCCATCGGTACCCCGGCCTCGAACAGTGTGCGCAGGGGCACGTCCGCGGGCTTCTCGTAGACGCCCAGCGCCACGTTCGACGCCGGGCACACCTCGCAGGTCACCCCGCGCTCCGCCAGCCTGCGCAGCAGTCGGGGGTCCTCGGCGGCCCGTACGCCGTGCCCGATCCGGGCCGCGTCGAGATCGTCCAGACAGTCCCGCACGCTCGAAGGGCCCGCCAGCTCGCCGCCGTGCGGGGCCGCCAGCAGACCGCCGTCGCGGGCGATGGCGAAGGCCCGGTCGAAGTCCCGGGCCATCCCGCGGCGCTCGTCGTTGGAGAGCCCGAACCCGACGACACCCCGGTCCACGTACCGCACCGCGAGCCGGGCCAGTGTCCGGGCGTCCAGCGGATGCTTCATCCGGTTCGCCGCGATCACCACCCGTATCGGCAGACCTGTCTCGCGCGACGCGCTGTCGACCGCATCCAGGATGATCTCGATCGCCGGGATCAGCCCGCCGAGCAGCGGGGCGTACGAGGTGGGGTCGACCTGGATCTCCAGCCAGCCGGAGCCGTCCGCGACATCCTCCTGGGCCGTCTCGCGCACCAGCCGCTGGATGTCCTCGGGGGCCCTCAGACAGGACCGGGCGATGTCGTAGAGCCGCTGGAAGCGGAACCATCCGCGCTCGTCCGTGGCCCGCAGCCTGGGCGGCTCGCCGCCGGTCAGGGCCTCCGGCAGGTGCACGCCGTACTTGTCGGCGAGTTCGAGCAGGGTCGTGGGCCGCATCGACCCGGTGAAATGCAAGTGCAGGTGGGCCTTGGGCAACAGCCGTACATCGCGCTCCATTCCAGGATCCTGCCGCACGCGTGGGGTCCAGCGGTAGCCGCTTTCCCTATCGAGTTGAGCCTCGAAAAAGAATGCGACCCCCGGCCGGAGCCGGGGGTCGCAGATCCTGAAAGCAGTACGTACTAGGCCTTGGCCTCGCCCAGCAGCTTCTGGAGCCGCGAGACCCCCTCGACGAGGTCGTCGTCGCCCAGGGCGTACGAGAGCCGCAGGTAGCCCGGCGTGCCGAAGGCCTCGCCCGGTACGACCGCGACCTCGGCCTCGTCCAGGATGAGCGCCGCCAGCTCGACCGTGGTGGCCGGGCGCTTGCCGCGGATCTCCTTGCCGAGCAGCTCCTTCACCGAGGGGTATGCGTAGAAGGCGCCTTCGGGCTCGGGGCACAGCACGCCGTCGATCTCGTTGAGCATCCGGACGATGGTCTGCCGACGCCGGTCGAAGGCGGTACGCATCTCGGCGACCGCGTCCAGGTTCCCGGAGACGGCGGCCAGTGCGGCGACCTGGGCGACGTTGGAGACGTTGGACGTGGCGTGCGACTGCAGGTTGGTCGCGGCCTTGACGACATCCTTCGGGCCGATGATCCAGCCCACCCGCCAGCCGGTCATCGCGTACGTCTTGGCGACACCGTTGACCACGATGCACTTGTCGCGCAGCTCGGGCACGATCGCGGGCAGCGAGGTGAACTTCGCGTCGCCGTAGACCAGGTGCTCGTAGATCTCGTCGGTCAGCACCCACAGGCCGTGCTCGACGGCCCAGCGGCCGATCGTCTCGGCGTCGGCCCTGCTGTACACGGCGCCGGTCGGGTTCGACGGGGAGACGAACAGGACGACCTTCGTACGCTCGGTGCGCGCCGCCTCCAGCTGCTCGACGGAGACCCGGTAACCGGTGGTCTCATCGGCCACGACTTCCACCGGGACACCGCCGGCCAGTCGGATCGACTCGGGGTAGGTGGTCCAGTACGGAGCCGGGACGATGACCTCGTCGCCCGGGTCGAGGATCGCGGCGAACGCCTCGTAGATGGCCTGCTTGCCGCCGTTGGTCACCAGGATCTGGGAGGTGTCGACCTCGTACCCGGAGTCGCGCAGCGTCTTCTCCGCAATGGCGGCCTTGAGCTCCGGGAGCCCTCCCGCCGGGGTGTAGCGGTGGTACTTCGGGTTGCGGCAGGCCTCGACCGCGGCCTCGACGATGTAGCCGGGGGTCGGGAAGTCGGGCTCACCGGCACCGAAGCCGATCACCGGACGGCCGGCGGCCTTGAGAGCCTTCGCCTTGGCGTCGACGGCGAGGGTGGCGGACTCGGAGATGGCACCGATGCGGGCGGAGACCCGGCGCTCGGAGGGAGAGGTTGCAGCGCTCATGACCCCCATGGTCCCAGACCGCGTTCCCTGTCGGCACAGGGGTTTCAGGGACCGGACACGACTCGGACAGCATGCGGACAACATGCGACCGGGAGTGGTCGGAAGCTATCTGTTCGACGTGGGGCCTCTGAGCACGTACACTCACCTGTCGTTGGCCTTCACCAGCCGCACCGTTCCCGCACCCGGGGCATCCGGGGAAGATGCGGTAGGTTGGTGGAAACCACAAAGGGTCGTAGCTCAATTGGTAGAGCACTGGTCTCCAAAACCAGCGGTTGGGGGTTCAAGTCCCTCCGGCCCTGCTACACACTCCTTCGCCAGGATGTGTGCGCATGTACGTACTTCAATGCACCGCCGTGCGGCTCCACCGGGCGCGGCACGGCCATGACCCGGAATCAGGTGAGAAGCGTGACGGACGCCGTGGGCTCCATCGACATGCCTGATGCCGAGGATGAAGTGCCCGAGTCGAAGAAGAAGACCCGAAAGGGCGGCAAGCGCGGCAAGAAGGGTCCTCTGGGCCGTCTCGCGCTGTTCTACCGCCAGATCGTCGCCGAGTTGCGCAAGGTCGTCTGGCCGACTCGCAGTCAGCTGACGACATACACCACAGTGGTGATTGTCTTCGTCGTCATCATGATTGGTCTGGTGACCGTGATTGACTTCGGATTCCAGCGGGTCATCAAGTACGTCTTCGGCTGATCCCGCGGAGGGCGCCTCATGGGCGCCCCTTTCGCATGTTCCACCCATTTGTATCCAGGAAGAAGCAGCCACCGTGTCTGACCCGAACCTGAACGACGCCGTCGAGCCGACGGCGGGCGCCTTCGAGTCCGCCGAGGACGAGCTCGACATCGTCGAGGCGGCGGACGCCGAGGAGCCGGACCAGGCCGAAGCTGCCGACGCCGCCGCAGGTGAGCCCGCCGAGCAGGCCGCCGTGCACACCGAGGACGACGACGAGGCAGCGGAGGCCGACTCCGGTTCCGAGAGCGACGAGGACGACGACGAGCCCGCCGAGAACGACGACGAGGCCGGAGAAGAGGCCGAGTCGGCCGCCCCCGTCGACGCCGTCGCGGCCCTGCGCGAGGAACTGCGCGGCCTTCCCGGCGAGTGGTACGTCATCCACACGTACGCCGGTTACGAGAAGCGCGTGAAGGCCAACCTGGAGCAGCGCGCCGTCTCGCTCAATGTCGAGGAGTTCATCTACCAGGCCGAAGTGCCCGAGGAAGAGATCGTCCAGATCAAGAACGGCGAGCGCAAGAACGTCCGCCAGAACAAGCTCCCGGGTTACGTCCTGGTACGCATGGATCTGACGAACGAGTCCTGGGGCGTCGTCCGTAACACCCCCGGCGTCACCGGCTTCGTGGGCAACGCCTACGACCCGTACCCGCTGACCCTGGACGAGATCGTCAAGATGCTCGCCCCCGAGGCCGAGGAGAAGGCCGCCCGCGAGGCCGCGGAGGCCGAGGGCAAGCCGGCTCCGGCCCGCAAGGTCGAGGTGCAGGTGCTCGACTTCGAGGTGGGCGACTCGGTCACCGTCACCGACGGCCCGTTCGCGACGCTGCAGGCGACGATCAACGAGATCAACGCCGACTCGAAGAAGGTCAAGGGTCTCGTCGAGATCTTCGGCCGCGAGACCCCGGTCGAGCTCAGCTTCGACCAGATCCAGAAGAACTAGCGGCTTCCCGCCAGTTTCTGGACACATGCCTACCCAGCAGGTCAGACCGGCTACACAGCCGGTCTGACCTGCTCGGTTTTTGGTCGCGCAGCCATACCCGTTATCGTTGTGCGGTATGCCTCCATCCGGATGACCGGACGGCGGCGAAACACTCTCACTAGGACCCGGAGAGAGCAATGCCTCCCAAGAAGAAGAAGGTCACGGGGCTTATCAAGCTCCAGATCAACGCCGGTGCGGCCAACCCGGCCCCGCCGGTCGGCCCCGCGCTCGGCCAGCACGGCGTCAACATCATGGAATTCTGCAAGGCCTACAACGCCGCGACCGAGTCGCAGCGTGGCATGGTCGTGCCGGTGGAGATCACGGTCTACGAAGACCGTTCCTTCACCTTCGTCACCAAGACTCCGCCGGCCGCGAAGCTGATCCTCAAGGCCGCGGGCGTGGAGAAGGGCTCCGGCGAGCCGCACAAGACCAAGGTCGCCAAGCTGACGGCTGCCCAGGTCCGTGAGATCGCCACGACGAAGCTCCCCGACCTGAACGCCAACGACCTCGACGCCGCGTCGAAGATCATCGCTGGCACCGCCCGTTCCATGGGCATCACGGTCGAAGGCTGATTCAGCCCCTCACGTCCTCAGTGGTAGGGCCAAGCGCTGGCCCGCACCACGACTCCACACCCTGAAACCACAGGAGTAGAAGTGAAGCGCAGCAAGAACCTCCGCGCTGCGGACGCCAAGATCGACCGGGAGCGCGTCTACGCCCCGCTCGAGGCTGTCCGTCTCGCCAAGGAGACCGCCACCACCAAGTTCGACGGCACTGTCGAGGTCGCCTTCCGCCTGGGTGTCGACCCGCGCAAGGCCGACCAGATGGTCCGTGGCACCGTGAACCTCCCGCACGGCACCGGCAAGACCGCCCGGGTCCTGGTCTTCGCGACCGGTGACCGTGCTGCGGCCGCGGAAGCCGCGGGCGCCGACATCGTCGGCGCCGACGAGCTGATCGACGAGGTGGCGAAGGGCCGTCTGGACTTCGACGCCGTCGTCGCCACCCCGGACCTCATGGGCAAGGTCGGCCGCCTCGGCCGGGTGCTCGGTCCGCGTGGTCTGATGCCGAACCCGAAGACCGGCACCGTCACCCCCGATGTCGCGAAGGCTGTCAACGACATCAAGGGCGGCAAGATCGAGTTCCGCGTCGACAAGCACTCGAACCTGCACTTCATCATCGGCAAGGTCTCCTTCGACGAGACGAAGCTGGTCGAGAACTACGCCGCGGCGCTGGAGGAAGTCCTCCGTCTGAAGCCGTCCGCCGCCAAGGGCCGCTACATCAAGAAGGCCGCACTGGCCACCACGATGGGCCCCGGCATCCCGCTGGACGCCAACCGCACCCGTAACCTCCTCGTCGAGGAGGACCCGGCCGCCGTCTGAGCCTCAGCGCTCGGCAGCAAGCCGCGTCACGCGTGACTTTGACGGGCCCCGCAACCTTTCGAGGTGCGGGGCCCGTCCTCGTATCCGTATAACCGGTGGCTGTGTCGGAGCTGTGCGTTAGCGTGAGGCTTCGATAGCCGAACGAGGGGTGGAAGCGGACATGAGGACCAGTACCGTGCGACGCGTGAGTCTGTCGGTGGCGGTGGCGGCTGCGCTGACGTCGGTTGCGGCCTGCGGCGGTTCGGACGGCAGCGGATCGGACGGCGGCGACAACCGCGGCAGCGCCGTGGTGAAGGCCGACCCGATAGCCGCGCTGCGGGACGTACAGAAGAAGACCGGCGGGGAGAGCTCGGCGAAGGTCGAGGGCACCACCCAGATGGGCAGCACCATGTCCATGAAGCAGACCGGCACCATCGACTGGACCGACGGTCTCACCGGCACCATGGAGATCACGTACACCGGCGGCAGCATGGCGGACGCCATGAAGCAGAACGGTGGCAGCGGCACGATGCAGGCCCGCTACTTCAAGGACGGCTACATCGTCAACATGGGCGACGCCTTCGCCCAGCAGGCCGGCGGCAAGCACTGGATCAGCTACCCCTACGCCGACCTCGCCAAGCTCGCGGGTGCCTCCGGCGAGGCGATGAAGCAGCAGATGCAGAACACCACCCCCGACCAGGGCGTGAAGTCTCTGCTGGCCTCCGGTGACGTGAAGAAGGTCGGCCAGGAGGACGTGCGCGGAGTCTCCGCCACGCACTACTCCGGCACCGTCGACGTCGCCGAGCTGACCGCGAAGAACTCCGCACTCGACGCCGACCAGCTCGAACAGCTGAAGAAGCAGCTGAGCGACGCCGGGATCACCACGGAGAAGGTCGACATCTGGGTCGACGAGAACGATCTGCTGGTCAAGAAGACCGAGCGCGGCCAGATGAAGACCGGCGAGCTCAATTCGACGGTGTACTACAGCGACTACGGCACGAAGGTCTCGGTCGAGAAGCCCCCGGCCGGCGACACGGTCGACTTCGCCGACCTCGTGAAGCAGCAGCAGGGGACCGGTTCGGGCACGAACTGAGACGGTCGGTCCAAACCTCCCGCACCACCTGAAGAGGGACGGATTTGCTCGGCGCGACCCCGGTCGCGTACTCTCCTACAGAAGCCAAAGACCGCTGGTCGTTGCTGTGCTCTCGCAAGAGGGATACAGCGACCGAAGGATCCGTTGAGTACGGGCGACCCGCGCAGGTGACTGTGGAAAGCTCCCGGACTTCGTTCGGTCGAGCTACGCCCTGGCGCCCGCGCCGGGGCGTTTCGTCTTTCCCGGCCCCTTCTGAGCGGTCCTCATCACCCGGAAGGAGGCCGACGCTCATGGCAAGGCCCGACAAGGCTGCCGCGGTAGCCGAGCTCGCGGACCAGTTCCGCAGCTCGAACGCCGCTGTGCTGACCGAGTACCGGGGTCTCACCGTGGCGCAGCTCAAGACGCTGCGTCGTTCGCTCGGTGAGAACGCCCAGTACGCCGTGGTGAAGAACACGCTGACCAAGATTGCGGCCAACGAGGCCGGGATCGACGCGCTGGACGACCACTTCACTGGTCCGACGGCGGTTGCCTTCATCACCGGTGACCCGGTGGAGTCGGCGAAGGGTCTTCGTGACTTCGCCAAGGAGAACCCGAACCTCATCATCAAGGGCGGTGTCCTTGATGGCAAGGCGCTGTCCGCCGATGAGATCAAGAAGCTTGCGGACCTCGAGTCCCGCGAGGTTCTGCTCAGCAAGCTGGCCGGTGCCTTCAAGGGCAAGCAGTCTCAGGCTGCTCAGCTCTTCCAGGCGCTGCCGTCGAAGTTCGTCCGCACCGCGGAGGCGCTTCGTGCCAAGCAGGCCGAGCAGGGCGGTGCCGAGTAATTCGGCTCGCGCATTGATCGCCGCCCGCCAGGGCGACGGTCGCAGCGGGCCGAACGTACGCCCGCCTACATGTACATCCGGCACCAGCCGAATTAGTGGAAGGACGCCATCATGGCGAAGCTGTCCCAGGACGACCTGCTCGCGCAGTTCGAAGAGATGACCCTCATCGAGCTCTCCGAGTTCGTGAAGGCCTTCGAGGAGAAGTTCGACGTCACCGCCGCCGCCGCGGTCGCCGTTGCCGCCCCCGGTGCCCCCGGTGCCGCCGCTGAGGCCGTCGAGGAGCAGGACGAGTTCGACGTCATCCTCACCGGCGCCGGCGAGAAGAAGATCCAGGTCATCAAGGTCGTGCGTGAGCTGACCTCGCTGGGTCTGAAGGAGGCCAAGGACCTCGTCGACGGCACCCCGAAGCCGGTCCTCGAGAAGGTCGCCAAGGAGGCCGCCGAGAAGGCTGCCGAGTCCCTCAAGGCCGCCGGCGCTTCCGTCGAGGTCAAGTGACTCAGGGAGTCTGCTGACTCCTTCTGACTGCCTGTGCCGCACGGCACGGACGTCAAAACGCGAAGGGCGATCACCCATCCGGGTGGTCGCCCTTCGGCGTACCCGCGGCGGCTGCCTTGCTCTTCCGGCGGCGACGAGTATGGTGATCTTCGCCGTTGCCTCTCGGGGTCGGACGGCCGGCGCCGGGAGGCGGTCGGGTGAGGACCTCGGAGCGCTGTCCCGGTGGTGGGGCCTTGACGAACCGCACGCGGCGCGCAATTCTCAGGACGCGTCGTCACATCGATCCGAATCCGAGGCATGGATCGTGGGCGAAGAGGGCAGTAAAGAAGAGCGCACCGCGCGCAAGGGCTAGTCATAGGTGTTGAGAACAGCTGTTGAGAGCAACGTGGGTCTCTGAGAACCCCGACTGGACATCAGTGTGCCGTTTGGCTACACTGACCCTTTGCGCTGCCTGTTAGCTGCCTCCTGCCCGTCACCAGGGGCATGCCCACGCTTGAGCACCGACGACTGATCGTCTCTGACCTGGCCATTCTTGGTCGAATCAGGAACAGACTGTCTCCGTGTCCAACTTGGGACCGGTACGCGCGTAGTGAGTCCGAGCCCTCGGAAGGACCCCCTCTTGGCCGCCTCGCGCAACGCCTCGACCGCGAATACGAACAACGGTGCCAGCACCGCCCCGCTGCGCATCTCCTTTGCAAAGATCAAGGAGCCCCTCGAGGTTCCGAACCTCCTCGCGCTGCAGACCGAGAGCTTTGACTGGCTCCTCGGCAATGCCGCCTGGAAGGCTCGCGTCGAGGCTGCTCTGGACAGTGGACAAGACGTCCCCACCAAGTCCGGCCTGGAGGAAATCTTCGAGGAGATTTCACCGATCGAGGACTTCTCCGGGTCGATGTCGCTTACGTTCCGCGACCACCGCTTCGAGCCCCCGAAGAACTCGATCGACGAGTGCAAGGAGCGCGACTTCACGTTCGCCGCCCCGCTCTTCGTCACGGCCGAGTTCACCAACAACGAGACCGGCGAGATCAAGTCCCAGACGGTCTTCATGGGCGACTTCCCGCTCATGACCAACAAGGGCACCTTCGTCATCAACGGCACCGAGCGTGTCGTCGTGTCGCAGCTGGTCCGCTCGCCGGGTGTCTACTTCGACTCCTCCATCGACAAGACGTCCGACAAGGACATTTTCTCCGCCAAGATCATCCCGTCCCGGGGTGCCTGGCTGGAGATGGAGATCGACAAGCGCGACATGGTCGGTGTCCGTATCGACCGCAAGCGCAAGCAGTCCGTCACCGTTCTTCTGAAGGCTCTCGGCTGGACCACCGAGCAGATCCTCGAGGAGTTCGGCGAGTACGAGTCCATGCGCGCCACCCTGGAGAAGGACCACACCCAGGGTCAGGACGACGCGCTGCTCGACATCTACCGCAAGCTCCGCCCGGGCGAGCCGCCCACGCGCGAGGCTGCTCAGACGCTGCTCGAGAACCTCTACTTCAACCCGAAGCGCTACGACCTCGCGAAGGTCGGCCGCTACAAGGTGAACAAGAAGCTCGGCGCCGACGAGCCGCTGGACGCCGGCGTTCTCACCACCGACGACGTCATCGCGACCATCAAGTACCTGGTCAAGCTGCACGCCGGTGAGACCGAGACGGTCGGCGAGTCCGGTCGTTCGATCGTCGTCGAGACCGACGACATCGACCACTTCGGCAACCGTCGTCTGCGCAACGTCGGCGAGCTCATCCAGAACCAGGTCCGTACGGGTCTCGCCCGTATGGAGCGTGTCGTGCGTGAGCGCATGACGACCCAGGACGTCGAGGCGATCACGCCGCAGACCCTGATCAACATCCGGCCGGTCGTCGCCTCCATCAAGGAGTTCTTCGGCACCAGCCAGCTGTCCCAGTTCATGGACCAGAACAACCCGCTGTCGGGTCTGACGCACAAGCGTCGTCTCTCGGCTCTGGGTCCCGGTGGTCTGTCCCGTGAGCGGGCCGGCTTCGAGGTCCGTGACGTGCACCCGTCCCACTACGGACGCATGTGCCCGATCGAGACCCCTGAAGGCCCGAACATCGGTCTGATCGGTTCGCTCGCCTCGTACGGCCGCGTCAACGCGTTCGGCTTCATCGAGACGCCGTACCGCAAGGTCGTCGACGGCCAGGTCACCGACGAGGTCGACTACATCACGGCCGACGAGGAAGACCGCTACGTCATCGCCCAGGCGAACGCGACCCTCTCCGAGGAGCTGCGTTTCACCGAGCCCCGCGTGCTGGTCCGCCGCCGTGGCGGAGAGGTCGACTACGTGCCCGGCACGGACGTCGACTACATGGACGTCTCGCCGCGCCAGATGGTGTCCGTCGCGACCGCGATGATTCCCTTCCTGGAGCACGACGACGCCAACCGTGCCCTCATGGGCGCGAACATGATGCGTCAGGCGGTACCGCTGATCAAGTCGGAGGCCCCGCTCGTCGGCACCGGCATGGAGTACCGCTGCGCCACCGACGCCGGTGACGTGCTGAAGGCCGAGAAGGACGGTGTGGTCCAGGAGGTCTCCGCGGACTACATCACCGTGACCAACGACGACGGCACGTACACCACGTACCGCATCGCCAAGTTCATGCGCTCCAACCAGGGCACCTCGGTCAACCAGAAGGTTGTCGTCTCCGAGGGCGACCGGGTCGTCGCCGACCAGGTCCTCGCCGACGGTCCGGCCACCGAGAACGGTGAGATGGCCCTCGGCAAGAACCTGCTCGTGGCGTTCATGCCGTGGGAGGGTCACAACTACGAGGACGCGATCATCCTGTCGCAGCGCCTCGTGCAGGACGACGTCCTCTCCTCGATCCACATCGAGGAGCACGAGGTCGACGCCCGTGACACCAAGCTCGGCCCGGAGGAGATCACCCGGGACATCCCGAACGTCTCCGAAGAGGTCCTCGCCGACCTCGACGAGCGCGGCATCATCCGTATCGGTGCCGAGGTCGTCGCCGGTGACATCCTCGTCGGCAAGGTCACGCCCAAGGGTGAGACCGAGCTGACCCCCGAGGAGCGTCTGCTCCGCGCGATCTTCGGTGAGAAGGCGCGCGAGGTGCGCGACACCTCGCTGAAGGTCCCGCACGGCGAGATCGGCAAGGTCATCGGCGTCCGCGTCTTCGACCGCGAAGAGGGCGATGAGCTGCCGCCGGGCGTGAACCAGCTGGTCCGCGTCTACGTCGCGCAGAAGCGCAAGATCACCGACGGTGACAAGCTCGCCGGCCGTCACGGCAACAAGGGCGTCATCTCGAAGATCCTCCCGATCGAGGACATGCCGTTCCTGGAGGACGGCACCCCGGTCGACATCATCCTCAACCCGCTGGGTGTCCCGTCCCGAATGAACCCGGGACAGGTCCTGGAGATCCACCTCGGCTGGCTCGCCAGCCGCGGCTGGGACGTCTCCGGCCTCGGTGACGAGTGGGCCAAGCGCCTGCAGTCCATCGGCGCCGACCAGGTCGCCCCCGGCACCAACGTCGCCACCCCCGTCTTCGACGGTGCGCGCGAGGACGAGATCTCCGGTCTCTTCGAGGCCACGATCCCGAACCGCGACGGCGACCGGCTGGTGCAGCCCTCCGGCAAGGCCCAGCTGTTCGACGGCCGCTCCGGTGAGCCGTTCCCGGACCCGGTTTCGGTCGGGTACATGTACATCCTCAAGCTCCACCACCTCGTCGACGACAAGCTGCACGCTCGTTCGACGGGTCCGTACTCCATGATCACCCAGCAGCCGCTGGGTGGTAAGGCTCAGTTCGGTGGACAGCGCTTCGGTGAGATGGAGGTGTGGGCCCTTGAGGCTTATGGCGCCGCATACGCCCTCCAGGAGCTCCTGACGATCAAGTCCGACGACGTGACCGGCCGCGTGAAGGTCTACGAGGCCATCGTCAAGGGCGAGAACATCCCTGAGCCGGGTATCCCTGAGTCCTTCAAGGTGCTCATCAAGGAAATGCAGTCGCTCTGCCTCAACGTGGAGGTGCTGTCCTCGGACGGCATGTCCATCGAGATGCGCGACACGGACGAGGACGTCTTCCGCGCGGCGGAGGAGCTCGGTATCGACCTGTCCCGGCGCGAGCCGAGCAGCGTCGAAGAGGTCTGACGGGTTGGTCGGCCGCCCCGCCCAGGGGCGGCCGGCTCTCCCCGGACCCGTTCAGACCATTGCTGAAGTGCCCCATTTTCTCGCTTGATGCGAGGGGCTCGAACCCCCGAAAGAGGGATTGACGACAAGTGCTCGACGTCAACTTCTTCGACGAGCTGCGGATCGGCCTTGCCACCGCGGACGACATCCGGACCTGGTCGCACGGCGAAGTGAAGAAGCCGGAGACCATCAACTACCGCACGCTCAAGCCCGAAAAGGACGGACTCTTCTGCGAGAAGATCTTCGGTCCGACCCGGGACTGGGAGTGCTACTGCGGCAAGTACAAGCGTGTCCGCTTCAAGGGCATCATCTGTGAGCGGTGTGGCGTGGAGGTCACGCGCGCCAAGGTGCGCCGTGAGCGCATGGGCCACATCGAGCTTGCCGCTCCCGTCACCCACATCTGGTACTTCAAGGGCGTCCCGTCGCGCCTCGGCTACCTCCTCGACCTCGCGCCGAAGGACCTCGAGAAGGTCATCTACTTCGCCGCGTACATGATCACGTTCGTGGACGAGGAGCGCCGTACGCGTGACCTGCCCTCGCTGGAGGCGCACGTCTCCGTCGAGCGTCAGCAGGTCGAGAACCGTCGCGACGCCGACCTCGAGGCCCGCGCCAAGAAGCTCGAGACCGACCTGGCCGAGCTCGAGGCCGAGGGTGCCAAGGCCGACGTGCGCCGCAAGGTGCGCGAGGGTGCCGAGCGCGAGATGAAGCAGCTGCGCGACCGTGCGCAGCGCGAGATCGACCGTCTCGACGAGGTGTGGAGCCGCTTCAAGAACCTCAAGGTCCAGGACCTGGAGGGCGACGAGCTGCTCTACCGCGAGCTGCGTGACCGCTTCGGCACGTACTTCGACGGCTGCATGGGTGCCGCTGCTCTGCAGAAGCGCCTGGAGTCCTTCGACCTCGACGAGGAGGCCGAGCGCCTCCGCGAGATCATCCGTACCGGCAAGGGCCAGAAGAAGACCCGTGCGCTCAAGCGTCTCAAGGTCGTCTCCGCGTTCCTGCAGACCAGTAACAAGCCCAAGGGCATGGTGCTCGACTGCGTGCCGGTCATCCCGCCGGACCTGCGTCCGATGGTGCAGCTGGACGGTGGCCGCTTCGCGACCTCCGACCTGAACGACCTGTACCGCCGTGTGATCAACCGCAACAACCGCCTCAAGCGTCTCCTTGACCTCGGTGCCCCCGAGATCATCGTGAACAACGAGAAGCGGATGCTGCAGGAGGCCGTCGACGCGCTGTTCGACAACGGTCGCCGCGGTCGCCCGGTCACCGGTCCCGGTAACCGCCCGCTCAAGTCCCTCAGCGACATGCTGAAGGGCAAGCAGGGTCGATTCCGTCAGAACCTTCTCGGTAAGCGTGTGGACTACTCCGCGCGTTCCGTGATCGTCGTCGGCCCGCAGCTCAAGCTGCACCAGTGCGGTCTGCCGAAGGCCATGGCGCTGGAGCTCTTCAAGCCGTTCGTGATGAAGCGCCTGGTCGACCTGAACCACGCGCAGAACATCAAGTCGGCCAAGCGCATGGTCGAGCGCGGCCGCACCGTGGTGTACGACGTCCTCGAAGAGGTCATCGCCGAGCACCCGGTGCTGCTGAACCGTGCACCGACCCTGCACCGCCTCGGTATCCAGGCCTTCGAGCCGCAGCTGGTCGAGGGCAAGGCCATCCAGATCCACCCGCTCGTCTGCACCGCGTTCAACGCGGACTTCGACGGTGACCAGATGGCCGTGCACCTGCCGCTCTCCGCGGAGGCGCAGGCCGAGGCCCGCATCCTGATGCTGTCCTCGAACAACATCCTGAAGCCGGCCGACGGTCGTCCCGTCACCATGCCGACCCAGGACATGGTGCTGGGCCTGTTCTTCCTCACCACGGACGAGGAGGAGCGCAAGGTCGTCGGCCAGGGCCGTTCCTTCGGTTCCACGGCCGAGGCGATCATGGCCTTCGACGCCCGCGAGCTGTCGCTCCAGGCGAAGGTCGACATCCGCTTCCCGGTGGGCACCATCCCGCCGCGCGGCTGGGTGCCGCCGGTCGCCGAGGAGGGCGAGCAGGAGTACCAGCAGGGCGACACGTTCCGGCTGCGTACGTCCCTGGGCCGCGCGCTCTTCAACGAGCTGCTGCCCGAGGACTACCCGTTCGTCGACTACTCGGTCGGCAAGAAGCAGCTCTCCGAGATCGTCAACGACCTCGCCGAGCGCTACCCCAAGGTCATCGTGGCGGCGACGCTCGACAACCTGAAGGCGGCGGGCTTCTACTGGGCGACCCGTTCCGGTGTCACCGTGGCCATCTCCGACGTCGTGGTCCCCGAGGCCAAGAAGGCGATCGTCGCCGGCTACGAGGCGCAGGACGAGAAGGTCCAGAAGCAGTACGAGCGCGGTCTCATCACCAAGGACGAGCGCACGCAGGAACTCATCGCGATCTGGACCAAGGCGACCAATGAGGTTGCCGAGGCGATGAACGCGAACTTCCCCAAGACGAACCCCATCTTCATGATGGTTGACTCGGGTGCCCGAGGAAACATGATGCAGATGCGTCAGATCGCCGGTATGCGTGGTCTGGTGTCCAACGCCAAGAACGAGACGATTCCGCGTCCCATCAAGGCGTCCTTCCGTGAGGGCCTCACCGTTCTGGAGTACTTCATCTCCACGCACGGTGCCCGTAAGGGTCTGGCGGACACCGCCCTGCGTACCGCCGACTCGGGTTACCTGACCCGTCGTCTGGTGGACGTCTCGCAGGACGTGATCATCCGCGAGGAGGACTGCGGCACCGATCGCGGCCTCAAGCTGAAGATCGCCGTCAAGGGTGAGGACGGCGTGCTCCGCAAGACGGAGGATGTCGAGACCTCGGTCTACGCCCGCATGCTCGCCGAGGACGTCGTCGTCGACGGCAAGGTCATCGCGCCTGCCAACGTCGACCTCGGTGACGTCCTGATCGACGCCCTGGTGGGCGCCGGCGTCGAGGAGGTCAAGACCCGTTCGGTCCTGACCTGTGAGTCCGCGGTCGGCACCTGTGCCTTCTGCTACGGACGCTCGCTCGCCACCGGCAAGCTGGTCGACATCGGTGAGGCGGTCGGCATCATCGCCGCCCAGTCCATCGGTGAGCCCGGTACCCAGCTGACGATGCGTACCTTCCACACCGGTGGTGTGGCCGGTGACGACATCACCCAGGGTCTGCCCCGTGTCGTCGAGCTCTTCGAAGCCCGTACGCCCAAGGGTGTCGCCCCGATCTCGGAGGCGGCAGGCCGCGTCCGTATCGAGGAGACCGAGAAGACCAAGAAGATCGTCATCACGCCGGACGACGGCAGCGACGAGACGCCGTTCCCGATCTCGAAGCGTGCCCGTCTGCTGGTGGGCGAGGGCGACCACGTCGAGGTGGGCCAGAAGCTCACCGTGGGTGCCACCAACCCGCACGACGTGCTGCGGATCCTCGGTCAGCGCGCGGTCCAGGTCCACCTGGTCGGCGAGGTCCAGAAGGTCTACAACTCGCAGGGTGTGTCGATCCACGACAAGCACATCGAGATCATCATCCGGCAGATGCTGCGCCGCGTGACGATCATCGAGTCCGGCGACGCGGAGCTGCTGCCGGGCGAGCTCGTCGAGCGTTCGAAGTTCGAGACCGAGAACCGTCGTGTGGTCACCGAGGGCGGTCACCCCGCCTCCGGCCGTCCGCAGCTGATGGGTATCACCAAGGCCTCGCTCGCCACCGAGTCGTGGCTGTCGGCGGCGTCCTTCCAGGAGACGACCAGGGTCCTGACCGACGCGGCGATCAACGCCAAGTCGGACTCCCTGATCGGCCTCAAGGAGAACGTCATCATCGGTAAGCTCATCCCGGCCGGTACGGGTCTGTCCCGCTACCGCAACATCCGGGTCGAGCCGACCGAGGAGGCCAAGGCCGCGATGTACTCGGCCGTCGGCTACGACGACATCGACTACTCGCCGTTCGGCACGGGCTCCGGCCAGGCCGTTCCGCTGGAGGACTACGACTACGGTCCGTACAACCAGTAAGCGAGTCGCTTGATCGACCGAAGGGCGGTCACCCGTTGTGCACGGGTGGCCGCCCTTCGGCGTGTGTCGATGTGCCGCACCGGCGGTGGTGGCTACAGGTAGTGCCGCAGATGGTGCAACCGGGTCGGGAAGTCGGGGTGGGTGGAGAGCAGCCGCGCGGGCGTCGACTCCCGCTCCATCCGCTCTCCCATGACGGCGAGCGCCTTCTGCCGCGCCCGGATCTCGTTCGCGTGCATCGTCTGCAGCACCTCGGCCAGCTTCGGTGCGAATCCGAGCGCGGCGGCGTGGCGGTCGGCACGCAGTTCGGCACGGCGTCCCACTGCCGCCGACAGATACGGAAACACGAGAAGCAGCGGAAGCCCGTACAGGACCGCGGCGGCCGTGGAGGCGAGCCCGCCGATCGCCAGGAGCAGGACGCCGACGATGAGGTAGACGGCACACCTGGCCGGCGTGACGACGGAGCGGGCCATTGCGCGGAGGGCGCGCCAGGCAGCCCGGCCCGGCAGCCCGTACCAGTGGCCCAGCAGCGACGACCACGCATGCCCCCCGGTGTGGTGACCGAGTTCATGGGCGAGTACGGCGGCCAGCTGGCCACTCGGCAGCTGTTCCAGCGCGAACCGGGTGACCCCCACGATGTGGCCTGCGGCGGCGAACGCGTTGAGATCGTCGCTCTCCTCGATCCAGAGCTGGTACAGCGCTCCGTCGATCCCGGCGATGGCCGTCACCTCCCGCCAGACCGGCTCCAGCCGCGCGGCCTCCTGGGGCATCGGGCGCCGGAGCCTGAGCAGGTAGCGGGCGAGAAGGTCCTCTGTGGGCCGGTGGAAGACCAGGGCGCCGGATGCCAGCCAGAGCACGGCCGGTGTCCAGAACGGCAGCCCGATGCAGCGGTCCAGGATCGCGCTCACGAGCAGCACCACCAGCGTGCTCATCAGGAAGGCCGGCAGTGCCAGTGCCAGTCGGCCGAGTGCGGTGACATCCACGTGCCGCTGGTGCGCGGTGTAGTACACGCGTCGGCCCGGCCCGTGCTCGTAGATCAAGTCATCGGGCGCGGGTGGTGCGGTGGCGGTCGGGTCCGGGCCGTGGGCCGGGGGCGGTGCGGTCCCGCGGTTGGGCGGTGACTGCCCAGGTCCGCCATCCGCCGGTACGGGCCCGTCGCCCGGGCCCTGGGGCTGAGTTGCTGGTCGGGTCATGATCGTCCTTTGGGGTGAGGAGCGTCAGCCGAGAAGCAGCGAGGTGGGGAGCAGGACGGCGCCCACGGAATAGGCGAGCAGGCCCACACGTATCCACTGGTGCTTGCGTACGGCAATCCGGCTGGTTTCGGTCAGGGCCATGACGAGCGCGGTGGCCGGGGCGCTCTCGGTGGCGTCGAGCGCTTCCGCCAGCCGGTTCTGGCGGGCGGCGCGTCGGACGTCCGCGAAGTAGGTGAGCGGGGCGCCGGGGGTCCAGGTGCTGCCGCGGTAGCGCGGGAGCACGGCCATCAGCATGGAAAGCAGTGCGGTCGCCAGCCCGCCGGTGCCGATCCACCACAGCGCCGTGCCGGGGCCGGAGAGCGCGTCCGGGCGCCATTCGCTGCCGGCCAGCCAGCCGCTGATCACGCCCGCGGTCATGCCGAGCGCGGCGACCAGCACGGACGCCTTGCTGTCTGCCCGTGCAATCTCGGATCGCAGATCGAGAAGGAGCCGCGTCCCGGCGTCGATGTTCTGGGCCGGTGGGATGTCGGTCATGCGCTGCGGTCCTCCTGGTCCGGCGCTTCAGCCATGTCCGCAGGCTCGGCTGCGTCGGTTGCTCCGCCCCGGTCCGCCGTCCCGGCGGCGTCGGCCGTCGTCTCCTCGGCGGGGAGGGGGGCGGGGGCCGGCCTGGGGAGGGGAGAGGCTGCGGCAGTCGCCGACCCGGCCTTCGGCACACCGGTCCTGTCGGCTGCTTCGCGCACGCCCTCCGCGCCTGCCGACGGCGTGGCCGTGCTCGTCGGCCTCAAGGGAGCGCTGCCATAGCCCGGCGGCGGCTGCCAGCCCGGGAAGGCGCTCAAGGGGGCGCCCGACTCCGGATCGGCCCTGCGAAACGGTGTCGCGTCGAGCCGGTGTGCGTCCCAGCTGTTTGCGTCGATGCCGTCAGCTCGGTCGGTTCGGTCGAAGTCCGGCTGGGATGTGCGCCGCATGACCGCCCCCGGTACTGCATGCGGCGCGTCTTCCGGCATCGACACGGTCAGCCGGCCTGCGGCCGTGCTCTGCGCGGTGACCCCGGGCAGGTGCTGGTTCAGCACGTCGATCAACGCCTGGAGTGCCTTCTTCTTCGGCGCCTCCAGCTCGTGACTCTCCGCGCTGTCGCCGTTCAGCAGCTCGCCGGCCAGCTCCATCTGAGCTTTGATCATGTGCAGTTGGTCCTGGCGCAGGCTGTTCACCACGAGCTTGGTGTCTTCGGGATGGTCGGCCAGATGGAGCGCCCATGCGCGGACCCCACCCTGCTCCAGGTGCTTTTCGTAGAAGGCGATCTTTTCCGCGTTCACCTGCTGCAGCTCCAGCTGCCGACGGGCCCGGTCGACCGCCTCCGCATGCTGCCACTTCTGCTGCCGCAACCTCAGTTCGTGCTGCTGCTCCTCGAAGTCGGCCGTTCGCCCCCACTGCAGTTCGTCCTGCTCCCTGATGCGCCGGTCGATCGCGGCATCGTGCTCCCTGCCGCGCCGCTCGGTGTGGACCTGCTCGGTGGCCGTGTGGTCGATGGACCTCATGCGCCGTACGTGGTCGATGGCCCCCTGGTCCCCACGCAGCCGTACGGTCCAGGTCACCGCGAGCCCTGCCCCGGTGCCGAGCGCACCCTGCGCGCGCACCTCCCGCAGCAGCGCCTGCTCGGCGTCCGCGCTCCGGGAGACGGTGTAGCGGCGGGTGACGGGCCGGGCCGCCTGTTCCAGCTCGCTGATCAGCAGTCGTGGTACGTCACGGTGTCGGCTCATCACGAACCGCGCGGGATAGACGACCTGCCACGACAATTCGACGAACCCCTCGAACTCGAAGGCGTCGTCGTCGCTCGGCAGGCCGATCTCCTCGCGCACGGGGTGGACGCCCATGTCGACCTCGTACACCGAGGTGTACCGCTTCGCGGCGGCCCCGGCCCGGGTGGGCCGGACCGGAGGGAGGTAGGTGTCGTACGAGCCGTCGGGGGCCGAGAAGACCAGGGCGTGGTCGATGCGGGTGAGCGGCCGGCGGGCGAATCCGAAGCGGGACAGCTGCCGGACAGTGACCACGGGGTCGGTCAACCGCGTGCCGCGGTCGGCCTGTTGGTCCCAGTCGGGAAGTCGGCGGAACTCGGGCATGGTGCCTCTCCTGTTGCTGTGGATGAGGTCGTACGGATCAGGGATGCGGGAGAACGGCCAGCAGTCGGCCTGCGACAGGCGGGGGATCGGTGCCGTCCTCGCCGGGCATGGTCCGCAGGAGATGGCTGAGCCGCTGGTGCTCCGACGACGTGGTGATGAGCGAGGGCAGCAGAGCGGCGAGCGCCCACTCCGTGCCGGGGTCGTGGTCCGCCGACAGCACCCAGCGGCGCAGCACGTCGAGGGCGTTCCGGGTGTGGCCGCGGCTCTCCAGAGCGGTGCGCCACAGCTCGGCGATGCCGGTGACGGCCGGTGTCCGCGCGGCCGAAGCCCGTACGTACCAGGAGAGTACGAGCGGCTGTCCGTGGCGCTCGTCCTGCTCGGTCCGACGACAGGCGCTGATGAAGCCGCCGAGCGCGAGTTCGGTTGCCGGACGGTCGTCGTGCAGCGTCCTGAGCAGCCCGGCGAGCACGTCGTCACCCGCCGGCGAAAGCAGCAACAGTTCTACGGACTCGCCCAATTGCCCCGGCAGATCCTCGTCCGGCTCCGACCGTTCAGCCTGGTGCCGGGCCGCCGCGCGCAGCGCCGCCAGGGTCTCGGAGGGGCGCTCCGGGCCGATCAGCCCATGGGCGCGGATGGCCACCCAGCGCAACGTCGAATCGTCGCTCTCACACCAGGCGTCCAGGATGCGCGGCACGTTGGGAGTACCCAGGAAGTGGGTGAGCGTGAGCGCGTTGACGGCGACGAGGCGGTGCCGGTAAAGGTTGGAGGAAGCCCACGGCTCGATGACCAGTGCCATGGCGGACGGCAGATCGGTGTGGGCGAGGACGGCGACGGTGGAGGCGGCGCGGGTGCGGACGAACGGTCGCCCGTCCCCTGCCAGCCGTTGCAGCCAGCGCACGAGCGCGGGCCGTGCCGAGGGGTGACCGGTCCACATCTCGCGCAGCAGCACGAGCGAGGTCCGCTCGTCCCGGTAGGCGGCCTTCACCTGTCGGACCGGACCCCACTCGGTGGCCTCCTCGGCCTCGAACCGACGCGCTCGGGCCAACTGGAGCCGTTTGCCGATGTGCGTGCCGAAGACCGGGACGGTAGGGAACCGCGCCCCGTTCTCGGTCTCCTGGAGGAAGGCGTAGAGCAGATCGCTCAGTTCCGCAGTCAGGGCGTACGGGCCCTCGTCGAAGGCGGCCAGGGCAACGAGGAACGCCTTGTCCCGCAGGTGCAGTACGGTCCCGTCGTCCTCGAACCACTCCTGGACCTGGTTCTCCAACGCGATCAGGGAGAAGTCCCCGAGCCCTGCGGCGTCGGCCTCCCCGGCCGCGTACCTCGCCACAAGCCGGGCGAACTCGGCGGCCTCGCGCGGCTGATGGTTGCGTTCGAGGAACGCGGTCACGGCAGGCAGGGACAGCAGCTCCGCCACGTTGTCCTCGCCCACCAGCACGCCCAGGTGAGCGGTGAGGACGTCACGTGGCAGGGGAGCCCGCCAGCTCACCACCGGTACGTCCTCCAGCAGGGCCGTCGGCCCCACGGTGATCACCAGATACGCGTCCTCGCCCAGTTCCTTGCGGGCGGCCAGCAGGTCCGCCTCGCGCAGCGGCCGGCCAGGCTCGGTGATCAGATCGCAGAGGACATGGCCGGTTCGGCCGCCCCGCGCCTCACCGCCGCCGAGACTGGCGGTGAGCTGCCCGGGGGTGGTGTCCCGGCCGATCGCCTGGACCGGGTGGGCGCCGACCCGGTGCAGCAGCATGAGCGCGGCGGTCCGCCGGCCCGCGTAATAGGGACCCGAGACCACCAGAACATGGTCCTCGCGCAGCCGGTCGACCAACGCCTCGAAGTCGGCGTACGCGGGCACGAAACAGGCCGACAGCTCCTCCAGGGTGGACTGCGCGATCTCGCCCGAGGCGTGGAGTGCGGAGGACGTGCCGAACTGGTAGATGATCTCGGTCTTGTCG
Organism: Streptomyces sp. NPDC002958; assembly: GCF_055563255.1. NCBI lineage: Bacteria > Bacillati > Actinomycetota > Actinomycetes > Kitasatosporales > Streptomycetaceae > Streptomyces > Streptomyces sp. NPDC002958. The sequence continues at coordinate 124,409 of NZ_JBVHDS010000006.1, read as the reverse complement.
AGCAGGATGTCGCCGTAGAAGGTGCCGCCGCCGATGCCGTGGTTGATCCCGCCGAAGACGCCTCCGTCGACCCGGGCGCTGTCCCCGAATCCCATGGTCCGCGGGGTGTGGTTCGCCAGATCCCGTCGGGCCGCCCAGGCGGGCTGTGGCTGGTCGGTCTCCTCGGCAACCTCCCCGTCGGCCTGGCGGCTTTCCTGCGCCTCGGCGGCCTGGTCGCCCCCTGCCGGAGGCTGGGGGCCGTGCGGCTGTTCCTCGGTACTCATCGGCGGTCCTCCCGGCCTCCGTCGCCGAGGTGGATGTCCCCGGAGAAGGTGCCGCCGCCGATGCCGTGGTTGATCCCGCCGAAGACGCCCCCGGTGACCGTGGCGCCGCCGAAGTCGAAGGCCTGGGCCGGTGCCTGCGGGGCGTGCGGCGCAGCGCCTGAGGCCGACGGGATGTCCACCCGCGCGCTCGCGGGGCGCGGGCTCTCCCACGGAACCGGACCGTGCAGCCACGCCGCGAGTGGGCCGTTCTTGCTGTCCACCGTGACGGAGCGGAACTCCTCGGCCGGTACGCCGGTGTGGCTGTGCCGCACGATCCCCCGGTAGACCGGATCGGACACACACAGCGCGAAGTCGCCCGGGCGCTCCCGCAGCGCGGTCTTCAACAACTCCGCGTCCAGCAGCCTGCACGCGTGGTTGAGATCGCTGCCGACCCATCCGTCGAGCCGGTCCACGGCGACGTACCCCGAGGCGACCACTGCGCGCAGACGCATCTGAGCCGAGGTGGAGGCGCGCCGGTTCTGGCTGCGCAACTGGGCCGGTACCTCGGTCAGCAGCGCCCGCAGCAGGGCGATCACCGAGCAGTTGGCGTCGATCAGCTCCATCACGGAGTCACCGCGGTCTGCCCGCCGGCGCCGGGTCTCGTCGATTCCGGCGGCCAGCAGCACCCGGTCGTTGAGGTCGTAGAGCATGCGGCGCAGATACGCCTGCTCGACATCGTCCCGTTCGCTGTACTTTTCGATGTCGAGCAGCAGGATCGTGCTGTTCACGGGATCGTTCATGGGTTGCCTCTCGCTCGGGTCTCCGTGGGCCGAAGACACGAGCGTGGGGCCGATGGGGCTGTGGCGGTGAGGGCGGATGACTCACTCGCAGTGTGACCGCGTGCACAGAGTCACGCGGCCGCATTCCCTCCGAGAAGCGCGCGGGGACCGCTCTACGGAGTCCGCGGGGTTTCGTGGTGGACGACCGGTCGGACGGAGTCCTGTGCCCGCGCGATCCGGCGGAGCGCGTCCGGCCGCACGATCACCATCGCCCGCCGCCCCGTCAGCACGATGCCCCGCTCGCGCAGGTCTTTCAGCAGCCGCTGGACCATTTCCCTGGACGCCCCGACCGCCCCGGCCAGCTCCTGTTTGCTGAGCGGTATGTCGAGTTCGATGCCTTCGTCCGTGCGGCCACCATGGGTGTGCGCCAGATCCAGGAGCAGGACGGCGAAGCGCTCCCGTACCGTCATCGCCGCGAACTCCAGGCTGCGCCGGTCCGCGGCGCGCGTCCGGTCGGCGGTCAACGCCAGGAGCGTGAGGGAGACCTTGGCGGAGCCGGCCACGAACGCGCGGAATTTCTCGTGCGCAACGACTACGGCCCGTACAGGGGAGAGCGCAGTCACCGTCGCCGAGCGTGGCCGCCCGGTCAACGCGGCCGATTCGCCCACGATGTCGCCGGGGCCGCGCAGGGCGTGCAACGCCTCGTAACCGTTCGGCGCGGATGTGGTGACCTTCGTCCAACCGTTGATGATCAACAGGACGTACGCGGACGGTTCGTCCTGCCTGAGCAGAGGGGTCCTGGAAGCGAAACTCAGTTCGCGGCCCAGTCCGAGCAGGGACACTCGGTCCTCGCGTTCCAGGCGCGCGAGAAAGGGCACCCGGTCGTCGAGTCCGTCGCCATCGGGTGCGTACGCCGCCGCCATCCCGTCCCCCGATCGTCCATTGCGCGGTTCAATGTACTGAGAACGCGTATTGCCGGACCGCCAAGGTCGTTTTCCTGCCGTGCGCCCACGGTCGGCTGTCTCAAACCTGTCGGCCATGAGCTGCGGAAGTCCGGCGTGTCCCGGTGGACCGCATTTGTTTTGACCGGAGTCGATGAGGTAGGTACGCTCAGACCTTGTGCCTGGGGTGTGCCTGGGCTCCTGTGCGTGTCCTCAACCGCATGGCGAGTCCGTCAGTGGCCACCGCAATCTGCGCCCCTTCTGCCTTGCGGCAGGAGCCTGCAGCATTCGACACACCCGACCGCGTGGGTCGGTGACGTTCCAGGTTAGTTTCACGATCGGCACACAGAAACCGGAGAAGTAGTGCCTACGATCCAGCAGCTGGTCCGGAAGGGCCGGCAGGACAAGGTCGAGAAGAACAAGACGCCCGCACTCGAGGGTTCGCCCCAGCGCCGCGGCGTCTGCACGCGTGTGTTCACGACCACCCCGAAGAAGCCGAACTCGGCACTCCGTAAGGTCGCGCGTGTGCGTCTGACCTCCGGTATCGAGGTCACGGCCTACATCCCGGGTGAGGGACACAACCTGCAGGAGCACTCCATCGTGCTCGTGCGTGGTGGCCGTGTGAAGGACCTGCCGGGTGTTCGTTACAAGATCATCCGCGGCTCGCTCGACACCCAGGGTGTCAAGAACCGCAAGCAGGCCCGCAGCCGCTACGGCGCCAAGAAGGAGAAGTAAGAATGCCTCGTAAGGGCCCCGCCCCGAAGCGCCCGGTCATCATCGACCCGGTCTACGGTTCTCCTCTTGTCACCTCGCTGATCAACAAGATCCTGCTCAACGGCAAGCGTTCCACTGCCGAGCGGATCGTGTACGGCGCCATGGAAGGCCTCCGCGAGAAGACCGGCAACGACCCGGTCATCACGCTGAAGCGCGCGCTTGAGAACGTCAAGCCCTCGCTCGAGGTCAAGTCCCGCCGTGTCGGTGGCGCCACCTACCAGGTGCCGATCGAGGTCAAGCCCGGTCGCGCCTCCACCCTCGCGCTGCGCTGGCTCGTGGGTTACTCCCGCGCCCGCCGCGAGAAGACCATGACCGAGCGCCTCATGAACGAGCTGCTCGACGCCTCCAACGGTCTTGGCGCTGCTGTCAAGAAGCGCGAGGACACCCACAAGATGGCCGAGTCCAACAAGGCCTTCGCGCACTACCGCTGGTAGTCGCTACCCACATCGAGACCGAGAGAAGATTGAGCCTTATGGCCACCACTTCGCTTGACCTGGCCAAGGTCCGCAACATCGGGATCATGGCCCACATCGACGCGGGCAAGACGACCACCACTGAGCGGATCCTGTTCTACACCGGCGTTTCGTACAAGATCGGTGAGGTCCACGACGGCGCTGCCACGATGGACTGGATGGAGCAGGAGCAGGAGCGCGGCATCACGATCACGTCTGCCGCGACGACCTGCCACTGGCCGCTCAATGATGTTGACCACACCATCAACATCATCGACACCCCGGGTCACGTCGACTTCACCGTCGAGGTGGAGCGTTCGCTCCGCGTCCTCGACGGCGCCGTCACCGTGTTCGACGGTGTGGCGGGCGTCGAGCCGCAGTCCGAGACCGTCTGGCGTCAGGCGGACCGCTACGGCGTGCCGCGTATCTGCTTCGTCAACAAGCTCGACCGCACCGGTGCCGACTTCTTCCGCTGCGTCACCATGATCACGGACCGCCTCGGCGCGACCCCGATCGTGATGCAGCTCCCCATCGGCGCCGAGGCCGACTTCACGGGCGTCATCGACCTCGTGACGATGAAGGCGTTCGTCTACCCCGCGGAAGCGACCAAGGGCGAGGCGTACGACATCGTCGACATCCCCGCCGAGCTCGCGGAGAAGGCCGAGGAGTACCGGGCCAAGCTCCTCGAGGCTGCCGCGGAGAACGACGAGGCGCTCATGGAGCTCTACCTGGAGGGCGAGGAGCCCACCGCGGAGCAGCTCTACGCGGGCATTCGTCGCATCACCATCAACTCGGGCAAGGGCGGCGAGACCACCGTCACCCCCGTGTTCTGCGGCACCGCGTTCAAGAACAAGGGCGTCCAGCCCCTGCTCGACGCCGTTGTGCGCTACCTCCCCTCGCCCCTGGACGTCGAGGCCATCGAGGGCCACGACGTCAAGGACCCCGAGGCCGTCGTCAAGCGCACGCCGTCCGACGACGAGCCGCTCGCGGCGCTGGCGTTCAAGATCATGAGCGACCCGCACCTCGGCAAGCTCACCTTCGTCCGGGTTTACTCGGGCCGCCTGGAGTCCGGCACCGCGGTGCTGAACTCCGTCAAGGGCAAGAAGGAGCGCATCGGCAAGATCTACCGCATGCACGCGAACAAGCGTGAGGAGATCGATTCGGTGGGCGCCGGCGACATCATCGCCGTCATGGGCCTCAAGCAGACCACCACCGGTGAGACGCTGTGCGACGACAAGAACCCGGTGATCCTGGAGTCCATGGACTTCCCGGCACCGGTGATCCAGGTCGCCATCGAGCCCAAGTCCAAGGGTGACCAGGAGAAGCTGGGTGTCGCCATCCAGCGCCTCTCGGAGGAGGACCCCTCCTTCCAGGTCCACTCGGACGAGGAGACCGGCCAGACCATCATCGGTGGTATGGGCGAGCTTCACCTCGAGGTGCTCGTCGACCGCATGAAGCGCGAGTTCCGCGTCGAGGCCAACGTCGGCAAGCCCCAGGTCGCGTACCGCGAGACGATCCGCAAGGCCGTCGAGCGCATCGACTACACCCACAAGAAGCAGACCGGTGGTACCGGTCAGTTCGCCAAGGTGCAGATCGCGATCGAGCCCATCGAGAGCGGCGAGACCTCGTACGAGTTCGTCAACAAGGTCACCGGTGGCCGCATCCCCCGTGAGTACATCCCCTCGGTGGACGCGGGTGCTCAGGAAGCCATGCAGTTCGGCATCCTGGCCGGCTACGAGATGGTGGGCGTCCGCGTCATCCTTCTCGACGGTGGCTACCACGAGGTCGACTCCTCCGAGCTGGCGTTCAAGATCGCCGGTTCGCAGGCGTTCAAGGAGGGTGCCCGCAAGGCGTCCCCCGTGCTCCTCGAGCCGATGATGGCCATCGAGGTGACCACGCCCGAGGACTACATGGGCGATGTCATCGGTGACATCAACTCCCGCCGTGGCCAGATCCAGGCCATGGAGGAGCGCAGCGGCGCTCGCGTCGTGAAGGGCCTCGTGCCCCTTTCGGAGATGTTCGGCTACGTCGGAGACCTCCGCAGCAAGACCTCGGGTCGCGCAAGCTACTCGATGCAGTTCGACTCCTACGCCGAGGTTCCGCGGAACGTCGCCGAGGAGATCATCGCGAAGGCCAAGGGCGAGTAACTCTCCCGAGCTCACGCTTTAGGCTTGTCACCGGAGCCTGGGGGCATTCGTCGCGGAGCGCAAGCAATGCGGCGATCGCCCCCGGCCCCGGCATCCCAGCAAAGATCACCTGGCGCCGATGAAGCAAGGCGTACAGAACCACTCCACAGGAGGACCCAGTGGCGAAGGCGAAGTTCGAGCGGACTAAGCCGCACGTCAACATCGGCACCATCGGTCACATTGACCACGGTAAGACGACCCTCACGGCCGCCATTACCAAGGTGCTGCACGACGCGTACCCGGACCTGAACGAGGCCTCGGCCTTCGACCAGATCGACAAGGCTCCCGAGGAGCGCCAGCGCGGTATCACGATTTCGATCGCGCACGTCGAGTACCAGACGGAGCAGCGTCACTACGCGCACGTCGACTGCCCGGGTCACGCGGACTACATCAAGAACATGATCACGGGTGCGGCGCAGATGGACGGCGCCATCCTCGTGGTCGCCGCCACCGACGGCCCGATGCCGCAGACCAAGGAGCATGTGCTCCTGGCCCGCCAGGTCGGCGTTCCGTACATCGTCGTCGCCCTGAACAAGGCCGACATGGTGGACGACGAGGAGATCCTGGAGCTCGTCGAGCTCGAGGTCCGTGAGCTCCTCTCCGAGTACGAGTTCCCGGGCGACGACCTGCCGGTCGTCAAGGTCTCGGCGCTCAAGGCCCTTGAGGGCGACAAGGAGTGGGGCCAGACCGTCCTCGACCTGATGAAGGCCGTCGACGAGTCGATCCCGCAGCCCGAGCGCGACGTCGACAAGCCGTTCCTGATGCCGATCGAGGACGTCTTCACGATCACCGGTCGTGGCACCGTCGTCACCGGTCGTATCGAGCGTGGTGTCCTGAAGGTCAACGAGACCGTCGACATCGTCGGTATCAAGCAGGAGAAGACCACCACCACGGTCACCGGCATCGAGATGTTCCGCAAGCTGCTCGACGAGGGCCAGGCCGGTGAGAACGTCGGTCTGCTCCTCCGTGGCATCAAGCGCGAGGACGTCGAGCGCGGCCAGGTCATCATCAAGCCCGGTTCGGTCACGCCGCACACCGAGTTCGAGGCCCAGGCCTACATCCTGTCGAAGGACGAGGGTGGCCGTCACACCCCGTTCTTCAACAACTACCGCCCGCAGTTCTACTTCCGTACCACGGACGTGACGGGCGTTGTGACCCTTCCCGAGGGCACCGAGATGGTCATGCCGGGCGACAACACCGTCATGAACGTCGTGCTGATCCAGCCGGTCGCCATGGAAGAGGGCCTGAAGTTCGCCATCCGTGAGGGTGGCCGGACCGTGGGCGCCGGCCAGGTCACCAAGATCGTCAAGTAATTACCTGACTGTCTGACCTGGTTGCTCCGCACAGAGCACCAAGAAGGGCCCCGGCCCGCCGCGCAAGCGGTGGACCGGGGCTTTTCGGCATGTTCTGAGACTCCTCAGGTGCGCCAGAGCCAGGGCAGGGCGTCGGGTCCCAGAGCAGTGCGGGCCCGTCCAGCGCCACCGGCCCGCGCTCGCGTACGGAGATCCCTTGGGCGGTACGGAGTTGGATCAGGCCCTGTTCGGTGCGGCCGAGCAGCACCGGGCCGCCCGGCGACCCCCCGGCGGACACCGGCCCGTACCCGTGGAAGCCCACCCGGTCCTCGAGCAGCCGCCCGTATCCGTCCACAGCCCGTCCTCGACCGGCCGCAGGGTGACGCAGCCCGCGAACTCTCCGTCCGCGACGACGACCGAGGCGTGCTCCGGTGCGTAGACGTCCCGCAACCGTTGCCGTACGCGGTGCTCGTCGTAGCGCCCGAGTCGCTCCAGGTCGGGGCGCATCACGGTGGCCCTGAGCTCGGCCATCGCCTCGACATCCTCGGGGCGGGCCGGGCGCAGGGCCCAGGTCGTGGTGTTGCTCGTTGGCATGGTCGGATTCTCGCCGACCGCTGTCACCGCATGGTGGGCTGGTACCTGCGGGTCTGTGGGTAGGCGGGGCGCAGCCACCGGGATGAGCTACTCCTCGGCGAAGATCTCCTCGGCAGAGGTGGTGGTGACGGCTCGCATGAGCCACTGGCGCAGAGTCTCGGGGTCGCCGCAATCGGTGATCCGCCCACGAACCTTGTCGGGAACGGCGATGCCGCGCTCCTCCAGTACGAGCAGGATGTCCTCGGCGCGGCCTTGCGCGCGGCCTTGTGCTCGGCCTTGTGCTCGGCCTTCGTCCCGGATTTCTTCCGACATGAAGGACGTGTAGAAGGAGAGGTCCACGGCCACCAGGTTCCTCCAGTGCTGTGCGGCCGGGCGGTTGCCCAGGCCCTGTGCGGTGAGTTCGACGATGGGGTCGGCGATGGTTTCCGGTGTGTCCCGCAGTGCGGCGGACAGGGTTTTCAGTATGGCACCGACGTCCGGATTGTCGGCGTGTGTGATCGCGGCCAGGGTGGCGAGCGCGAGGTCTTTGCGGGCTTCGGCCACCTCGGTGATGACGGGCATGTTGTGCGGGCCCGCGACGAGGGGGTACAGGGTGAGCGTCTGCCATTGACGGAGGCCGATGGAGATGGGGCGTGCGGCCCATTCGGCGGTGGCGTGGTCCTGGCAGACGACCAGGAGCAGGGTCGGCAGCCGGTATTTGTTGTTGAGGTAGGTGACGTAGTACGGCCAGCTGACGGTCTTGTCGGGGTCCTTCTTGCCCTGGGCCTCGATGGCGAGGAGGAAGGATCCGTCATCCTCGGTTTCGATCCGCAGCAGGGTGTCCACGCGGCGTTCGACCGGCCGGGCCTCGGTGAGGTCGGTGGACATGAGGGTGACTGAGGTGGGTGGTGGGATGGCGACTCCGAGCACCTCGGAGACGCGGGAGAAGAGGTCGGGGTACTCCTGGAAGATGCGGTGCATTGCCTCGTGGGGCGAGCTGACCATGGAGGTCCGTTCGGGTTGTGGGTGATGTTCCGGTCAGGCAGCTGTGTGCAGTTCGGCGCGGCAGTCGCGGCAGTGGCCGGGGTGGCGGGAGCGGAAGGCGCGGTCGCAGCGGTCGCAGTTCTGGAGCGGGATGACGATGACGCCGGGGCGAGTGAGTGCGATGTCCTGAGCGCCCGGCAGCGGTGGTGGCAGGAGTGCCGTGATCCGGTGGCGCAGAAGCTTGGCCGGGTGCTTGAGGGGTACGGGGAGGTCGGTGGTGAGGGCGTGGCGGATGGTGTCGGGGTGGGCATCGCGTTCGAGCCAGGTGGCGACGCCGGGGGCGAGGGTGTGGATGTCGTTCTCGGATAGGACGAGTTGAGGTGCGTGGCGGCGCAGGTCGGCGAGGAGCGCGGTGGCCACGCGCTGGAGCTCCGGCGTGAGTTCCTGTGGCTGGGGGAGCGGCGGTGGCGGTGTGGTGCGCGTGGTGGGGGCCGGTACGAGGACGGGAGCTGGCAGTGGCAGCGGCAGCGGCAGTGGCTGTGGTTGCGGTGTGAGCGCCGGGGTGGGGCGAGCTTCGGGGGCGGTCTCGCGTGGTGGTGGCTGTGGTGTGGGCAGCGGGGCTGCCGGTTTGCTGCGCTTGGTCCTTGGTTGCGGCGCTGCGGTGGTGGACGCGTCGGTGCTCGGCTGGTTGTACGAGACGGTGCGGGTGACGATGCGGCCGTCGGGGAGGCGTACGCGGCTGCGGTGGAGGTAGCCGGTGGCTTCGAGTTCGCGCAGGGCGGCGGCGATGCGGGTTTCGCTCTCGGGGAAGCGTTCGGCGAGGTGTTTGATGCCGATCCTGGCTCCGGCGGGGAGCGACTGGATGTGGGTGGCGAGCCCGATCGCGGCGAGGGAGAGTCCGCGGTGCTGGGCGAGGTGGTTGCCGATGACGGTGAAGCCCGCGGCGTGCCGGAAGTTGATGTGGATGACACCGGATGACGGCGTGGTGTCTCCGGGTACGGGGGACGGGGCGCGCGAGGGCGCGGTAATCTGCTGGGTATCCATCGGGAAGCTCCTACTTCCTCGGTGGTCAGGCCCCCGGTTGAGAGTGCGAATCTCGTCGGGGGCCGTCGCATGTCTGGAGTTGTCGCGGCGAGCATATGCCAGCCAACCCGCATGAAATCCAGCCCAGTTGTCCTATTTCACCCGAGTGAGTGACGGCGGTTGGGTTTGGGTGGGGAGGGTGATTTCCCCAGGTTCTTTAAAGCTTTATGTGTCGTGGAGCGCGGGGACGTGGTTCACCGGGGCGTGGGTTTCCACGACGCGGTGGAGCGGTCGCGGTACGAGGTCGAGTTCGGCCCAGATCGTCTTGCGCGGGACGGGCCCGGGGGTGACACCCCAGCGGTCGGCGAGAGCTTCGACGATGAGGAGGCCGCGCCCGGACTCAGAGTCGTCGGCGGGAGCGGACGTGGTGCCGGGCGTGGGAGGCAGTTGCTCGCCCCGGGTGTCGGTCACCTCGATCCGCAGGAGCTCGTCGCGGTGGGTGGTGAGGGTGAGTTGGAAGTCCCGGCCGGGCACGCGGCCGTGGACGGCGGCGTTGGCGGCCAGCTCGGCGACGATGTGCGCGGCCGGTTCGCAGACGATTCCCCAATCGCCCAGATGCGCCGTGGCGAGGAGTCGGGCGAGCCTGGCGCCCCGGCGGGTGGGGGAGAGCAGCACGGTGAACTGCCGGACGTGAGCGGAATGTTCGGTTCGGGTGATTTCTTGGGTCACGTCTCTCAGCGTGGCCAGGCGTGCCTACCGTGAAGAGCGATGAGCCCCATGCGTACGGAGGTTGTCCCGTGCTTGTCCAGTGCTGTCCCGGCTGTCCGGGGTGACGTACCGGGGACATCAGGAGTTGGGGCAAGAACGGTAAGCGCGTCGGAAGTGGGGCACGGATGAGCGTGGATGAGGCCGGTACGGAGCGCGGTGACACCGGGGCGGACGAGCCTGGTTGGGACGTTGACCCGGACGACGAGTCGGTGGTGGCGGTGGTTGCCGCGGTGGGGCGCCAGATCAAGGCGTGGCGGGAGGCGGCGGGGCTGCGCGCCGCAGAGTTGGGCGCTGCGATCGGGTACGGGGAGGACCTCGTCTACAAGGTGGAGGGCGGCCGGCGCATCCCCCGGCCGGAGTTCCTGGACGGGGCGGACGAGGTGCTGGGCGCGGGCGGGAAGCTCGCCATGATGAAGCAGGAGATGGCGGAGGCCCGGTACCCGAAGAAGATCCGGGACCTGACGAAGCTGGAGGCCAAGGCGGCCGAGATTGCGGCCTACGTGGCGCACGGCCTGCATGGGCTGTTGCAGACTCCGGGCCATGCGAGGGCACTGTTCGAGGCCAGGCAGCCTGCGTACTCGCAGGACGAGGTGGAACGGATGGTGGCTGCGCGCATGGCCCGGCAGTCGATCTTCGAGCGGTCGCCTGGACCTGCTCTCAGTTTCGTCCAGGAGGAGTCGGCGCTCAGGCGCCCCATCGGGGGCGCGACGGAGTGGCGGCGTCAGCTCGAACGGCTCTTGGAGATCGGGCAGTTGCGCAATGTCACCCTTCAAGTGATGCCTACGCACCGCGAGGCGCATCCCGGCATGGACGGGGACATCAGAGTGCTGAAGTTCAGAGACGGTTCGGCAGTGGGGCGTTCGCACGGGGCGTTCAGTGGGCGCGGGGTGACCGACCCGAAACAGCTCCGTATCCTCGAACTGCGGTATGGCATCATCCGGGCCGAGGCTCTCACGCCCCGAGAGACTCTGGCCCTCATCGAGCGAATGCTGGGAGAGACATGATCCGCAGAACTTTCGCGCAGGACGTTTCCGAGTTGGCCTGGTTCAAGAGCAGCTACAGCAGCGACGGCAATGAAGGTGACTGCGTCGAGGTCGCGGTGGCCCTCGACTCGGTGCACGTGCGCGACTCCAAGGACATCGAAGGCCCTCGCCTCGCCTTCGCGCCAGGTGCGTGGGCGGGCTTCGTCTCGTACGTGTAGGAGAGCTGAGCAGCCGCGCCCCGACGCCCGCCGAGCCGGGTGTCGGGGCGCGCTGATGTTCAGCGGGGGCGGAAGGGGCGCCGTCCGTCCTGTCAGAAGGAGGACGCCGGGTTCCCGGCCGACCGAAGAACGGACAGCGCCACGGGGCGGGCGTCGTCCCGTGGCTCATCGCAGGCCCCGTACCTCGCTCCCGTCGGCCCGGCGCAGTCCCGTCTCCGGGATGCCGCGCAGCAGCTCCGCGCCGATCTCCGCGAGCCGGGCGCCATCGGGCGGGGTGCGGCCCAGGCCGATCGCGTACTGGACGTGGGAGGCGTCGGCGGAGTACGGCCGGGGCCAGGCATGGGCGTCCGGGGAGCCCGCCTCCGCGAGGGCGGCGAGCAGGGCCAGCAGCCGGCCGCGGAAGCGCCCCTCGGCCGCGCCGTGCCGCACGGAGACGATCGCCCAGGCGGCGTGACGCCGACGCAGCGGCGGCGGGGCGCAGAGCAGGGAACGCGGTACGGGGCCGTCGTCGGCGACGGACTCCAGGATCTCCCAGGCGCGGAAGAGTTCCTCGGCGACGAGGTCGCGGCCGGCTGGGGAGACCTGTGTGGTGCAGGAGCGGACGGGGGCGGTCGGGGTCAGCACGGTGAGGGGGAGTCCGTCGGTCCCGCCTGAGCCGACGGTCCCGCCCGCCGTGCCGGAGCCGACCGCATGGTCCCAGTCCCAGGTCGCCCAGGTCGCGAAGAAGTGCCGGAGCAGGGGGAGCGGCGGCAGATCGCCGGTCTCATGGGCGGTGCGGGCCGCCAGTACGGACCAGGCGAGGCCGGGCAGCCCACCGCACGGTGCGGAGTCCAGACCGCGTGCCCGGGCCCAGGCCTTCACCTCGCGCGCGAGGCGGGTGAACGCGGCCCGGTGCGGGTCCGCCGCCGCGAGCACCGCGTCCGCGTCGCTCACCGCGCTGAGCGCCGTGGCCGCCGCCTCGCCCAGTTCGGCGCGCCGGGCCACCGCCACGTCCGGGGAGAGGCCACCGGTCGCGACGGTCACCAGGTCCACCCGGAGCCCGTCGAGGGAGAAACGCAGACCGGGCACGCGCGCACCGGTCACCTCGCGCAGATCGACGGCCTCCGGCAGGGCAGCGGCCAGCCGCTCCCGTATCCCCGGGAGATCCCCGTCACCGGGCAGCGCCGCGACCAGATCCACATCGGCGCCGGGCAGCGCACAGCCCATCCGCCGCGAGCCGACCGGATGAACGCGGCCCTCGGGCAGGGCGGCGGCCACCCGGCGGACGATCTCCGCCGCGTCGGCGGCCGATCCGTCCTCCGCCGCCCCGGTCAGCTCCACCCGTACCCCGAAGTGGTCCGATACGTACAGCCCATCCGGCGTCGGTACGTCGCCCAGCAGCTCCGCCGACACGGGTCGCAGCCGCTCCGAGCGGACCAGCACCCGGTCCAGCCGGGACGCCCGCCCGCTGAGGGAGGAGACGGCGGCCAGCGGGTTGACCGACGGGTCGAACGTCGGCGTGCGGTCGTCCGCGCCGTGCACCCGGCTCCAGGCATCCGGCATCCCCAGCCGGTCCTGCGGAGTGTCCCCACCGTCGTTGAAGTCGCCGAGCAGCGCCACATCGCCCTCGACAGCGGCCAACCCCGTTGCCAGATCGGTCAGCTCGGCGTCGCGTCGACCCGCACCGTCCGCCGAGTGGTCGCTGCTGAGGTGGGTGACGGCGACCGTGACCGGTCCTTCCGCGGTTTCCACGACGACGGCCGCGACCGCCTTGTGCGGGCCGAGGGCATGCAGGCCCGCCTCCCGCATGGGGAGTCTGCTGAGCAGCAGCAGACCGCAGTCCCCGACGTCCCGGCCGGCGGGGTCGGCCCAGAGGGTGTAGCTCTCGCGGACCCAGGGCGTGGCCAACAGCAGGCCGAGCAGGGCGGGTTCGGCCTCCTGGAGGGCGATGACATCGGCGTCCGCCGCGCGCAGGGCGTCGAGGAGGAGGGGCCGTCGCCGGGCGGTGTCGATGCGGTCGCTGTCGTAGCGGTCCCAGAGGGTGTTCCAGGTCAGCAGGGTCAGAGGGCCGGAGGGGCCGGGCGAGGGCACGTCCCCCTCCACCGGCATCCAGGCGCCCTGCGGTGCGGAGAACGCGTGCGGCGTACGGGAGGTGAAGTACGGGGACGGCAACCGGCGCGGGGCGCGTATCCGTCCGGCGTCCGTCGCGTCGATCCGGTCCACGCCCGAGGACCGGTCCCACACCACCTCACCGTCCGCCTCGAAGAACAGCACCCGGTGCCAGGGGATGTCCCCGCCGGGCGTGAACCGGGGCAGCGGCACCCGCTTCGGCACCGTCCCGCGCTGCGCCACGCCCATCACGAAGCGCGCCGGGTCGAACCGGGCGTCCCAGCGGACCCGGTGGTAGATCTCCTCGCTGGTACGCATTTACGCGCTGTCCTCCACGGTTCCGCTCGCGCCGATGTACCAGGTCCGGTGCGCCTGGCCGGGGTACGGGGGCGCGAACCGGTGCAGTTGTGAGGTCAGCACCTCCGGGGGCACTGGATGGCTCCGGCGGCCGTTGCGGCGGATCAGTTCGGCCTCGTCGACCAGGGCCACGGCGTGGGTGAGCAGCGCGTCCCTGCGCCGGGCGACCGCGTGCACCAGGGAGCGCTGGTGCACGTTGAGCGAGGTGGCGTCCCAGACGACCGTGCCACCCGCGGAGAGTGCGACGTCCAGCCGGTCGAGCCCCTCGCGCAGCACGTCCCCGTTGGCCTTCTGATCGGCGCGCGACCCCCGGGCCAGGCGCAGATCGTCCAGCGACAGGTACGTGTCGACGCCGGGCAGCCCGCGCGCGAAGGTGCTTTTGCCGCTGCCGGAGGGGCCGACCAGATGGACCAGGCGCGGAAAGTCCCCGGTCCGCCACCGCCAAGTCGCGGCGACGGCCTCCTCGGCGGTGGTGACCCGGCCCAGGGCGTACGCCTCCCGGGCCTGCGCCCAGCAGCGGTCCGCGGCTTCGGGCTCCAGGGCGGCGAAGGCCTCCCGCAGCCCGGCCGGTTCCGCCACGTCCTCCGCGTGCAGCGCCGACCACTCCACCTGCTCGCGCGCCTCGGCGGTGTCCGCGACCGTGGCGGCCAGTGCGTGCAGCAGCGGCAGATCGGCGGCGAACGACATCCGGACCAGTCCGGTGCGGCGCTCCTCGTCCGGGTACGGGCGGTGCAGCCCGGGGTACAGCCCGACGAGGTCCGCGACGCGGCGGGCAAGCGGCATCCCGAGCGCGGGGGCCAGCGAGGGCGCGAGTGCGGGGCGGCGGGACCGGTGCAGCAGCGCGGCCAGCACCCCGGTCAGCCGGTCCTCGCCCGTCCGGCCCAGCGCGTCGAGGGCGTCGCCCATCGCTGCGGCAGCCCCGGCGTCCCCCGGTGCCGTGCCTGCCGCGTCGGCCAGTGCCGCCGCGTCGACCGGCGCCCCCGACCGTACGGCCCACAGGACGGCGGCCGGGCCGAGCCCGTTCTCCACGACGGCGGCGTGCATCCAGTGCGTATCGGTCCGTACGTGGCCGGGCCGCACCCACTTGGCCACCAGTCGCCCGAAGTCCCCCGCCCCGAAGCCGTCCGCGGGCCGTACGACGTACCCCTCCTGCCGTCCGGTGTCCAACTTCAGTGCCCGCAGCGCCCTTTCGGCGCGGGCGTCGAGGACCCCGCGCCACAGCACGGGCGGCACGGGTATCCCCAGCCCCCGCAGGAACTCCACGGTCCGGTCCCAGTCCAGGCAGCGCTCCCCGTCCCAGACGGAGAATCCGTAGAAGAAGCTCTCCAGGCCGTCGTACGGGATCGAGTGGCGCGCGAACATGTTCTCGCCGCAGACCCGCCACCCGTCGGGGATGCGCGCCCCGACCCGGCCCTGGAGCGCCTTCACCCAGCCCCGCGAGGGGTGGTGGGCGGAGTCGAGGGAGCGGGCGTGGAGCCCGTCGGCGTAGAGAGTGGTGTTCTCGCCGTCCAGCTTCTCGGTGACGACGATCTCGCGGCCGGTCAGCGCGGCGAGATCGGAGATCCGCACGTCGTCCGAGGTGGCCCCGGGGGACCAGGGCAGATGGGCGGTGCGCGGATAGTGCGTACGCATGATCGATGCCCCTGGTGACGACGGCCGGCCCGGCCGGTCACTGTAGGCACGGCGGTGCGCACCGCTCGACCCAATTACGATGGGGGCGCCCGGCACGGCTCCCGCTGAGCGTCCGCGTTTGACCGAGCGACCACGGCGGGTAAGATCCTCCGCCCGATTGGCCAGGCTCACGCCCCGTATGGCACACTGACCAGGTTGCTCGGTTGAGTGTCAATGCTGCGCGCCTCCCGCCGGGAGGACCGGAAGCGAGTCCCACAGTACTCGTCGACCCCCTGCGGGTCGGACGTACGGGAATCTTCCGGGAAGCGTCAGTGGGGCACCGACCAGGCACCCGGTGGGTGTTCCGCCCCCGGTCTCGCGGTCCTCGGGCCCGCACCCCCTTGGTTGGGAAATCCTTCGGGAGATCTGCGTAGAGGGGATGCGACACGCCCGACCGCGTGGGTCGGAGATGGAGTCCTTAGAACCCCCGGGTTCCAGAGCGTTACGAGAGACAGGACTACTAGTAGCCATGGCGGGACAGAAGATCCGCATCCGGCTCAAGGCCTACGACCACGAGGTCATCGACTCCTCGGCGAAGAAGATCGTCGAGACGGTGACCCGCACTGGTGCGTCGGTCGCGGGCCCGGTGCCGCTGCCCACTGAGAAGAACGTGTACTGCGTCATCAAGTCGCCGCACAAGTACAAGGACTCGCGCGAGCACTTCGAGATGCGCACGCACAAGCGCCTCATCGACATCCTCGACCCCACGCCGAAGACGGTTGACTCGCTGATGCGTCTCGACCTGCCGGCGGGCGTCGACATCGAGATCAAGCTCTGAGGTGACGCGCGAGATGGCTAAGAACATTAAGGGCGTCCTGGGCGAGAAGCTCGGCATGACCCAGGTCTGGGACGAGAACAACCGGGTCGTCCCGGTGACCGTCGTCAAGGCCGGGCCCTGCGTCGTCACCCAGGTCCGCACCAACGACAGCGACGGCTACGAGGCGGTCCAGATCGCCTTCGGCGAGATCGACCCGCGCAAGGTGAACAAGCCCCTCAAGGGCCACTTCGCCAAGGCCGACGTGACCCCGCGCCGCCACCTGGTGGAGCTCCGCACCCCTGACGCCAGCGAGTACACGCTGGGCCAGGAGGTCACTGCCGAGGTGTTCGAGTCCGGCGTCAAGGTTGACGTCACGGGCAAGAGTAAGGGCAAGGGCTTCGCCGGTGTGATGAAGCGTCACAACTTCAAGGGTGGCAAGGCGTCCCACGGTGCCCACCGTGTGCACCGCATGCCCGGCTCCATCGGTGGCTGTGCCACCCCCGGCCGTGTCTTCAAGGGCATGCGTATGGCGGGTCGCATGGGCAACGAGCGTGTCACCACCCAGAACCTGACCATCCACGCGGTTGACGCGGAGAAGGGTCTGCTCCTCATCAAGGGCGCAGTCCCCGGTCCGAACGGCGGCCTCGTCCTGGTCCGTACCGCGGCCAAGGGGGCTTGAGGTAATGAGCACCATTGACATCCTTTCGCCGGCAGGCGACAAGGCCGGTACCGTCGAGCTCCCCTCGGAGATCTTCGACGCGAAGACCAGCGTTCCGCTGATCCACCAGGTCGTTGTCGCGCAGCTGGCAGCTGCCCGTCAGGGCACGCACAAGACCAAGACCCGCGGCGAGGTCCGTGGCGGTGGCCGCAAGCCGTACCGCCAGAAGGGCACCGGCCGCGCGCGCCAGGGTTCGACCCGTGCGCCGCAGTTCGCCGGCGGTGGCGTCGTCCACGGCCCGCAGCCGCGTGACTACTCGCAGCGGACCCCGAAGAAGATGAAGGCCGCCGCCCTGCGCGGTGCCCTCTCGGACCGGGCCCGTCACTCCCGCATCCACGTCGTCACCGGCGTGGTCGAGGGTGCCGTCTCCACCAAGGCCGCCAAGACGCTGTTCGGCAAGATCTCGGAGCGCAAGAACCTGCTCCTGGTCGTCGACCGCGCCGACGAGGCCGCGTGGCTGTCCGCCCGCAACCTGCCCCAGGTGCACATCCTGGAGCCGGGCCAGCTGAACACGTACGACGTGATCGTCTCTGACGACGTGGTCTTCACCCAGGCCGCCTTCGAGTCCTTCGTGTCTGGCCCCCAGACCGCTGAGACCGAAGGGAGCGACGCCTGATGAGCGAGGCGACCGTTACCAGCAAGACCTACTCGGACCCGCGTGACGTTCTCGTCAAGCCGGTCGTTTCCGAGAAGAGCTACGCGCTGCTCGACGAGAACAAGTACACGTTCATCGTCGCGCCCGGCTCCAACAAGACCCAGATCAAGCAGGCCGTGGAAGCGGTCTTCTCGGTCAAGGTCACCGGGGTCAACACGATCAACCGGCAGGGTAAGCGCAAGCGCACCAAGACCGGTTTCGGCAAGCGCGCTGACACCAAGCGCGCCATCGTGACCCTCGCCGAGGGCGACCGTATCGACATCTTCGGCGGTCCGACCGCCTAAGGGCGGTCTGGATCGTCCGAAATCGGACGAGGACTGAGAAATGGGTATCCGCAAGTACAAGCCGACGACCCCGGGCCGTCGTGGCTCCAGCGTCGCCGACTTTGTCGAGATCACGCGGTCCACGCCGGAGAAGTCGCTGGTCCGCCCCCTGCACAGCAAGGGCGGCCGTAACAACGCCGGTCGTGTGACCGTTCGCCACCAGGGCGGTGGCCACAAGCGCGCCTACCGAGTGATCGACTTCCGTCGTCACGACAAGGACGGCGTGCCGGCCAAGGTCGCGCACATCGAGTACGACCCGAACCGCACCGCGCGCATCGCGCTCCTGCACTACGCGGACGGCGAGAAGCGCTACATCATCGCGCCGCGTGGCCTGACGCAGGGCGACCGTGTCGAGAACGGCCCGGCCGCCGACATCAAGCCCGGCAACAACCTGGCGCTGCGCAACATCCCGGTCGGTACGACCATCCACGCCATCGAGCTGCGGCCCGGCGGCGGCGCGAAGTTCGCCCGTTCCGCGGGTGCCTCCGTGCAGCTGCTGGCGAAGGAGGGCACCATGGCCCACCTTCGTATGCCGTCGGGTGAGATCCGCCTGGTCGACGCCCGCTGCCGCGCCACGATCGGCGAGGTCGGCAACGCCGAGCAGTCGAACATCAACTGGGGCAAGGCCGGCCGCATGCGCTGGAAGGGCGTCCGCCCGACCGTCCGCGGTGTCGCGATGAACCCGGTTGACCACCCGCACGGTGGTGGTGAGGGCAAGACCTCCGGTGGTCGCCACCCGGTCTCGCCGTGGGGTCAGAAGGAGGGTCGTACTCGCTCGCCGAAGAAGGCATCGAGCAAGTACATCGTCCGCCGCCGCAAGACGAACAAGAAGCGCTAGGAGCGGGTTTAGATGCCGCGCAGTCTCAAGAAGGGGCCCTTCGTCGACGGCCACCTCATCAAGAAGGTGGACGTTCAGAACGAGGCAGGCACCAAGAACGTCATCAAGACCTGGTCCCGTCGCTCGATGATCGTCCCGGCCATGCTGGGTCACACCATCGCGGTGCACAACGGCAAGATCCACGTCCCGGTGTTCGTCACCGAGTCGATGGTCGGCCACAAGCTCGGCGAGTTCTCGCCGACTCGCACCTTCCGCGGCCACGTCAAGGACGACCGGAAGTCGAAGCGCCGCTAACCGCGGGGTGGAAACGACTATGACTTACACCGAAGGGACAACCATGGAAGCCAGGGCCCAGGCGCGGTACATCCGCGTCACGCCCATGAAGGCCCGCCGCGTGGTGGACCTCATCCGTGGCATGGACGCCACGGAGGCTCAGGCGGTCCTGCGTTTCGCCCCGCAGGCCGCGAGCGTGCCGGTTGGCAAGGTGCTGGACAGCGCCATCGCCAACGCCGCACACAACTACGACCACACCGACGCCTCTTCGCTGGTCATCAGCGAGGCGTACGTGGACGAGGGCCCGACCCTGAAGCGGTTCCGTCCGCGTGCTCAGGGCCGTGCCTACCGGATCCGTAAGCGGACCAGCCACATCACCGTGGTCGTCAGCAGCAAGGAAGGAACCCGGTAATGGGCCAGAAGGTAAACCCGCACGGGTTCCGGCTCGGCATTACCACGGACTTCAAGTCCCGTTGGTACGCCGACAAGCTGTACAAGGACTACGTCAAGGAAGACGTCGCCATTCGTCGCATGATGACGAAGGGCATGGAGCGGGCCGGCATCTCGAAGGTCGAGATCGAGCGCACCCGCGACCGCGTCCGCGTTGACATCCACACCGCCCGCCCGGGCATCGTCATCGGTCGCCGTGGCGCCGAGGCCGACCGCATCCGTGGCGAGCTGGAGAAGCTGACCGGCAAGCAGGTCCAGCTGAACATCCTCGAGGTCAAGAACCCCGAGGTGGACGCTCAGCTGGTGGCCCAGGCCGTCGCCGAGCAGCTCTCCTCCCGCGTCTCCTTCCGTCGTGCGATGCGCAAGAGCATGCAGAGCTCGATGAAGGCCGGCGCCAAGGGCATCAAGATCCAGTGCGGTGGCCGCCTCGGCGGCGCCGAGATGTCCCGCTCGGAGTTCTACCGCGAGGGCCGTGTGCCCCTGCACACGCTCCGCGCGAACGTCGACTACGGCTTCTTCGAGGCCAAGACGACCTTCGGCCGCATCGGTGTGAAGGTCTGGATCTACAAGGGCGACGTCAAGAACATCGCCGAGGTCCGCGCCGAGAACGCCGCTGCCCGCGCAGGCAACCGCCCGGCCCGTGGCGGCGCTGACCGCCCGGCCGGCCGTGGTGGCCGCGGTGGCGAGCGTGGCGGTCGCGGTCGCAAGCCGCAGCAGCAGTCGGCTCCGGCTGCCGAGGCCCCCAAGGCCGAGGCTCCCGCCGCTGCCGCTCCGGCTGCCGAGAGCACCGGAACGGAGGCCTGACCGAAATGCTGATCCCCCGTAGGGTCAAGCACCGCAAGCAGCACCACCCGAAGCGCAGCGGTATGTCCAAGGGTGGCACGCAGGTTGCGTTCGGCGAGTACGGCATCCAGGCGCTGACCCCGGCGTACGTGACGAACCGCCAGATCGAGGCAGCTCGTATCGCGATGACCCGCCACATCAAGCGTGGCGGCAAGGTCTGGATCAACATCTACCCGGACCGTCCCCTGACGAAGAAGCCGGCCGAGACCCGCATGGGTTCCGGTAAGGGTTCTCCCGAGTGGTGGATCGCGAACGTCAAGCCGGGTCGGGTGATGTTCGAGCTGTCCTACCCGAACGAGAAGATTGCTCGTGAGGCGCTTACCCGCGCTGCTCACAAGCTTCCGATGAAGTGCCGCATCGTTCGGCGCGAGGCAGGTGAGGCGTGATGTCGGCCGGAACCAAGGCGTCCGAGCTGCGCGAGCTGGGCAACGAGGAGCTGCTCAACAAGCTCCGCGAGGCCAAGGAAGAGCTGTTCAACCTCCGCTTCCAGGCGGCGACTGGGCAGCTCGAGAACCACGGTCGGCTCAAGTCCGTCCGTAAGGACATCGCCCGGATCTACACCCTGATGCGCGAGCGCGAGCTGGGCATCGAGACGGTGGAGAGCGTCTGATGAGCGAGAAGACTGTGACTGAGACCAACACCGACCGCGGTTTCCGCAAGACCCGTGAGGGTCTGGTCGTCAGCGACAAGATGGACAAGACCGTCGTCGTCGCTGTCGAGGACCGTGTCAAGCACGCGCTGTACGGCAAGGTCATCCGCCGTACGAACAAGCTCAAGGCGCACGACGAGCAGAACGCCGCAGGCGTCGGCGACCGCGTCCTCCTGATGGAGACCCGGCCGCTGTCCGCCACGAAGCGGTGGCGCGTCGTCGAGATCCTCGAGAAGGCCAAGTAATTCCTGAGGGGCATTCCCCTCAGGCAGGTTCCGCCAGGCTCGGTGGGGGTCCGCTCCGGTAACGGAGTGGCCCCCGCCGGGAACCGGCAGACGATCAGGAGATAGACGTGATCCAGCAGGAGTCGCGACTTCGCGTCGCCGACAACACGGGTGCGAAGGAAATCCTCACCATCCGTGTTCTCGGTGGTTCGGGTCGCCGCTACGCGGGCATCGGTGACGTCATCGTCGCCACCGTCAAGGACGCGATCCCCGGTGGCAACGTGAAGAAGGGTGACGTCGTCAAGGCCGTCATCGTTCGCACCGTCAAGGAGCGTCGTCGTCAGGATGGCTCGTACATCCGCTTCGACGAGAACGCCGCCGTCATTCTGAAGAACGACGGCGACCCCCGCGGCACCCGTATCTTCGGCCCGGTGGGCCGTGAGCTGCGCGAGAAGAAGTTCATGAAGATCATCTCGCTCGCGCCGGAGGTGCTGTAAGCATGAAGATCAAGAAGGGCGACCTGGTTCAGGTCATCACCGGTAAGGACAAGGGCAAGCAGGGCAAGGTCATCGTGGCCTACCCCGCTCAGGACCGCGTCCTCGTCGAGGGTGTCAACCGGGTCAAGAAGCACACCAAGGCCGGTCAGACCGCTCGCGGTTCGCAGACCGGTGGCATCGTCACGACCGAGGCCCCCATCCACGTGAGCAACGTTCAGCTCGTCGTGGAGAAGGACGGCACCAAGGTCGTCACGCGCGTCGGTTACCGCTTCGACGACGAAGGCAACAAGATCCGCGTTGCCAAGCGGACGGGTGAGGACATCTGATGGCTACCACCACCACTCCGCGTCTGAAGACGAAGTACCGCGAGGAAATCGCCGGCAAGCTGCGTGAGGAGTTCTCGTACGAGAACGTCATGCAGATTCCCGGCCTGGTCAAGATCGTGGTCAACATGGGTGTGGGCGACGCCGCCCGCGACTCCAAGCTGATCGACGGCGCCGTGCGCGACCTCACCACGATCACCGGCCAGAAGCCGGCTGTCACCAAGGCCCGCAAGTCCATCGCGCAGTTCAAGCTGCGTGAGGGTCAGCCGATCGGCTGCCACGTCACCCTTCGTGGTGACCGGATGTGGGAGTTCCTGGACCGTACGCTGTCGCTCGCGCTGCCGCGTATCCGTGACTTCCGTGGCCTGTCGCCGAAGCAGTTCGACGGCCGTGGCAACTACACCTTCGGTCTCACGGAGCAGGTCATGTTCCACGAGATCGACCAGGACAAGATCGACCGGGTCCGGGGCATGGACATCACCGTGGTCACCACGGCGACCAACGACGACGAGGGTCGTGCCCTCCTTCGTCACCTCGGCTTCCCGTTCAAGGAGAACTGACCGTGGCGAAGAAGGCTCTGATCGCTAAGGCCGCCCGTAAGCCGAAGTTCGGCGTTCGCGGGTACACCCGCTGCCAGCGCTGCGGCCGGCCCCACTCCGTCTACCGCAAGTTCGGCCTGTGCCGCGTGTGCCTTCGTGAGATGGCTCACCGTGGCGAGCTGCCGGGCGTGACCAAGAGCTCCTGGTAATTCTTCTTCGCCCTTTGGGCGTTGGGAATTGACGGAAGCTCTCGGTAAGCATCTGGTCGGCAGGAGCCCGCCCTCGCATGCCGTAGGCTTGCGGGGTTGGGCGCCTGCCGCCCAAGACCGACTTACTACGCCGTAGGTCCCCGCACCGCACCCGTCCCGCCTCTGAGTGGGGAGAGGGATGGCGCATACAGGAAACCCCGGCGAGAGAGGCCGAAGGCCAATTCATGACCATGACTGATCCCATCGCAGACATGCTCACGCGTCTGCGTAACGCGAACTCGGCGTACCACGACTCCGTCGTGATGCCGCACAGCAAGATCAAGTCGCACATCGCGGAGATCCTCCAGCAGGAGGGCTTCATCACCGGCTGGAAGGTCGAGGACGCCGAGGTCGGCAAGAACCTCGTCCTCGAGCTGAAGTTCGGCCCGAACCGCGAGCGCTCGATCGCCGGCATCAAGCGAATCTCGAAGCCGGGTCTGCGTGTATACGCAAAGTCCACCAACCTGCCGAAGGTCCTCGGCGGCCTGGGCGTGGCGATCATCTCCACGTCCCACGGTCTCCTGACCGGCCAGCAGGCCAGCAAGAAGGGCGTAGGTGGGGAAGTCCTCGCCTACGTCTGGTAGTCGGGAACGGAGGAATAGCTCATGTCGCGAATCGGCAAGCTCCCCATCCAGGTTCCCGCCGGTGTGGACGTCACCATCGATGGCCGCACGGTCGCGGTGAAGGGCCCCAAGGGCACCCTCACGCACACCGTCGCGTCGCCGATCGAGGTCACCAAGGGTGAGGACGGCTTCCTCAGCGTCACCCGCCCGAACGACGAGCGTCAGAACAAGGCCCTTCACGGCCTGTCCCGCACGCTGGTGGCGAACATGATCACCGGTGTGACCCAGGGATACACCAAGGCGCTCGAGATCAGTGGTGTCGGTTACCGCGTCCAGGCGAAGGGCTCCAACCTGGAGTTCGCCCTGGGCTACAGCCACCCGATCCTGATCGAGGCCCCGGAGGGCGTCACCTTCAAGGTGGAGTCCCCCACGAAGTTCTCCGTCGAGGGCATCGACAAGCAGAAGGTCGGCGAGACCGCGGCCAAGATCCGCAAGCTGCGGAAGCCTGACCCGTACAAGGCCAAGGGCATCAAGTACGCCGGCGAGGTCATCCGCCGCAAGGTCGGAAAGGCTGGTAAGTAGCCATGGCATACGGCGTGAAGATCGCCAAGGGCGACGCCTACAAGCGTGCCGCCCTCAAGCGTCGTCACATCCGCATCCGCAAGCACATCTCCGGTTCGCCGGAGCGTCCGCGCTTGGTCGTGACGCGGTCCAACCGCCACATGGTCGCTCAGGTCATCGACGACATCGCGGGCCACACGCTCGCGTCGGCGTCGACCCTGGACGCTTCCATCCGTGGTGGCGAGGGCGACAAGAGCACCCAGGCCAAGCAGGTCGGCGCCCTGGTCGCTGAGCGTGCCAAGGCCGCAGGCGTCGAGGCCGTCGTGTTTGACCGCGGTGGTAACCAGTACGCCGGGCGGATTGCCGCTCTGGCTGACGCCGCCCGTGAAGCCGGGCTGAAGTTCTAAGCCCCGGTTCCTACGCACAGCGGACGTAACAGAGAGAGGTAAATCCAATGGCTGGACCCCAGCGCCGCGGAAGCGGTGCCGGTGGCGGCGAGCGGCGGGACCGGAAGGGCCGTGACGGCGGCGCAGCCGCCGCCGAGAAGACCGCGTACGTTGAGCGCGTTGTCGCGATCAACCGCGTCGCCAAGGTTGTGAAGGGTGGTCGTCGCTTCAGCTTCACCGCGCTGGTCGTGGTGGGCGATGGTGACGGCACCGTCGGTGTCGGTTACGGCAAGGCCAAGGAAGTTCCCGCGGCCATCGCCAAGGGCGTGGAAGAAGCCAAGAAGAACTTCTTCAAGGTTCCGCGTATCCAGGGCACCATTCCTCACCCGATCCAGGGCGAGAAGGCTGCGGGCGTCGTCCTGCTGAAGCCTGCTTCCCCCGGTACCGGTGTTATCGCCGGTGGCCCGGTGCGCGCCGTTCTGGAGTGCGCCGGCGTTCACGACATCCTGTCGAAGTCGCTGGGCTCCGACAACGCGATCAACATCGTGCACGCGACCGTGGCGGCCCTCAAGGGCCTGCAGCGTCCCGAGGAGATCGCGGCTCGCCGTGGTCTGCCCCTCGAGGACGTCGCCCCCGCGGCTCTGCTTCGTGCACGTGCGGGAGCGGGTGCGTAATGGCTCGCCTCAAGATCACGCAGACGAAGTCGTACATCGGCAGCAAGCAGAACCACCGCGACACCCTGCGTTCGCTCGGGCTCAAGCGCCTGAACGACGTGGTTGTCAAGGAGGACCGTCCCGAGTTCCGCGGCATGGCTCACACCGTCCGCCACCTCGTGACGGTTGAGGAGGTCGACTGACATGGCGGAGAACAAGCCGCTGAAGGCCCATGACCTCCGGCCCGCCCCGGGCGCCAAGACCGCCAAGACCCGTGTGGGTCGTGGTGAGGCGTCCAAGGGTAAGACCGCCGGTCGTGGCACCAAGGGCACCAAGGCCCGTTACCAGGTTCCGGAGCGCTTCGAGGGTGGGCAGATGCCCCTCCACATGCGTCTCCCGAAGCTCAAGGGCTTCAAGAACCCGTTCCGCACCGAGTACCAGGTCGTGAACCTGGACAAGCTCGCGACGCTCTACCCCGAGGGTGGAGAGGTCACCGTGGCCGACCTGGTCGCCAAGGGTGCGGTGCGCAACAACCACCTCGTCAAGGTCCTCGGACAGGGCGAGATCTCCGTGGCGCTGCAGGTTTCGGTTGACGCCGTTTCCGGCTCCGCCAAGGAGAAGATTGCCGCCGCCGGCGGCACCGTCACCGAGCTCGTCTGAGACAACTCGATGGCCTGAACACCCGACCGGGGATGCCTCTCATATGGGGCATCCCCGGTTGGTCGTTCCTAGGGGGGCATGGTCGCCGGTAAGGTGGCGTGCGTTGTTGTGTGGTACCCCCCTGGGCGCCTGCCCGGGGACCTTTGACTGTTTCGTATTTGTCGATCCTCAAGACCGTCACCTCTACGCATTGCGCGGGGGTCGCAGGAGGCACCGTGCTCACCGCGTTCGCCCGGGCGTTCAAGACGCCCGACCTGCGCAAGAAGCTGCTCTTCACGCTCGGCATCATCGTGCTCTACCGGCTCGGGGCACACGTCCCTGTACCGGGAGTGAGCTACGAGAACGTCCAGACCTGTGTTGATCAGGCCAGCAAGGGCAACAACAGCCTCTTCGGCCTGGTCAACATGTTCAGCGGTGGTGCACTGCTGCAGATCACGATCTTCGCGCTCGGCATCATGCCGTACATCACGGCCAGCATCATTCTTCAGCTGCTGACCGTGGTGATTCCCCGACTCGAGGCGCTCAAGAAGGAGGGGCAGTCCGGCCAGGCCAAGATCACGCAGTACACGCGTTATCTGACCGTCGCGCTCGCCATCCTCCAGGGCACCGGCCTGGTGGCCACCGCCACCAGTGGCGCGCTGTTCAGCGGCTGCCCGGTCGCCGACCAGATCGTGCCGGACCAGTCGATCTTCACGACCGTCGTCATGGTGATCACGATGACCGCGGGCACCGCGGCCGTCATGTGGCTCGGTGAGCTCATCACCGACCGCGGCATCGGCAACGGCATGTCGATCCTGATGTTCATCTCGATCGCCGCCAGCTTCCCCGGCTCCCTGTGGGCCATCAAGACCAGCGGCAAGCTGGCCGACGGCTGGATCGAGTTCGGCACCGTCATCCTGATCGGCTTCGTGATGGTGGCCCTCGTCGTCTTCGTCGAGCAGGCCCAGCGCCGTATCCCGGTGCAGTACGCGAAGCGCATGATCGGCCGCAGGTCGTACGGCGGTACGTCGACCTACATTCCGCTGAAGGTGAATCAGGCGGGTGTGATTCCCGTCATCTTCGCTTCTTCGCTGCTCTACATCCCCGCCCTGATCGTCCAGTTCTCCAACTCCACTGCGGCCTGGGCGACCTGGATCACGGACCACTTCGTCACGGGCGACCACCCGTACTACATCACGGCGTACTTCCTGTTGATCGTCTTCTTCGCCTTCTTCTATGTGGCGATTTCGTTCAACCCCGAGGAAGTCGCCGACAACATGAAGAAGTATGGTGGCTTCATCCCGGGTATCCGGGCTGGTCGACCTACTGCCGAGTACCTGAGCTACGTGCTCAACAGGATCACTTGGCCGGGCTCGCTGTACCTGGGTCTGATCGCTCTGGTGCCGACGATGGCGTTGGCAGGCTTCGGTGGCGCCAACCAGAACTTCCCGTTCGGCGGGACGAGCATCCTCATCATCGTGGGTGTGGGTCTGGAGACCGTGAAGCAGATCGAGAGTCAGCTCCAGCAGCGCAATTACGAAGGGTTCCTCCGCTGATGCGAATCGTCCTCGTCGGGCCGCCCGGTGCCGGCAAGGGAACGCAGGCTGCGTACCTTGCCAAGAACCTGTCGATTCCGCAGATCTCCACGGGCGATCTCTTCCGCGCCAACATCAGTCAGGGCACCGACCTTGGCAAGCGGGCCCGCGCCTACATGGACGCAGGCCAGTTGGTGCCGGACGAGGTCACCATCGGGATGGCCAAGGACCGCATGTCGCAGCCGGACGCCGAGAACGGCTTCCTGCTGGACGGCTTCCCACGCAATGTGGGTCAGGCCGAGGCCCTTGACGCCATGCTCAAGGACGAGGGCACCAAGCTGGACGCGGTCCTGGACCTGGAGGTCCCCGAGGACGAGGTGGTCAAGCGCATCGCCGGCCGCCGGATCTGCCGGAACGACGGCTCGCACGTCTTCCATGTGACGTACAACCCGCCGGAGACCGAGGGCGTCTGCGACACCTGCGGCGGCGAGCTGTTCCAGCGCGATGATGACACCGAGGACACGGTTCGTACCCGGCTGGAGGTCTACCACACGCAGACCGAGCCGATCATCGACTACTACAGGGCCCAGAACCTGGTGGTCACCATCTCCGCGCTCGGCAAGGTCACCGATGTGACCGAGCGGGCGATGGAGGCTCTCAAGTCCGACCAGGGCTGAGGGAAACACTCGCAGTACCGGTGCAGTCGGCCGCGGCGTCCATGGGCGCCGCGGCCGACTGCTTGCGCCGTATCGTTGAGTACGCCGTACCCGTCACCGTTCGATGCAGAGAGGCGCCGCGCAATGGTGCAGATCAAGACCCCCGAGCAGATCGCGAAGATGCGTGAGGCGGGGCTGGTGGTCGCCGCCATCCACGCGGCCACCCGTGAGGCGGCGGTGCCCGGCGCCACCACGCTGGACCTGGACCAGGTTGCCCGCAAAGTGATCGCCGACCACGGCGCGAAGTCCAACTTCCTCGGATACGGCGGGTTCCCCGCGACCATCTGCACCTCGGTCAACGAGGTCGTCGTCCATGGCATCCCGGACGACAAGACCGTCCTCAAGGACGGCGACATCATCTCCATCGATGCCGGCGCGATCGTCGACGGCTGGCACGGCGACGCCGCTTACACGGCCTTCGTCGGCACCGGTCACGCTCCGGAGCTGATCGAGCTCTCCCGGGTGACCGAGGAGTCCATGTGGGCCGGTATCGCCGCGATGAAGGTGAACAACCGCCTCGTCGACGTCTCGAAGGCGATCGAGTCCTACATCCGCCGCCAGCCCCGCCCCGCCACCGGCAAGTACGGGATCATCGAGGACTACGGCGGCCACGGCATCGGCACCGAGATGCACATGGACCCGCACCTGCTGAACTACGTCGCCCGTAAGCGCGGCAAGGGCATCAAGCTCGTGCCCGGCGTCTGCCTGGCCATCGAGCCGATGGTCTCGCTCGGTACGGCGCAGACCGAGGTGCTCCGGGACGACTGGACCGTCATCACGACGGACGGCACCTGGTCCTCCCACTGGGAGCACTCGATCGCCCTCACCGAGCAGGGCCCCCTGGTCCTGACCGCCCCCGACTGCGGCAGGGCGAAGCTGGCACAGTACGGCATCGAGGCGGCACCGGACCCGCTGGGCTGATCACCCGCGAGGCGGCACCGGACCCGCTGGGCTGATCACCCGCGAGGCGGCACCCGACCCGCTGGGCTGAGTCGGTGCGGGTTGATTTGACCCGCTTGTGGAGGTCTAAGGATCTCCCCGAGTGGGCAAACTTGACGGATTCGTCTTTTGGGGTCTGCTGGCGTAGACTGACGCGTCGGCTCTCGTGCATCCGTGTGTCCACATGTCCACATGTGATGCCGAAAGTCGATCAAGGTAGCCGATTCGAAAGGCGAAGCGTGGCCAAGAAGCAAGGTGCCATCGAAATTGAGGGCACCGTGATCGAGTCCCTCCCGAACGCCATGTTCAAGGTGGAACTCCAGAACGGTCACAAGGTCCTCGCGCACATCAGCGGCAAGATGCGGATGCACTACATCCGAATCCTTCCGGATGACCGGGTCGTCGTGGAGCTCTCTCCGTACGACCTGACGCGTGGCCGGATCGTCTACCGCTACAAGTAGATCTTGCCCGCACCCCGCTTCGGCGCGGTGATGGCACTGACCCGGAGAACCTGACATCCCATGAAGGTCAAGCCGAGCGTCAAGAAGATCTGCGACAAGTGCAAGGTGATCCGCCGTCACGGTCGGGTCATGGTCATCTGCGACAACCTGCGCCACAAGCAGCGCCAGGGCTGACGCACGACCCCCTGCATCTCGCAGCACTTCGCGCGACGCACGTAAAACGTACATACGCAGAGTCCGTCCAAGCTTCGGCTGACGACACCTCCGGCGGGGGCCGGGGACCCGGGCGTACCACCTCTCGTCACGAGAGGTCGGCGATCGGGAGTGGCACTGTGGAAGACCCCCGAAATAACAACTGGAGCCATTGAATGGCACGCGTTTCAGGTGTTGACATCCCGCGCGAAAAGCGCGTGGAGGTTGCCCTCACCTACGTCTTCGGTATCGGGCGTACCCGGTCCAAGGAGATTCTCGCCACCACTGGCGTGAACCCGAACACCCGCGTTCGCGACCTGGCCGAAGAGGACCTGGTCAAGATCCGCGAGTACGTGGACGCCAACCTCCGCACCGAGGGTGACCTCCGTCGCGAGATCCAGGCCGACATCCGCCGCAAGGTCGAGATCGGCTGCTACCAGGGCCTGCGTCACCGCCGCGGCCTGCCGGTCCACGGCCAGCGCACCAGCACGAACGCTCGTACCCGCAAGGGCCCGCGTCGCGCGATCGCCGGCAAGAAGAAGCCGGGCAAGAAGTAGTCCTCAGCGGACGCACTGCGGTCGTCCGGGCCCCCGGTCATCCGCAGAAACCAGCGGTCTTCGCTGTAGGACCGATCACCTCCCCTCTCCATCTGGAGTCAAGACATGCCCCCCAAGGGACGTCAGGGCGCAGCCAAGAAGGTGCGTCGCAAGGAAAAGAAGAACGTCGCTCACGGCCACGCGCACATCAAGAGCACGTTCAACAACACGATCGTCTCGATCACGGACCCCTCGGGCAACGTGATCTCCTGGGCCTCCGCCGGCCACGTCGGCTTCAAGGGCTCGCGCAAGTCCACCCCCTTCGCCGCGCAGATGGCCGCCGAGTCGGCCGCCCGCCGCGCGCAGGAGCACGGCATGCGCAAGGTTGACGTCTTCGTCAAGGGTCCGGGCTCCGGCCGCGAGACCGCGATCCGTTCGCTCCAGGCCACGGGCCTGGAGGTCGGTTCGATCCAGGACGTCACCCCCACCCCGCACAACGGATGCCGGCCGCCCAAGCGTCGCCGCGTCTGATTCCGTCTCGTGCACTCCCTGCCCGAGCGCCAGGTGATCGACACCCAGGTGCAGAGCAGCTGATTGTCGAGCTCTACTCCAAGTAGTAGCTCGTGGGTCCGGGCGGTACGGCTCTTTCGGGTCGTGCCGCCCGTACCCTTGTCAGTATCTGGGGCGTCAAATAGTGGGCGCCCACGACTGAAGGAACACAACATGCTTATCGCTCAGCGTCCGTCGCTGACCGAAGAGGTCGTTGACGAGTTCCGCTCCCGGTTCGTCATCGAGCCGCTGGAGCCGGGCTTCGGCTACACCCTCGGCAACTCTCTCCGTCGCACGCTCCTCTCCTCGATCCCCGGCGCTGCTGTCACCAGCATCCGGATCGACGGTGTCCTGCACGAGTTCACCACCGTGCCGGGCGTCAAGGAGGACGTCACCGACCTCATCCTCAACATCAAGCAGCTGGTCGTCTCCTCGGAGCACGACGAGCCGGTCGTGATGTACCTGCGCAAGCAGGGCCCCGGCCTGGTCACCGCTGCTGACATCGCCCCGCCGGCCGGTGTCGAGGTCCACAACCCGGACCTGGTCCTGGCCACGCTGAACGGCAAGGGCAAGCTGGAGATGGAGCTGACCGTCGAGCGCGGTCGCGGCTACGTCTCCGCCGTCCAGAACAAGCAGGTGGGCCAGGAGATCGGCCGTATCCCGGTCGACTCCATCTACTCGCCGGTGCTCAAGGTCACGTACAAGGTCGAGGCGACCCGTGTCGAGCAGCGCACCGACTTCGACAAGCTGATCGTCGACGTCGAGACCAAGCAGGCCATGCGTCCGCGTGACGCCATGGCGTCGGCCGGTAAGACCCTGGTCGAGCTGTTCGGTCTGGCGCGCGAGCTCAACATCGACGCCGAGGGCATCGACATGGGCCCGTCCCCGACGGACGCCGCGCTCGCCGCCGATCTGGCGCTGCCGATCGAGGAGCTCGAGCTCACGGTCCGTTCGTACAACTGCCTCAAGCGTGAGGGCATCCACTCCGTGGGTGAGCTCGTGGCTCGTTCCGAGGCCGACCTGCTCGACATCCGCAACTTCGGTGCGAAGTCGATCGACGAGGTCAAGGCGAAGCTGGCCGGTATGGGCCTGGCGCTCAAGGACAGCCCGCCCGGATTCGACCCGACGGCCGCGGCGGACGCCTTTGGCGCCGACGACGACGCGGATGCCGGTTTCGTGGAGACCGAGCAGTACTGATTCGCCTCCGGCTGGGGTGCCCGGGTTCTCCGGGTGCCCCGGGTCGGGGTGAGGCTTTGTCCTCGAACGCCGGCGGGCTTGATTTCGATCGATGGCCCGGTCGGCTCTTGATCTTCCGTGTGGCGTCCGCTGCACGGGAACTGACACCGGTACCTGATACGGCCGGTGCAGCACACAAGGAGAAAAACCATGCCGAAGCCCGCCAAGGGTGCCCGTCTGGGCGGCAGCGCTGCGCACGAGAAGCTTCTTCTCATCAACCTTGCGAAGTCGCTGTTCGAGCACGGCCGCATCACCACGACCGAGGCCAAGGCCCGCCGCCTGCGTCCGGTCGCCGAGCGCTTCATCACCAAGGCGAAGAAGGGCGACATTCACAACCGTCGCCTGGTGCTGCAGTCGATCACGGACAAGAGCATCGTGCACACGCTCTTCACCGAGATCGCCCCGCGGTACGAGAACCGCCCCGGTGGTTACACCCGCATCACCAAGATCGGCAACCGTCGTGGCGACAACGCCCCGATGGCCGTCATCGAGCTGGTCGAGGCGCTGACCGTGGCCCAGCAGGCCACCGGTGAGGCCGAGGCCGCGACCAAGCGTGCGGTCAAGGAAGACGCCCTCAAGAAGGACGAGGCCCCGGCCGAGTCCGCCGAGGTCGTTGAGGACGCCAAGCCGGCCGAGGCCGAGGCGGAGTCCAAGGACGCCTGAGCGTTCTGAGACCACTGGGCGGGCCCGCATCACCCTTCGGGGCGGTGCGGGCCCGTTCCGTATGTACCTGCATGTACCTGCAGAAAAGGACCCTTGGGTGAGTGACGAAGTAGAGCCCGGCTTCGTACGGGTGCGATTGGACCTGGCGTACGACGGCAAGGACTTCTCCGGCTGGGCCAAGCAGACCGGCAGGCGGACCGTCCAGGGGGAGATCGAGGACGCGCTGCGGACCGTGACGCGGTCCTCGCGGACGTACGACCTGACCGTCGCCGGGCGCACGGACGCTGGGGTGCACGCCCGGGGTCAGGTCGCCCATGTCGATCTGCCGGACGAGGTGTGGGCCGAGCACGCGGACAAGCTGCTGCGGCGGATGGCCGGACGCATGGCGCCCGACGTACGGATCTGGCGGATCGCTCAGGCGCCGGCCGGGTTCAACGCGCGGTTCTCGGCGCTGTGGCGTCGATACGCGTACCGCGTCTGCGATCGTTCCGGTGGGGTGGATCCGCTGTTGCGCGGTCATGTGCTGTGGCACGACCGGCCGTTGGACGGCGACGCCATGAACGAGGCGGCGGCCCGGATGGTCGGGGAGCACGACTTCGCCGCGTACTGCAGGAAACGCGAGGGTGCGACGACCATCCGTACGCTGCAGAAGCTGAGTTGGGTACGGGACGAGGTGTCCGGGATCCTGACGGCCACCGTGCAGGCCGACGCGTTCTGCCACAACATGGTGCGGGCGCTGATCGGCGCGGCGCTGTTCGTCGGGGACGGGCGCCGTCCGGCCGAGTGGCCCGCACGGGTGTTGGCGGCACGGGTGCGGGATCCCGGAGTGCACGTGGTGCGTCCCCACGGTCTGACGCTGGAGGAAGTGGCCTACCCGGCCGACGAATTGCTGGCCGCCCGTTCCAGGGAGGCGCGCAATGTGCGCACGCTCCCCGGAGGCGGCTGCTGCTGAGAGATCCGGCCGTCAGCGCTTGCTTATGATCCGGGCGACCCGGCGGATCAGGCCCGGCTTGCGGGTCGGGGCCGCGGGGGCGGCCGGCTTCGGCGGCTTGGGCACTTCGACGCGCAGCGACAGGTCGCGGTGCGGATTGGTCCAGTACGGGGTGATGCGGAGCTTCTGCTCGGTGGGGTGCGGTACGGCGGTGAGCTGCTCGGAGACCTCGGGTGCGCGCACCCTGCCGAGGCGGGCGGACTTGGCCCAGCCGAACGCGTTGAGGCGTACGGACAGGTCCCAGACGCCTTCGCCGAGCGGTGAGCCGGCCACCGCGCGGGCGGGATCCAGTCCGGCGGAGCCGGTCACCGTCAGACCGCCGTTGGCACGGACCACATTGCTCTGCGTGACCAGGCGGTACTCGGCGCCACTGCTGCGTTCCCGCAGGACCAGGACCGCGGATGCCTTGTCCGGGGCGGCGCCGCCGGTGAGCGGTTCGGCGGCGAAGCGGTCGAGGAGGGGCTGGGGGAGGCCGGTCGGGGCGAGGGCGTGCCGGTCGCCGTCGGCGGCCGTGATTCCGACCGGGCCGTCGGCGGCGTGCAGCCGGGCGCCGAAGGCGATGTGCATCGTGCCGTCGTCCTGCCACGACAGCTCGGTGAGAGTGGCGTGGCAGGCGATGGAGTTCTCCCACTCGATGAGCCGCACCAGGGAGTCCTGGTCCTCGTCCTCGATCAGGCCGAAGGCCACGCGGCGGGAGACCGGAAGACCTGCCACCGCGGTCTCGGACACCCGGCCGCTCAGCGCCTTGCGGATCTCGTGGAGGAGCTCGGTGCGGGCCTCGTCGTCCAGCCCCGGGATCTGCTTGCCGCCGATCCGGTCGAGCACCTCGACGCGCAGCCAGCGCCGGTGCAGTCGGTCGCGCGCCGCGCCGGGACCGGCCAGGGTGTCGGCGGTCTCCAGGAGCACGGGCAGCACCGCGTAGAACTCGGCGGCCGGCACGGGGGGCGTGGGCCGCTTCGGGCCGTAGTGGTAGCAGACGTGGCTGCCGAGTACGGCGGCGTGGCCCGCCCGTAGATAGGCCTGTGCGGTGAACAGCTGCTCGGACAGCGGGTGCTGGTCCGCCGGGAAGCGGAGGGCGTGTTCGGCGAGGAAGGCCCGGTCGAAGAGCTTGTTGGCGGTGAGGCTGTCGGCGAGGGGATCCTTGGCGAGCGTTGCCCGGGGCCGGTCCCGGACGAAGAGTTCGCGCGGCAGGGCACGGTCCTTGCCCGCGAGCTTGCCGACGACGATGTCGGCGTCGTGCTCCCAGCCGTAGTCGTACATCCGCCGCAGTGCCTCGGGGGCGAGGCGGTCGCCGGGCTCCATGAACAGCACGTACTGGCCGGTGGCCGCGTCGATTCCGGCGTTACGGGGCGCGGCGCCGCTCGCGGGGCGCACCTCTGCGTCACCGCTGCCGACGAGGACGACGTCGACGTCATGGGCGGGGAGTGTCTGGGCGGTGAGCGAGTCGAGGGTCTCCCGGAGGGACTCCGGCGCGGCCCCATCGGTGGGGATGACGACGCTGACCTTGGGCGGGCGAGGCGTGGGGGGATCGTCGGTGGCGCGTACCACGAGGGTGAGGCCGGTGCCGGTGTGGGCGGGGGTGATCTCGTGGCCGGTGAGGATCTGCGGGGCGGGGACGAGGAGTTCGGCGACCGGGCTCGCTTCGCCGAGTTCCGCGTACCGGTCGAGACCGGCTCCGGACAGCCGGACCTGGACCTGCCAGGTGCCCTCCCCGAGCGGTCCGCCGCCGGCGGCATGCCGCGGGTCGATCGTCACGGTCCCCGTGACGAGGGGGCGTACGAGCGTGACGCCGTCGGTACCGCGCTCCTCCTCGAGCACCAGGGACGTCCGGTGCGGGAGGACCCACACATGTGCGGTCTCCGAGTGGCGCAGCAGCACGTCGACCTTGAAGGTCTTCAACTCGCTTGTCACATCGACGGGTTCGTCGAGGATGCCGTCCGTCAGATAGGGCGCGAGGAAGTGCCGGTCGCCGTCGCGGGCGAGTACGAGCCCCGAGCCGCCCGGCTGTTCCTCGAAGCGCGCGGTGAACGCGACCTTGAGCCGGTCGCGGTTCCAGGTCGCGGATGTCGCCGTGCAGCGGGCCCTGAGGTCCGTCTGGCGGAGGGTGAACTCGCCCAGTGCCTCGGGCCGGTTCTGCCGCAGCAGCGTGGAACGGACCCGCTGGAGCGCGGCCAGACCGTCGTGCATGCCGTCGGTGACGAACTCCTCGGCCAGTTCGCGTACCGCCTCGAACGGGTCGTCCTCGAACCTCGGGTCCATGAGAGCGCCACGCGCCGGTACGCCGAGCCTGGACAGCATCTCCACCCGGTAGAAACGGCGGAGAAGACGGTCGCGGTCGGGTCCGGGCCCTGTGCCCTCGACCACGGTGGCCATGATCTGGCGCAGATTTCCGTAGTACCAGCGCGGGTCCATGAGCGCGGTGCCGGCGTTCTCCTCGTCCTCGCGCGCCCAGTACGAGTACGTGACGTAGTCGCCGACCACCGAGACGACGGACGCCTTGAGATAGGAGCGGACCATGAAGAGCTGGTCCTCCAGAATCCAGGGACCTTCGGGGTGCACGATGCCGTACTCCCGCAGGAATGCGGTGCGGAACATCTTGTGCGGCGTCAGGCTGTCGATCAGCGGCGCGTTCCAGACGGTGCAGGACTCACGGGTCCGGCTCATCAGCCCGTAGGGAATCCCGCGGCTGCGGAAGTTGCTCGCGACCTTTCCGATGACGATGTCGGAGCCGTTGCGCTCCGCCATGGCGTAGAGCCGCTCAAGGGCTTCGGGCGCCAGGCGGTCGTCGTGGTCGGCGAACTGGACATACTCACCGTTGGCCTGATCGACGCCGATGTTGCGGGGCCTGCCCGGCCACCCCGAGTTCGGGATGCGGGTCATCCGGAAGTGGTCGTGCTCGGCGACCAGGGCCTCCAGGCGCGAGGGCGTGTCGTCGGTCGAGCCGTCGTCGACGAAGAGCACCTCGAACTCGTCCGCCGGCAGCGTCTGCCGCAGCATCGAATCGACCAGTGCTTCGATGTGGCTTCCCGAGTTGTACGTCGGGACCACCACCGTGACCTTGACCGCCATGCCACCCACGCCTTCAGTCGCGCGCAATTCCGTCACATCGGACTCGCAGACCCTACACAGGTGGGCTCGGAGGCGTCGACGAAATCATTCCGGGGCCGCTGCCGCTCCGCCGTGCGCCCGGCGTCGCCAGGACCCGGTCAGCTGCTGGGGGCGGTGGCCGCCGCCGAGGCCTGGAGTTCGCCGCGGTGGCGGATCTGGCGGAACGTGAAGTTCGTCAGGTCGTCACCGGTGGCGTAGACGTTCTTGTCGGCCGCGGTGACGTTCTTGCCGCTGGTGAACCCGCTGATGGTGAAGTAGGCGTAGCGGCCGTAGGAGTTGGCGGTAAGGCGGCACACCGATCCGGCGGGGCAGAAGGCCGGCACGCCCGCACCGCTCAGTGTGGCGATGCTGCCGCTCGACTGCTGGGCCGCCTTCTTGGCCTGCGCCTCCGTCCCGAAGACCGCGAGGCCGATGGTGACGGCGACGCCGTCCTTGCTGTACGTGGCCCGGATGACCTGGTCGCAGCCGTTGCCGGTGAGGATCGAGCCGAGTGCGCCCTTGGTGGTCGCGGCGCAGTTCTTCGTCTGCTGCGTCGCGCCCTTGCTGTAGACGCGGTCGCCCATCGTCAGCTGCTTGCCGGGGAAGAACGCGTCGACGGTGATCGGCGCTTTGTCCTTCTGCGCGTCGGATATGTAGTCCTTCGGGTCCGGCGGCGGTGGTGGTGCCACCGAGGAGAAGGACGGCTCGGGCTCGGCGGTGTTGTCCGGCAGGTCGGTGGGTGCCGGCAGCTCGCTCGCGTTCTTGCCGGAGCCGGTGGAGCTGTTGCTGTTGGTGGTCGAGATGACCGCCGTGGCCACGATCGCGCCGACCGCCGCGGTGGCGAGCACGCCGCCGCCGATCAGCAGCCACTTCTTGCGGCGGCTGCGCGCGGCGGACTCGTCGGCCAGTGCTGCCCAGTCCGGAGTCTGTGTGCCCCCGGGCCCCCAGGAGGGTTCCCCTTGCCCAAAGCTCATGCGGCGAATCCTAGACGGAACGTAAACCGGTTGGGCCAGGGCTTCGTGGCCCGTGACAATGCTGTGCATGGGACATCTTGAAGCGGGCCATCTGGAGTACTACCTACCGGATGGGCGGGTGCTGCTCGGCGATGCTTCGTTCCGGGTCGCGGACGGGGCCGTGGTCGCCCTCGTGGGGGCGAACGGTGCCGGTAAGACGACGTTGCTGAGGCTGCTCGCCGGGGAGCTCCAGCCGCACGGCGGTTCCGTGTCGGTGAGCGGCGGGCTCGGGGTGATGCGGCAGTTCGTGGGCTCCGTGCGGGACGAACGTACGGTCCGGGACCTGCTGGTCTCCGTGGCCCAGCCCCGTATCCGGGAGGCGGCTCTGGCGGTCGACAGGGCTGAGGAGCTGATCCTCACCGTTGACGACGAGGCCGCGCAGATGAAGTACGCGCAGGCCCTGAGCGACTGGGCGGAGGCCCGCGGGTACGAGGCCGAGACCGTGTGGGACATGTGCACCATGGCCGCGCTCGGCGTCCCGTACGAGAAGGCGCAGTGGCGCGAGGTGCGCACGCTGTCCGGTGGTGAGCAGAAGCGGCTGGTGCTGGAGGCGCTGCTGCGTGGGCCCGACGAGGTGTTGCTGCTCGACGAGCCGGACAACTATCTGGACGTCCCCGGCAAGCGGTGGCTGGAGGAGAGGCTGAAGGAGACCCGTAAGACGGTGCTCTTCGTCTCCCACGACCGGGAGCTGCTGTCCAGGGCCGCCGAGAAGATCGTCAGCGTGGAGCCGAGTCCGGCGGGCAGCGATGTGTGGGTGCACGGCGCCGGCTTCGATACGTACCACCAGGCCCGCAAGGACCGGTTCGCCCGGTTCGAGGAACTGCTGCGGCGCTGGGAGGAGGAGCACGCCCGGCTGAAGGCGCTGGTGCACCGGCTGCGGCAGCAGGCCGCGATCAGCCCCGACATGGCGTCCCGCTACCGGGCGATGCAGACCCGCTTCAAGAGGTTCGAGGACGCGGGACCGCCGCCGGAGCCGCCGCGCGAGCAGGACATCACGATGCGGCTGCGTGGCGGCCGGACCGGCGTGCGGGCGGTGACCTGCGAGAATCTTGAGCTGACCGGGCTGATGAAGCCGTTCGACCTGGAGATCTTCTACGGGGAGCGGGTCGCCGTCCTCGGCTCGAACGGCTCCGGGAAGTCGCACTTCCTGCGGCTGCTCGCGGGCGAGCCGGTGGCGCACACGGGGGAGTGGAAGCTCGGGGCGCGCGTCGTACCGGGGCACTTCGCGCAGACGCACGCCCATCCCGAGCTGCTGGGACACACGCTCGTCGAGATCCTGTGGACCGAGTACGCCAAGGACCGGGGCGGGGCGATGTCCGTACTGCGGCGGTACGAGCTGGAGCGGCAGGGCGATCAGCCGTTCGAGAAGCTGTCCGGCGGGCAGCAGGCGCGGTTCCAGATCCTGCTCCTGGAGCTGGCTGGCACGACCGCGCTGCTGCTGGACGAGCCGACGGACAACCTGGACCTGGAGTCGGCGGAGGCCCTGCAGGATGGGCTGGAGGCGTATGACGGCACGGTGATGGCCGTCACGCACGACCGGTGGTTCGCGAAGTCCTTCGACCGGTATCTGGTGTTCGGCTCGGACGGTTTCGTACGGGAGACGACGGAGCCGGTGTGGGACGAGCGGAGGGTGGAACGGGCCCGGTGACGCGGTTGCTCCACGGTCCGGGGTGCGCCTTGTCCGTGTGGGTGGGGGTGGTGCCCCTCCGGGGAGTCTTCCCGGAGGGACCCCGGACCCCCGCACGACGGCCCAAGGCGCACCCCAGCGGGGAACCCGCACCAACCAGCCCGTCTGGCGATTGAGGACGGAACCCCCGGCAGCGGGGCCGGCCAGGCCGGGGAACCCCGCTGCCGCCCGCCCGAGGGCCACGCGTTTTGACCCGTCCGGGGCGGGGCGGGTAGTCTCGTCGATTGTTATGCGTATTGGCTTCGTCGTTCTCACGCGTAGGGCCCTTACGTAGGTTCTCTGGAGCAGTCACCAGTGGCTCGCATACGGGCAGCGTCCCCGGCATTGTGAGCCCCAGCTGCATGATCGCTTCAGAGGTGCCATGTGTCTGGACCCCATCCACTGAAGAAGCGAAGGCTACGAAGTGCGTACGTACAGCCCCAAGCCCGGCGATGTGACGCGCCAGTGGCACATCATTGACGCGCAGGACATCGTCCTGGGTCGTCTGGCCACCACGGCCGCGAACCTCCTCCGCGGCAAGCACAAGGCGATCTACGCCCCCCACATGGACATGGGCGACTTCGTCATCATCATCAACGCCGAGAAGGTTCACCTCTCCGGCAACAAGAAGACCCAGAAGATGGCGTACCGCCACTCCGGGTTCCCGGGTGGTCTCCGCTCCGTCCGTTACGACGAGCTGCTCGCCAAGAGCCCCGAGAAGGCTGTCGAGAAGGCCATCAAGGGCATGATCCCCAAGAACAGCCTGGGCCGTCAGATGCTCTCGAAGCTCAAGGTCTACGCGGGCGACCAGCACCCGCACGCTGCTCAGCAGCCGGTCCCGTTCGAGATCACCCAGGTCGCGCAGTAGTTCCGGCCTCCCCCTAAGACCAAAAGAAAGATCTGAGGAGAATCGTGGCCGAGACCACTGTTGAGAACCCCGTCGAGGGCACCGAGGGCGAAGAGGTCTTCGCCGAGGTGACCACCTTCGAGTCCGAGGTTCCCGTCGAGGGCGAGTACACCAGCGAGTCGCTGGCTTCCCGCTTCGGCGACCCGCAGCCCGCCGCCGGCCTTGGCCGTCGGAAGAACGCCATCGCCCGCGTCCGGATCGTTCCGGGCACCGGCAAGTGGAAGATCAACGGTCGCACCCTTGAGGACTACTTCCCCAACAAGGTGCACCAGCAGGAAGTCAACGAGCCCTTCAAGGTGCTCGAGCTCGACAACCGCTACGACGTCATCGCCCGCATCTCGGGTGGCGGCGTCTCCGGTCAGGCCGGCGCCCTGCGCCTCGGTGTGGCCCGTGCGCTGAACGAGGCGGACGTGGACAACAACCGCGCCCCGCTGAAGAAGGCCGGCTTCCTCTCCCGCGACGACCGTGCGGTCGAGCGCAAGAAGGCCGGTCTCAAGAAGGCCCGTAAGGCCCCGCAGTACAGCAAGCGCTAAACCGCCTGCTCATCTGCTTTACACGTTCGCCCCGGCGGCACATCTTGTGCTGGCCGGGGCGTTCGTATATCGGCACCCCCGGGCGTATAACGGCATAAGGCGTTCATACGCTTGCGTTGCGTCGCGTTGCGTCGACTGGCGCCGCGTTGTGCCACGTTGTGCGCACCGTATTGCTGTATCGCTTTGCTTTGGTTTGCTTTGTGTTGGTTTGGTTTGCGGTTTCGGAGCATCTTCGGAGGACACCAGTGGGACGACTCTTCGGCACGGACGGTGTGCGTGGTGTCGCCAATGCGGATCTGACGGCTGAGCTCGCGCTCGGTCTGTCGGTCGCTGCGGCGCATGTGCTTGCCGAGGCGGGCACCTTTGAGGGGCATCGGCCGACAGCCGTGGTGGGGCGCGACCCACGTGCGTCCGGAGAGTTCCTGGAGGCCGCCGTCGTGGCAGGCCTCGCCAGCGCGGGCGTGGACGTCCTGCGGGTCGGTGTGCTGCCCACCCCCGCGGTGGCGTACCTCACCGGCGCGCTGGGCGCCGACCTCGGCGTGATGCTCTCCGCCAGCCACAACGCCATGCCGGACAACGGCATCAAGTTCGTCGCCCGCGGCGGACACAAGCTCGCCGACGAGCTGGAGGACCGGATCGAGACGGTCTACGAGCAGCACCGCACCGGTGAGCCCTGGGCGCGTCCGACAGGCGCCGGGGTGGGCCGGGTCACCGACTACGCCGAGGGCTTCGACCGGTACGTCGCCCACCTCGTCGCCGTCCT
Source organism: Streptomyces sp. NPDC002958 (assembly GCF_055563255.1). Taxonomy (NCBI): domain Bacteria; kingdom Bacillati; phylum Actinomycetota; class Actinomycetes; order Kitasatosporales; family Streptomycetaceae; genus Streptomyces; species Streptomyces sp. NPDC002958. The sequence continues at coordinate 83,152 of NZ_JBVHDS010000006.1, read as the reverse complement.
CCCGAACCGGCTCGACGGGCTGAAGGTCGTCCTCGACGAGGCACACGGCGCGGCCTCCCGGGTCTCGCCCGAGGCCTTCGCGCGGGCCGGCGCCGAGGTGATCACGATCGGTGCCGATCCGGACGGTCTGAACATCAACGACGGCTGCGGCTCCACCCACCTGGATCTGCTGAAGGCCGCAGTCGTCGAGCACGGCGCCGACTTCGGCATCGCGCACGACGGCGACGCCGACCGCTGCCTCGCTGTGGACGCCGCGGGCGCGGAGGTCGACGGCGACCAGATCCTGGCCGTACTCGCCCTCGCCATGCGCGAGGCCGGGCAGTTGCGCAAGGACACCGTGGTCGGCACGGTCATGTCCAACCTCGGCTTCAAGATCGCGATGGAGCGGGAGGGCATCCAGCTCGTCCAGACCGCCGTCGGCGACCGTTACGTACTGGAGTCGATGAAGGCCGAGGGCTACGCGCTGGGCGGCGAGCAGTCCGGCCATGTCATCGTCCTGGACCACGCCACGACCGGCGACGGCACGCTGACCGGCCTGCTGCTGGCGGCCCGGGTCGCCGCCACCGGCCGTACGCTCGCCGAGCTGGCCGGAGTCATGCAGCGGCTGCCCCAGCTGCTGATCAACGTCCCCGACGTCGACAAGTCCCGGGTCGGGACCTCCCCGGAGCTGGCCGCTGCGGTTGCCGAGGCCGAGCGCGAGCTGGGCTCCACCGGGCGCGTGCTGCTGCGCCAGTCGGGCACGGAGCCCCTGGTACGGGTCATGGTCGAGGCGGCCGACATCGAGCAGGCACGGGCGGTCGCCGAGCGGCTGGCCGATGTGGTGAAGTCCGCGCTCGGCTAGTGCCGTGACCGGCGGCGTCCGCCCGGAAGGAGCGTCGTCCAGTGCGGGCGTGCTGGACGACGCGACGGGGCAAAGCGTGCCGGGCGAGGGACCAGGGCGTCTTTCGAAGGCCCCGCCCGCCCTCTGGGTGGACGGCGACTTTTGAAACACGCCCCGGAGCGTGACAGCCGGATCACGTTGTTCCTGGGCGAGGTACCCGCACCGGCCGGGTACCGGCCGGTCTCGGTCAGTGGGCTGGTGCTGACCGTCGATATCGCACCGGCAGACGACAGGGCGACGTGGAGCTCGCTGGAATCGGCTGAGAGCGCAAGCCCCGTGGCTCCGTTCTCGGCCGTGCTGTGCCGAGGCGGCACAGCTCCGCACCAGGGTGCGCCTCCCCGTTCGCACCGAGCCTGTCGGCGCTATTCGCCGGCCGGGCTCGCAACACGGCCCGTCCGGCGGTGGTGTGCCGCCCACAGGGCCTTCTGGACCAGCAGCGTCAGCGTCCCCGCGACCACGATCCCGCCGAGGTTCGCGAGCAGTTGGGCCGTGGAGCCCGACATCTGCCCGTAGTCGCTGTAGCTGAACGCGACCGCCGCATTGGCCGCGGCCGGTACCGTCGTCACCGAGATGGCGACCCCGATCAGTGCCCCGGACTTCGCCGAGGTGAGCGAGAGCGTCCCGCCGATCCCGGCCAGGAACGCCACCACGAACGACATCCAGTCCGGCTGCCAGATGAACGCCGTGTTGGGCCGGGCGGCCTCGATCATCGAGCGGTTGAACAGCCCGAAGGCGTCCATCAGCCAGGCGAACCCCGCCGTCAGTAACATCGCGACGGCGAAGCCGCCGATCAGGGCCACCAGCGACCGCCACACCAGACGCGGAGCGCGCTGCACCAGGGCCGTGGAGATCCCGGCCAGCGGTCCGAACTCCGGGCCGACCGCCATCGCGCCCACGATAAGGATCGCGTTGTCGAGCATCACACCGCAGGCGGCGAGCATCGTCGCGACCGCGAGGAACGCCACATAGGTGACGCTGAACGTCGACTCCTCGTGGGTCGCGTCCGTCAGCTCCTCCCACAGCACCGCGTCCGCGCCCTCGCCCGGCGCCTCGTCCTCGGCTCTGTCGGCGTGCACGGAGAGCATGAGGTCCATGTTCTCGACGGTGATCGAACCGGACTTGTCGATACCGAGCCTGCGCAGCGCGGAGATCAGCTCGTCGCCCGCCTCGCGGGCCACATCGCACAGCACCACGTCACCCGCCGGGTTACGGGCGACTCCGGACATCACCACGAGATGCGTCGTACCGACGGTGTCTTCCATCAGGCGCACCACCTCGTCCGTACGGTCGGCGGGGACGATCAGGCGCAGATGCAGCAAGCGACGGGCTCCTCGGTGAAGGGCTACGGCAGGCGTCAGAGGTTCAGAGCTTGCGCAGGGACAGCCGCTGGACCTTGTGGTCCGGCCCCTTGCGCAGCACCAGAGTGGCACGGCCCCGGGTAGGAGCGACGTTCTCCACCAGATTGGGCTTGTTGATGGTCCGCCACATCGTCGCCGCGTACTCCATCGCCTCCTCCTCGGAGACCTGGGTGTAGGTGCGGAAGTACGAGAACGGGTTCTGGAACGCCGTCTCGCGCAGTGTGCGGAACCGGTTGAGATACCAGGTCTCGATGTCCTCGGTCCGCGCGTCCACGTACACACTGAAGTCGAAGTAGTCGGCGAGCCCGACCCTGGTCCGCCCGTCCTTGCCCGGCAGCGCGGGCTGCAGCACGTTGAGCCCCTCGACGATCAGGATGTCGGGGCGGCGTACGGTGAGCCGCTCGCCCGGCACGATGTCGTAGATCAGATGCGAGTAGACGGGCGCCGTCACCTCGTCCTTGCCCGCCTTGATGTCGGCGACGAAACGGGTCAGGGCCCGCCGGTCGTACGACTCGGGGAACCCCTTGCGCGACATCAGCCCGCGCGCCCGGAGTTCCTTCATCGGCAGCAGGAACCCGTCCGTGGTGACGAGCTCCACCCGGGGATGCTCGGGCCAGCGGGCCAGCAGCGCCTGGAGGATACGGGCAGTGGTGGACTTGCCGACCGCGACACTGCCCGCGACCCCTATGACGAACGGGGTGCCGCGCTGCGCGCCGTGCCCGTTGCCCGCGTCCCCGAGGAAGGTGTTCAGAGCGCCGCGCAGACCCGAGGTGGCCTGGACATAGAGGTTGAGGAGCCGGGAGAGCGGCAGGTAGACGTCCCGTACCTCGTCGAGGTCGATGACGTCCCCGAGCCCGCGCAGTTGCTCCACCTCGTCGGCGGTCAGCGGCAACGGCGTCTTGTCGCGCAGAGCGCTCCACTCGGCGCGCGACAGGTCGACGTACGGCGTCGCTGCGTGCTCGGCGCGGCGGTGGGTGCTCCGTAGCGGCGAAGTGATCACGTGTTCATTGTCGCGGGAGTTCCGACGGCGTGGGGGGTGGGCTCGGTCACGTGGGGGGACGGCGGGGCTCGGGCCGGCCCACTGCTCCAGTGGGCCGCCCTCGACGGACCCGTTCCGGCAGAGCCGGCTGTTCTGATCCGTCCGGTACGAGCCGAGTGTTCATGGCCAAGGACCTGACGCAGCCCGCGTAGCCATGACGCCGTCACCGCCATGCCGCGAGCACGTCTTCAGGACCCCAGAGGGCAGTCAGTCCCTACCACCCCGGCCGGTAATCACTCGTTCGGGTGTGTGCATGGGGAGTGTGGGCGACCGGCTCGGGCTTTCGGGCGGGCGGTGCTTCGGGTATCGGTTTCGAAAAGATCCTCCCCAAGCACGAGTCTGATTCTTTTGCCTACCCATTACTCTTGTGGGAAGGCCACGCAGGGTGGCCATGGAGGAGTGAGATGAGGAGCAGCAACCCGGTCTTCTCGCGACGGGGCTTCAGCCGCGACAACGGATATGCGGGCTTCAACGCGGCGCCGCAGGCCGGGGCCCCCGCAGCGGGCGCCAACCCGTACGCGCAGGGCACCGCCGCCAACCCGTACGCCACCAACCCCTACGCCCAGCAGGACACCCAGTACGGCGTTCCACAGGCCCCGGCGCGTTCCGGTGCGATGACGATCGACGATGTCGTCACGCGCACGGCGATCACGCTGGGCACCGTGGTGCTCGGCGCCGTGCTCTCCTGGGCCCTGCTGCCGGTCGACGAGGCCAACCTCGGCAAGTCCTACGGCATCGCGATCGGCGCCGCCCTGGTGGCGTTCGTCCTGTCGCTCGTCCAGTCCTTCAAGCGCAAGCCGGTTCCGGCGCTGATCGTCTCGTACGCGGCCTTCGAGGGTGTCTTCCTCGGAGTGATCTCCAGCGCGGTCAGCACGTACATCGCGCCGGGCGTCGTGATGCAGGCGGTGATGGGCACCATGTGTGTCTTCGCCGGCGTGCTCCTCGCATACAAGATGCGCTGGATCCGTGTCACCCGCCGCTTCTACGGCTTCGTGATGGCCGCCGCCATTGGCTTCATGCTCCTGATGATGGTCAACCTGCTGTTCGCCGTCTTCGGCGGCGGTGACGGGCTGGGCCTCCGCAGCGGTGGCCTCGGCATTCTCTTCGGCGTCATCGGGGTCATCCTCGGTGCGTGCTTCCTGGCCCTGGACTTCAAGCAGGTCGAGGACGGCATCGCGTTCGGCGCCCCGCGCGAGGAGTCTTGGCTGGCGGCCTTCGGCCTCACCATGACCCTGGTGTGGATCTACCTGGAGATGCTGCGTCTGTTCTCGCTCCTCAGCGGCGACGACTGACGCACAGACCCGCAACGGGTGACGGAACGGGCCCGCAGGCACTGCCTGCGGGCCCGTTCGTTTCTCACGCGTGCCTGGAGCAGCTTGCGCGCGGCCCTTCTGAGGCCGTACTCAGCGCCTTCGGCGCCTCCGACGCATAGCGCGTTGCTGGTCCTTCCCGACACCGTGCCTGGGCATCGGCCCATTGGTAACCATCCCGGGAGGGCGCGTAGGGTCGCGGAGTGCTCGATACGACCCCGCTGATCACCGCCGTGGACCGATTCGCCGACCGGCTGCGCGCCGCCCCACAGAGCCGTCTCCAGCGTGGAGCGGCTGCCGAAGGGCTGGCGACGGCCAGGGAATTGGCCCTGCGGGCCCAGCGCATCGAGGCGCCGGACCGGGAGCCGCGGATCATGTCGGACGCCGGTATCTTCGCGATCGGCGACCAACTCGCCGTGGCGGGTCGTGACTTGGCGGTGGCACTGGAAACGGCCCCGTCGGCTGAGCTGGACGAGGCCGTGCAATTCGTGGCGGAGGCGGCTGCGCGGGCGTTCGCGTAGCGGCGGGGTGGCGGGGTGGCGGGGTGGGCTGTGGTGCGTCCCGGGGGCGGCGGCCGGCGGGAGCCGCTCTGCCCGGATGCCCCGGGGGCTAGAACGAGGCGATGACGCGGTCGGCGAGGATGTAGACGCTCTCCTTGCCGCAGGAGAAGGTCAGGGCGTACGCGCCGGAGACACCGGAGCCGCCCAGCAGGACCGGGTGCTCCCCCGCGAGCAGCGCCTCGGCCAGGCGCTCGGCCGTCTCGCGGTGACCGGGGGTCATGCAGAGCGTGGTGCCGTCGGCGAAGACATAGACGTCGAGGGTGCCGAGCGGGCCGGGGCGCACATCGGCGAGTTCCGTACGGCTGTCGGCGAGCTCTTCGAGGCGGTTCACGGTGCGCTCGTGGTCGGTGACGACCGGGGTCTGCACCGGTACGAAGTCGGGGTGCGAGGGGTGACGGCGGCGGGCCGCGGCCAGCTCGGGGGAGTCCTCGGTGAACTCGGCCGCCTCGGGCGGCTCGGTCATGTCCGCCAGCTCCGCCAGCTCCGTCAGCTCCGTCAGCTCTTCGAGCGCCTCGGTGGCGTCGAGGTCCATCGCCTCCAGACCCGCGAAGTCGGCCTGGCGCGGCATGAAGAACGGCGCGTCCTCGCCGATCCCGGCCAGACCGCCCAGCAAGGACGGGGCGTCGGCGGCATCGCGCGCTTCCTGGGAGGCCCAGAAGGCGCGGGCCTCGGCGAGCTCGCGCTCCCGCTCCTCGGCCAGCGCTTCGGCCACGGCCGCGCGTATCTCCGCGGCTGGGGTGAGGTCGTTGCGGCTCTGGGCGGGCACGGCGGCACCATGGACACGGACCGCGGTCAGCTCCGCACGAAGGGCCGTGATCTGCTTGCGCAGCCCGTGAGCAGCGTGCAGAGCAGCGGCGCCGACGGCCGTGGCGGCGACGGTGGTCAGCAACAGGGCAAGAGGCATGGCGCTCACTGACATACTCCCGGTTTCAATCGATCCCCCGACTTCCTACCTCAGCTTGTCCTCCGCCTGCGCCCGGTGTCAGTGCATTACGTCACGAATTGGACAGGTAATTGGGCCTGGGGTTTAACCCTGGTATGGGTGTGACCTGCGGGAATGGCTCTCCCCCAGGAGATAGGTCACATCCTGGGGGAGATTCGGTCACGGTCGGGGCTCGGAACCGGCCTGGGACGTGGCCGTTCCCGGCCACGTTCCAGGCCGGTTACTGGGCTGACGCCTCAGGCGACTCCTACCCTCCGCTACAGCTCAGCTCAGCTCAGCCGCTCGGGTTTGTGGTCGCGTTCGCTTCGCTTTCGCTGCGGGCAGGTGCCGCCTTCGTACCTCAGGCGGCCCCTACCCTCCGCTACAGCTCAGCTCAGCCGCTCGATGACCATTGCCATGCCCTGACCGCCGCCCACGCACATGGTCTCCAGGCCGAACTGCTTGTCGTGGAACTGGAGGCTGTTGATCAGCGTGCCGGTGATCCGGGCGCCGGTCATGCCGAAGGGGTGGCCGACGGCGATGGCGCCGCCGTTGACGTTGACCTTCTCCAGGGGGAGGCCGAGGTCGCGGTAGGAGGGGATCACCTGGGCGGCGAACGCCTCGTTGATCTCGGCCAGGTCGATGTCGTTGATGGTCAGCCCGGCACGCTTCAGCGCCTGCTTGCTGGCCTCCACCGGTCCGTACCCCATGATCTCGGGGGAGAGGCCGGAGACACCGGTCGAGACGATCCGGGCCAGCGGGGTCAGGCCCAGCTCGCGCGCCTTGGTGTCGGACATGATCACGAGCGCGGCGGCGCCGTCGTTGAGCGGGCAGCAGTTGCCCGCGGTGACCAGGCCGTCGGGGCGGAAGACCGGCTTCAGGCCCTGCACGCCCTCCAGGGTGACGCCCGCGCGCGGGCCGTCGTCCTTCGAGACGACCGTGCCGTCCGGGGTGGTGACCGGGGTGATCTCGCGCTCCCAGAAGCCGTTCTTGATGGCTTCCTCGGCGAGGTTCTGCGAGCGGACGCCGAACTCGTCCATGTCCTGGCGGGTGACGCCCTTGAACCGGGCCAGGTTCTCCGCGGTCTGCCCCATCGCGATGTACGCGTCCGGGACCAGGCCGTCCTCGCGCGGGTCGTGCCAGTCGGCGCCCTCCTGCTCGGCGCGGGCCGCGGTGCGGGCCTCGGCGTCGGCGAACAGCGGGTTGTGCGTGTCCGGCAGGCTGTCGGAGTTGCCCTTCACGAAGCGGGACACCATCTCGACACCGGCCGAGATGAAGACGTCGCCCTCGCCTGCCTTGATGGCGTGCAGCGCCATCCGGCTGGTCTGGAGGGAGGACGAGCAGTAGCGGGTGACCGTACAGCCGGGAAGGTGGTCCATGCCCATCCGTACGGCGATGATGCGGCCCAGGTTGTTGCCCTGCTCGCCGCCGGGGAGGCCGCAGCCGAGCATCAGGTCGTCGATGTCCTTCGGGTCCAGCTCGGGAACCTTGGCCAGTGCGGTCTGGATGATCGTGGCGGTCAGGTCGTCCGCGCGCAGGTCCTTCAGCGAACCCTTGAAGGCCCGGCCGATGGGGGAACGGGCAGCAGAGACGATCACGGCTTCGGGCATCACGCGGCTCCATGAGGGCTGGAAGGCGGGTTCTGGCAGGTGCTGAATGGGAAGTTACCTGTACGTAGGTGCTGGGTCACCGGGCAGCGCATGTGACGCCGACCTCTTTTCTAAGCGACCGCTCAGTCGATCAATTGGCGGGGAGGTTGCGCGACTCCCCGTAGGACTCTCCGTACGGATCCCCGTGCGAGTCCCCCAGTAGCTCCTTGCGTGGCTCCTCGTGCGCGGCCCCCTGCGGTTCCTCGTGCGCGACCCTCTGCGGTTCCTCGTGCGCGACCCCCCGCGAATCCCCCTGCGTCTCCGGGTGCGCCTGCGGCTCCTCGTGCGTCTCCGGGTGCGCCTGCGGCTCCTCGTGCGTCTCCGGGTGCGGATGGGGCTCCGTGGCCGCGGGAAGACGCCGCCGCCTGCGGTGCTTGAGGAGCGCCCAGGGTGCCCGGGCCCCCGTGACCTCCGTACCGGCCTCCCTGGCCGCCTGGGAGGCTGCCTTGGCCACCGGCAGCATGTCCTCGCGCCGGGCCCCGTCCAGACGGTCGGACTCCGGCCACAGCCCCAGCACCGCACAGAGCGTGGGCAGGACCGCCATCGCCGCCGTGGCGTACCCCTCCGCCGACGGGTGGTAGTTGTCAGGCCCGAACAGCTCCCGCGGATTCGCTTCGAACTCCGGTCCCAGCAGGTCGCCCAGCGACACCGTGCGCCCGCCCTGCTCCACCGAACCGATCGTCTGTGCCGCTGCCAGCTGCCGGCTCACCCGCCGGGCCAGCCAGCGCAGTGGCTGGTAGACCGGCTCGATCGTGCCGAGATCCGGGCATGTGCCGACCACCACCTCCGCACCCGCCGTACGCAGCCTGCGCACCGCGGTGGTCAGGCAGCGCACCGACTGGGTGGCGGGCATCCGGTGCGTCACATCGTTCGCCCCGATCATGATCACGCAGACGTCGGGCGTACATGACGTGTCGGCGAGCAGCAGCGAGACCTGCCGTTCCAGATCGTCCGACCGGGCGCCCGGCTGCGCCACATTGCGCAGATCCACCGGCCGCTCGGACACCGCCGCGAGCCCCGAGGCGAGCAGCGCCCCCGGTGTCTGCCCGGCCCGGCGCACCCCCTGCCCGGCCGCCGTCGAGTCACCCAGCAACCCCAGTCGCAACGGTTCCGCAGGACCGGTGAACGCCACCCCGTACCGCCCGTCCGCGCTCGGCGGAACCGGTGCGATACCGCCGCCCACCTGCCGTTTCGCCAGCTGGACCTCCGCCAGCAGTACGCCTACCGCCGCTGCGCCGAGCAGCCCGATGCTGCCGCCGCCGTAGGCCGCGCCCGCCGCGATCCGCCGTGCCACCCTTGCCCTCGACACAGTCCGGTCCACCTCCTCGTTGCCGTACCGCCGTACATACAGCTAACTGCCCCGCAGTGACCGTCGCTCAATCGCTTCGCCCAATCTCGCGCCCGTACGCATACGCTTGCCGCACCATCTCGGAGACTCCGGAGTACACGGTGCAATTCCACGATTCGATGATCAGTCTCGTAGGCAATACCCCGCTGGTGAGGCTGCACAGTGTGACGGCCGGCATCCAGGCGACGGTCCTGGCCAAGGTCGAGTACTTCAACCCCGGTGGTTCGGTCAAGGACCGCATCGCCCTGCGCATGATCGAGGCCGCCGAACAGAGCGGCGAGCTGCAGCCCGGCGGCACAATCGTCGAGCCGACCAGTGGAAACACGGGCGTCGGCCTGGCGATCGTCGCCCAGCAGAAGGGGTACAAGTGCATCTTCGTCTGCCCGGACAAGGTGTCCACGGACAAGATCAATGTGCTGCGCGCCTACGGTGCCGAGGTCGTCGTCTGCCCGACGGCCGTTGACCCCGAGCACCCCGACTCGTACTACAACGTCTCCGACCGGCTGGTCCGCGAGACACCGGGAGCCTGGAAGCCCGACCAGTACTCCAACCCGAACAACCCGCGCTCCCACTACGAGACCACCGGTCCCGAGCTGTGGGAGCAGACGGACGGGAAGATCACCCACTTCGTCGCGGGCGTCGGCACCGGCGGCACGATCAGCGGCACCGGCCGCTATCTGAAGGAGATCAGCGGCGGCGAGGTCAAGGTCGTCGGCGCGGACCCGGAGGGCTCGGTCTACTCCGGCGGCTCCGGGCGTCCGTATCTCGTCGAGGGCGTCGGCGAGGACTTCTGGCCGAGCGCGTACGACCGTACGGTCACGGACGAGATCGTCGCCGTGTCCGACAAGGACTCCTTCCAGATGACCCGGCGCCTCGCCAAGGAGGAGGGCCTGCTGGTCGGCGGCTCCTGCGGCATGGCGGTCGTCGCCGCCCTGGAGGTCGCGAAACGCCTGGGCCCAAACGACGTGGTCGTCGTCCTGCTGCCCGACAGCGGCCGCGGCTATCTGAGCAAGATCTTCAACGATGAGTGGATGGCCGACTACGGCTTCCTGGAGGGCACCGGCCCGTCCGCGCGCGTCGGGGACGTGCTCGACCACAAGGACGGCCCGATCCCGACGCTCGTCCACATGCACCCCGAGGAGACCGTCGGCGAGGCGATCGACGTCCTGCGCGAGTACGGCGTCTCGCAGATGCCGATCGTGAAGCCGGGCGCGGGCCACCCGGACGTGATGGCCGCCGAGGTCATCGGTTCGGTCGTGGAGCGGGAGCTGCTGAACGCCCTGTTCGCTCAGCGCGCCTCGCTCTCCGATCCGCTGGAGAAGCACATGTCGCCGCCGCTGCCGCAGGTCGGCTCCGGCGAACCGGTCGAGGACCTGATGGCGGTGCTCGGCGGCACGAACGCGGCGGACGCGGCGATCGTGCTGGTGGAGGGCAAGCCGAAGGGCGTGGTGAGCAGGCAGGACCTGCTGGCGTTCCTCGCCAGGGACGCGGCGGCCGGCAAGCCGTAACGGGTCCGGGAGGCCGGGCTTCGCGAAAACGGTACGGGCGCGACACGTACGCGCAGCACCGGCTTAGACCGACCGGCAAATGGGGGGTGGGAGAAGGAGCGGGACCGCCGTCGTCCCGCCCCCTGGGCAACCGGGGGTGCGGCGGTCCCCGCGATACATCCATGCGCGAGGGCACCGAAGAGCAGTGTGGCCGGTCGCAGCCTTCAGTTCATCGGGGTGCGGCCCTCAGCCCTGCCGGGCGGACCCCGTGCGTCCGGGGCGGTGCCGGAACCAGGGCCCGAGCAGTGGCGCCATCCCCCTCCTCGGTGCGCCGCCGCTGCATATGGACATGCAGGCGCCTTGCTGGCTGAATGGATTTGTCGGGCCGGACCATGGTGCGACGGATCTACCGAGGGGACAGCATGAGCGGGAGCAGCCCGGCCGCACGGTTGCAGCAGCTCTTCGAGGGGCGTCGGCTCACACCCACCCAGCGGCGCATCGCGCACTCGATGGTGCGCAGGGCCGGGGACGTTCCGTTTCTGTCGAGTGTGGAGCTGGCCGAGTTCGCCGGGGTCAGCCAGCCGTCCGTCACCCGGTTCGCCGTGGCGCTCGGGTTCGACGGCTATCCGGCGCTCCGCAAGCACCTGCGGGAGGTCGCCCCGGCCGAGCCCGCGCGGGGAGGCCGGGACGAGGCGTACAACGAGTACCAGCAGGCCGTCCTGGGCGAGATCGAGAATCTGCGGCATCTGGCCGAGCTGCTCGCCGACCCCGGGCCCGTCGAGCGGGCGGGCAGGCTGCTGGCGGCCTCGCGGCCGTTGCCGGTGCTCGGGCTGCGGGCCGCCTCCTCGCAGGCGCGCGGGTTCGGGTACTTCGCGGCCAAGGTCCACCCCGATGTCCGGGTGCTCGACGAGGGCGGCAGCATGCTGCACGACCGGATCGACGCCGCGCGGCGGGCGGGTGCCACCGCTCTGATCTGCTTTGCGCTGCCCCGGTATCCGAAGGAGGTCGTGGACGCCCTCGCGTACGCGCAGGAGCAGGGGCTGACCGTCGTGTCGGTCGCGGACTCCGCTTTCGCACCCGTCGCCAAGTGCAGCGACTTGCTGATCCCGGCCGCCGTCGGCACCGGGCTCGCCTTCGACACCGCGTGCGCGCCCATGCTGCTGGGGCGGGTGCTGCTGGAGGCGATGTGCGACGATTTGCCCGATGCGCAGGCCCGGCTGGAGGAGTTCGACGCGAGGGCTGCGGCGCGGGGGCTGTTCGTCGAGTGACGGGTGGCGGCGACGCCCTGGCAGGATCACGTATTGAGAGCAGGACCACGTACTGAGGGCGACCCCTGCAACCTCGTCGATTCTCAGGCATTGCTCATGTGAGGCTATTAATCTCCCGGCCCAGAAGGATGGGAAGGCGCTGCGGAGAAGGGCGCTGTGGAGAGGGGTACGGACGTGGGGCGCGGAGCGCAGTCGTTGGCGAGGGTGGCCGTGATCGTACGGGCCGGAGCCGCGCCGCTGTGGTGGCCCGGGCTGCTTGCCGCGCTGATCGGTGCACTGGTGCCGGGGCTCACCGGACCCCGGATCGGGCTGCTGGCCGGAGCGGCGCTGTTCCTGATCACCGCGGCCGTGGTGGCGCTCGTACGCGGCAGGCGGTACGCGGAACTGGCCAGGGGTGCCACCCGCGCCGGGCGGTCCGACTTTCTCCAGGACCGGGCCGTGACCGTACGCAACTGGCGGCGCAAGCACCGGTGGTGGCTGCTCGGGGCCTTCCTGGCAGCGGTGGCGAGCGCGTTCCTGCTGCCCGGGGCCGGCGGTCTGATGCTCGCGGGCGCGGGGGCCGGGCTCTGGATCAAGGCCGTCAGGATCGGGCAGCGCGAGCGCCAGGACGACGCCCTGTACTGGGTGCGGACCGACTGGGTGACCCGCGGGCGGCCCGCGGGCAAGAAGGTGAAGGGGTATCGGACGACCGGCCCGATGGCGGGTGACGCCGCGCCCGGCGGGGCGCGGCGTCAGCGCTGAGGCCGCGCCCGGTCAGACCTCCAGCTCGGCCTCGATCCGCTTCAGCCGGTGACGGGCCATAGCCAGGTTGGCGCGGCTCGAGTCCAGCACCAGGTAGAGGAACAGACCGCTGTTGCCGCGGGTCCTGAGCAGCCGGATCAGGTGGTACTGGGTGCCGAGCGTGATCAGGATGTCCTCGATCTCGTCCTGGAGGCCGAGGTGTTCCATGGTGCGGAGCTTGGCGCGTACGACGTCGGTGTTGCCCGCGGCCGCGACCTCCAGATTGAACTCCTTGCCGCCGCCGACGGTGCCCAGCGCCATTCCGCTGGTGTAGTCGACGAGGGCGGCACCGAGGGTGCCCTCGATGGACGTCATCGCTTCCTTCAGTGACGCTTCGGTGTTCGCCATGAGTGCTCGTTTCCTTTCCTGGCCGGCCGAGGTGACCGGATCCGTCGGTTGTCTCCGGGGCATGTGGTGTTACGTGCGGTGCGGCAGCGGGCCGGGCTGCCCGGGGCGCTGCGCGGGGGCGCGGGCCGGGGGCGCCGGGTGTGCGGCGCGTTCCAGTGCGGTGTCGACCAGTTCGCCGATACGGGTGCCGGCCCGGCGGCCCTCCAGATGGAGCCTGCCGACGTTGATCCGGTCCTCGGCCAGCAGGGTGAGGACGGCCGAGGAGCCTGCGGCGTACGTGGCGATGTAGCCGGCCTCGCCCCGTACGAGAAGTTCACGGAAGCGGCCCCGGGCGGTCGCCTCCGCCATCCGGATCGCGACGCCGAGCGCGGCCGCGGTCAGTGCGGCGACGCCCTCCGCCTCCACGCCCGGGGTGTCATGGGCCAGGACGAGGCCGTCGGTGCTGGCCGCCAGGGCGCCGGAGAGGAGCGGGACCCGGGCCCGTAACCGCTGGAGCTCGGCCAGGACATCCTGCACTTCGGCCTCGGGCACCATCAGCTGTCTCCTCCCGGCACGCTGTCTGAGCGCGCGTATCACAAGGCCTCCAATGCGTCTCGGAGCCGGCGCAGCAGGGCGACGTCGGGGTCGGTCGTGACCTCGGGAAGCGCGATCCGGCCGGCGGCGGACGCGGTCGGCGTCTCCCGTACCGCTTCGACCAGTCCGGTCGCGGCCAGGCGCCGCAGATCGACCAGGACGTGGAACGCCGGCCTGCCCAGCTCCTGGGCGATGTCCGATGCGGTACGCACCCCGTCCACGAGAGCGAGCACCCGGCGCCGGCCCGGCGGAACGGGTGCGTCGACTCGATGGGCCGTCCGTACGAGCGGTGCGCTGTCGGTCACCGCGTCGGGCCAGATTCGCTCCAGCAGCTCCCGGCGCCGGAGCGTCTCGCGCTGCACGGCATCGACGGGGACGGGACGGACGGGGCCGATCCAGTGGGAGACCCCGTAGCGGAAGCGGGCCGGGGTCCGGGTTGGGGACAGCGCGAAGAACGCCGCGTCGTACAGCGCGCCCAGGTGGCACAGCTCCAGCGCCCCGCCCGGCACCCGCCCGCTGTCCACCAGATAGCGGCCGACCCGCTGTCCGGCGCCCGCCCTGGCGACCGCCTCCCACCAGCCGTCGCGGTGCAGGGCGCCGCCCGTGGTGAGCAGGACGTCGATACCGGGCGTCGCCGGGCTCTCGGCGTGCACCACCTGGCCGTCGGCGAGATAGAGCGTGCCGCGGTCGCGTATCAGGGCGCCGGTGGCGCGCTCGGCGGCGAGGCGCTGCAGCATGGGGGAGGGCGCCGTGACCGGGGCGGGGGCGGTCGCTCTCATGCCAGGACCAGCCGCTCGGCCATCTCGCCCAGCCGTATTCGGGCGAGGGCCAGGTTGCCCTCCGCGCGGTCGAGCCACAGATGGACGAAGACGCTGCTGTCGAAGGCCGTCTCGACGAAATGGAGGATGTGGTATCCGGTGCGGGTGGTGACGATGACGTCCTCGACCGGGGGCGACGCTCCTGTAACGGCCTCTTCGGGTAACTCGGTCGACGGTCCGGTGGCCTCCCGCGCGAAGGCGGGCTGCTCGGCCGCCATCCTCGCGACCTCGGCCGTCTCCGCGGCGGTGGCCTCGTGATCACCGTTGGGTGACTCTCCGATGGCGCCGAGGGCGAGGCCGCTCGTCCAGTCGACCACCGCGGCGCCGCGGGCGCCGGGCAGCCTCATGACTTCGAGCAGGCACTCGTCGATTCCGGGCACGCGCACTTCCCTCCCGACGTGGCGTACGGCTGTGACCCCGAGGCTACGCAACGTGCCCGCCCCGGGTGGCAGTTCTGGCATTTTCCACAGGTACATGCGCGAGGAGTGTATGGAGGGTGCGCGGGAAGCCCGCCGGGGCGCCCTCTGCGGGGACGGCCGGGCGTCGTTTCCTCCTGGCGTCGGCGAGGGGCTGTTGACTACGAGTATTCAGGCCATCAGGATGTGAATAGAAGTTTTACAGTCTCGAGGAGGCATCGCCATGTCAGGACCTCGCCCCGTAAGGGCGCCGCGCGGTACGGAACTGAGCACCCTGGGATGGCAGCAAGAAGCCGCCCTGCGCATGCTGCAGAACAACCTCGACCCCGAGGTCGCCGAGCACCCCGACAAGCTCGTCGTCTACGGCGGCACGGGCAAGGCGGCCCGCGACTGGCGCTCGTTCGACGCGATGGTGCGCACGCTGCGGACGCTCAAGCAGGACGAGACGATGCTCGTCCAGTCCGGGCGTCCGGTCGGCGTCATGCAGACCCACGAGTGGGCGCCGCGGGTACTGATCGCCAACTCCAACCTGGTGGGCGACTGGGCGAACTGGGAGGAGTTCCGCCGTCTGGAGGCGCTCGGGCTCACCATGTACGGCCAGATGACCGCCGGATCGTGGATCTACATCGGTACGCAGGGCATCCTGCAGGGCACGTACGAGACGTTCGCCGCCGTCGCGGCGAAGAAGTTCAACGGGACGCTGGCCGGCACGATCACCCTGACCGCCGGACTCGGCGGCATGGGCGGCGCCCAGCCGCTCGCCGTGACCATGAACGACGGCGTCGCGATCTGTATCGACTGCGACCCGCGCGCCATCGAGCGCCGGATCGAGCACCGCTACCTGGATGTGCGCGCCGACTCCCTGGAGCACGCGCTCCAGCTGGCCACCGAGGCCCGGGACGCACGCAAGCCGCTCTCCATCGGCCTGCTGGGCAACGCGGCGGAACTGCTGCCGCGGATGCTCGCCGAGGGTGCGCCGATCGACATCGTCACCGACCAGACCAGTGCGCACGACCCGCTCTCGTACCTCCCGCTCGGTGTCGACTTCGACGACATGGCCGCGTACGCCGCGGAGAAGCCCGCCGACTTCACACAGCGCGCACGGGAGTCGATGGCCAAGCACGTCGAGGCGATGGTCGGCTTCATGGACGCCGGGGCCGAGGTCTTCGACTACGGCAACTCGATCCGCGGCGAGGCCCGACTCGCGGGTTACGACCGTGCGTTCGACTTCCCCGGGTTCGTGCCCGCTTACATCCGGCCGCTCTTCTGCGAGGGCAAGGGTCCGTTCCGCTGGGCCGCGCTCTCCGGCGAGGCGTCCGACATCCACAAGACCGACAAGGCGATGCTCGAACTCTTCCCGGAGAACGAGTCGCTGCACCGCTGGATCAAGATGGCCGGTGAACGCGTCCACTTCCAGGGACTGCCCGCCCGGATCTGCTGGCTCGGCTACGGCGAGCGCGACCGGGCCGGCGAGCGCTTCAACGACATGGTGGCCTCCGGCGAACTGGCCGCCCCGCTGGCCATCGGGCGCGACCACCTGGACTGCGGCTCCGTGGCCTCCCCGTACCGGGAGACCGAGGCGATGCTCGACGGGTCCGACGCGATCGCCGACTGGCCGCTGCTGAACGCCATGGTCAATGTGGCGTCCGGGGCCTCCTGGGTCTCCCTCCACCACGGCGGCGGCGTCGGGATGGGGCGCTCCATCCACGCCGGGCAGGTGACCGTCGCCGACGGCACGAAGTTGGCGGGCGAGAAGATCCGGCGGGTGCTCACCAACGACCCGGGCATGGGCGTCATCCGCCATGTCGACGCCGGGTACGACATCGCGGAGTCGGTCGCCGCGGACAAGGGCGTGCGCGTGCCGATGACGGAGGGGCCGTGACCCGGAAAAGCGCTGGGGCGGGGGATGGTTCATCGTCCTTCCAGGCCATGTGGCGGGAGCTCTTGCCGGTCGGTCGGCACCGGGACAGCGGCGGCTACCGCCGCTACGCCTGGACCGGGGCCGACGCCGACTGCCGCGCCTGGTTCCGGACGCAGGCCGAGGCGCGCGGGCTCACCTACGAGGTCGACCGGAACGGCAATCAGTGGGCCTGGCTGGGTGACCCCCTCGCCGGGGACGCCGTCGTCACCGGATCGCATCTCGACTCCGTACCGGACGGCGGCGCCTTCGACGGGCCGCTCGGTGTGGTCTCCTCCTTCGCCGCGCTCGACGAACTCCGCCACAGGGGAGTGGTGTTCACCCGACCCCTGGCCATCAGCAACTTCGGTGACGAGGAAGGGGCCCGGTTCGGGCTCGCCTGCGTGGGCTCCCGGCTCGCCGCCGGGCAGCTGACCGTCGAGGCGGCGCACCGGCTCCGCGACAGCGACGGCATCACGCTGCCGCAGGCCATGGAGGCGGCCGGATACGACCCCGAGGCCATCGGCCCCGACCCCGAACGGCTCGCCCGTATCGGCGCGTTCGTCGAGCTCCATGTCGAGCAGGGGCGCTCCCTCGACCTCACCGGCGACCCGGTCGGCATCGCCTCCGCGATCTGGCCGCACGGGCGCTGGAGGTTCGACTTCCGGGGTGAGGCCAACCACGCGGGCACCACCCGGCTGGCCGACCGGCGCGACCCGATGCTCACATACGCCGAGACCGTGCTGGCCGCCCGCCGCGAGGCGGAGCTGGTCGGCGCCCTCGCCACCTTCGGCAAGATCACCGTCGAACCGAACGGCGTCAACGCCATTCCCTCCCTTGTCCGCGGCTGGCTCGACTCCCGCGCCGCCGACCAGGACCGCCTCGACGCCGTGGTCACCGGCATCGAGCGGGCCGCCCGGGAACACGCCGAGCGGGCCGGGATCGACCTCGATGTCGTACGGGAGTCCTTCACGCCCGTCGTGGAGTTCGAGCACGCCCTGCGCGACGAACTCGGCAAGATACTGATCGGCCGGGGCGGCGACGACGCGGGACGGCCCGTACCCGTCCTCGGTACCGGCGCCGGACACGATGCGGGTATTTTGTCCGCTTCGGTCCCCACCGCCATGCTGTTCGTACGGAACCCCACCGGGATCTCGCACTCGCCGGCCGAGCACGCCGCCGAGGACGACTGCGTGGCCGGGGTGACCGCGCTCGCCGACGTACTGGAAGGTCTCGCGTGCAGCTGACAACGGAGCCGACGGGCAGGCCCGTCACCGCGACGTACTGGTTGTCCCACGCCTGGCTCGGCACCCATGCCGAGCCGGGCGTCGCCCTGGACGTCTCCGACGGGCTGATCGCAGGCGTCCGCACCGGCGTCGCCATCCCACCGCCGGGCGCCACCGTGCTGCACGGGCTCACTCTTCCCGGGCTCGCCAACACCCACTCGCACGCCTTCCACCGCGCCCTTCGCTCCACCGTTCAGGTCGGCTCCGGCACTTTCTGGACCTGGCGCGAGACCATGTACCAGATCGCCTCCCGGCTCACCCCCGATTCGTACTACGACCTCGCCCGTGCCGTGTATGCCGAAATGGCCCTGGCCGGCATCACCGCGGTCGGCGAATTCCACTATCTGCACCACGCGCCGGGCGGCACCCCGTACAGCAACCCGAACGCGATGGGCGAGGCCCTGATCGCGGCGGCAGGCGAGGCCGGTATCCGGATCACGTTGCTGGACACCGCCTATCTCTCCGCCGGATTCGGCCGGCGCCCCACCCAGTACCAGGAGCTCGACCAGCACCAGCTGCGCTTCTCCGACACCACCGCGGACGCCTGGGCCGAACGCGCCTGTCTCCTCAAGGGCGGCGACCACGCCCTGATCGGCGCGGCCATCCACTCCGTGCGCGCCGTCCCCGCCACGCAGCTCGCCACCGTGGCCGCCTGGGCGAAGGAGCGGCAGGCCCCGCTCCATGTCCACCTCTCCGAGCAGACCGCGGAGAACGACGCCTGCCTCGCCGCCCACGGCTGCACGCCCACCCGGCTCCTCGCCGACCACGGCGTCCTCGGCCCGCGCACCACCGGCGTCCACAACACCCATCTCACCGGCGAGGACATCGCGCTCCTCGGCTCCTCGGCGACCGGCACCTGCATGTGCCCCACCACGGAACGCGATCTCGCCGACGGAATCGGTCCCGCCGTCGCCCTCCAGCGCGCCGGCTCGCCGCTCTCCCTCGGCAGCGACAGCCATGCCGTGATCGACCTCTTCGAAGAGGCCCGTGCGATGGAGCTCAACGAACGCCTGCGCACCCGATCCCGCGGCCACTGGACGGCGGCCGCCCTGCTGCGCGCCGCGACCGTCGACGGACATGCCGCGCTCGGCCGACCCCGGGCGGGCACCATCGAACCCGGTGCACCCGCCGACCTGGCGACCGTCGCCCTGGATTCCGTCAGAACAGTGGGGCCGGTGCCACGGCTGGCTGCCGAAGCAGCCGTATTCGCCGCCTCCGCGGCTGATGTGCGGCACACAGTCGTGGCAGGCCGGCACATCGTCCGCGACGGGCACCACACGCTGGTCGAGGACGTCCCCGCAGCGCTGGCCTCGGCCATCGCCGCACTCCACCGCTGAGCACGCCGACCCGGAGACCGCCGTGCGGGGCGCCCCCACCGGCGCCCCGCAGGCCCACCGACAGGCTGCCCCGCAAGCCGATACACAAGGAGAGCAGTCTCCCGATGACGACGACCGCCATCACCAACATCGCCAGCCTGGTCACCAACGACCCCTCCCTCTCCCCGGATTCCCCCCTGGGCCTGATCCGGGACGCGGCCGTCGTCATCGAGGGCGACCGGGTCGTCTGGACCGGTGAGTCAAGCAAAGCACCCGCCACTGACAACGCCGTCGACGCGGGCGGCCGGGCGGCGATCCCCGGCTTCGTCGACTCCCACTCCCACCTCTTGTTCGCGGGCGACCGCACCGAGGAGTTCAACGCCCGGATGTCCGGCCGCCCCTACAGCGCGGGCGGCATCAGGACCACGGTCGCCGCCACCCGCGCCGCCACCGACGACGAACTCTCCGCCAACGTCACCCGCTACCTCGCCGAGGCGCTGCACCAGGGCACCACCACCTTCGAGACCAAGTCCGGCTACGGCCTCA
Organism: Streptomyces sp. NPDC002958; assembly: GCF_055563255.1. Lineage (NCBI taxonomy): Bacteria > Bacillati > Actinomycetota > Actinomycetes > Kitasatosporales > Streptomycetaceae > Streptomyces > Streptomyces sp. NPDC002958. Next base: position 63,351 of record NZ_JBVHDS010000006.1, on the reverse strand, counting down.
CCGTCGAGGACGAGGCCCGTGCCCTGCGCATCGCCGCCCAGCACACCGAAGAGGTCACCTACCTCGGCGCCCACATCGTCTCCCCGGACTACACCGACGACCCGGCCGGCTACGTGGACCTGGTCACCGGAGCGATGCTCGATGCCTGTGCCCCGTACGCCCGTTGGATCGACGTCTTCTGCGAGAAGGGCGCCTTCGACGGCGACCAGGCCCGCGCCATCCTCACCGCCGGCCGGGCCAAGGGCCTGCACCCCCGCGTCCACGCCAACCAACTCGGCCACGGCCCCGGCGTCCAGCTCGCCGTCGAACTCGACGCCGCGTCGGCCGACCACTGCACCCACCTCACGGACGCGGACGTCGACGCCCTGGCCCAGGGCAACACCGTCGCCACCCTGCTCCCCGGCGCCGAGTTCTCCACCCGCGCCACCTGGCCGGACGCCCGCCGCATCCTCGACGCGGGCGCCACCGTCGCGCTCTCCACGGACTGCAACCCGGGCTCGTCGTTCACATCCTCCATGCCCTTCTGCATCGCCCTCGCCGTACGCGACATGGGCATGACCCCGGACGAAGCCCTCTGGTCCGCCACCGCGGGCGGCGCGGCGGCTCTGCGTCGTACGGACATCGGCCGCATCGCCCCCGGCGCCCGCGCCGACCTGGTCCTGCTCGACGCGCCCAGCCATGTGCACCTCGCCTACCGGCCGGGCGTCCCACTGGTCCACGCGGTCTGGCAGCACGGCCAACGTGTCGTCCGGGCGTCGGCCGACACAGCCGGACGTTGATGACGCGTCGTCACACATGCGGAAGGACCCGCCCTTTGTTCGGGCAGGTCCTTCCGCAAGGGGCTCGCGTCGCGCGGCGCGGGGTCTTCCGTGTGCACGCGACGGTCCCGTTCACTCCTCCAGCGTCAGGCCCTTCCGGAGCTTGACCAGCGTGCGGGAGAGCAGTCGCGAGACATGCATCTGGGAGATGCCCAGCTCCTCACCGATCTCCGACTGCGTCATATTGGCGACGAACCGGAGCGAGAGGATCGTGCGGTCGCGGCCCGGCAGCGAGGCGATCAGCGGCTTCAGGGACTCGATGTACTCGATGCCTTCGAGTCCGTGGTCCTCGTAGCCGATACGGTCCGCCAGCGCGCTCTCGTGCTCGTCCTCCTCGGGCTTGGCGTCCAGCGAACTCGCGGTGTACGCATTGCTCGCGGCCATGCCCTCGACGACCTCGTCCTCGGTGATGCCGAGGCGGTGGGCGAGCTCGCCCACGGTGGGTGAACGGTCCAGCTTCTGGGCGAGCTCGTCGCCCGCCTTGGCCAGGTCGAGCCGCAGCTCCTGCAGTCGGCGCGGGACGCGCACGGACCAGCTGGTGTCGCGGAAGAAGCGCTTGATCTCACCGACGATGGTCGGCATCGCGAACGTCGGGAACTCCACGCCCCGGCTGAGCTCGAAGCGGTCGATCGCCTTGATCAGGCCGATGGTGCCGACCTGGATGATGTCCTCCATCGGCTCGCTGCGGGAGCGGAACCGGGAGGCGGCGAACTTGACCAGGGCCAGGTTCAGTTCGACGAGCGTGTTGCGGACGTACGAGTACTCGTGGGTGCCCTCTTCGAGGGAATCGAGCCGCGCGAAGAGTGTCTTCGACAGGGCCCGGGCGTCCAGTGGCCCCACTTCGTCGTAGGGCGGGATCTCGGGAAGTCCTTCGAGACCGTCGGTGAGGCCGTAGTCGTCGACCCTTTCGACGCATTCGACGGCCGTGCTGCTGGTGCTGCTGGTGTTGCCGTTGCGCGTGCCGTCTCCGGCGTTCGCGGCAGGGGAGTCTGAGTGGGTCAGTCCCTGTGGACATGCTGACGTCGCGTTGTGGGGACGCGGTCCGTCGAGCCGGGGTGACATGTCTCCTCCATCGTTCTCGGCATATGGCTGCCGATGCCCATACGTGTTCCTGCGGTGAAGCGGCGCCTCCAAAGCCGACCGTGTTTTGGGTGTCCCCCTACCCTTACCCGGTCCGGACGGGCAGTGACAAGTGTCAATTGATGCTATATGTCCGGTTTGTTGAGTTCTTTGGGTACCATGTGTCGCGCGGAACGCGTACTGTTTCGAGGACGTCAGCGACGGCTACAACGAATCTGCGCACGCAGAGACGCAGGCAGTGACGAACGGCGAAGAGGGACGGGCATGGACCGCGGGACGGTCGGCAATGCGAACCAGGGTCGGCTTCAGGTCGAATCCCGTACCGAGGGGCGCAGCGAGGTCGTGACGCCGGTGGGTGAGCTGGATCACCACACGGCGGATCTCCTGCGGGAGCCCCTGGAGAGCGCGGTCGAGCAAGGGCGAGTACGCCTGGTGGTTGATTGTTCGCGACTCGAATTCTGTGATTCCACCGGGCTCAATGTGCTGCTCGGTGCCCGCCTCAAGGCGGAGGCGGCCGGCGGAGGGGTCCATTTGGCCGGAATGCTGCCGGTGGTGGCGCGGGTCTTCGAGATCACCGGGGCCGAGGCGGTCTTCACCGTCCACGAAACCCTCGAAGCGGCCCTGGATATGTGATTGTGGCGCGTTTCGCGACCACGAATTCCTCATGTGTTGCCCGTGTCACGCGATCCGCGTGGACGAAGCGGGTGTTGTCACGATTCGGCCGGGCAGAAGAACATCCGGCGGAGCCGTGGGCGATCCGCGCACTCTGTGTCTGTACTTGTAACTGTTCGATGGCGACATGGTGAATCGGTGAGGTGAAGCGCTGATGAGCACCACCCGGCAGCATCCGCCGGGCGACCTCGGCCGCGAGCCGGAGGGCGCCGGTGTGGACGCACACGCGGACGCGGGCGCCGGCGCGGCCTCCCCCGAGCCGGCCGAGCGGCAGTGGCGCACGTTGTCGCTGCGGGGAATCGGCGGCATCGTTCCGACGGCCCGCGACTTCGCCCGTCAGGCGCTTCACGATTGGGGCTGGCTGCCCGCGACGAGCGCCGACGGCCGGGCCGCCGCCGAGGACGTCCTGCTGGTTGTCTCCGAACTGGTCACCAACGCCTGTCTGCACGCGGACGGCCCCGAGGAACTGCGTATCGCCTGCACGGCGAAGGTGTTGCGGGTGGAGGTCGTCGACGCAGGATCGGGTCAGCCCGCGCCGCGCACCCCGCACCGGGCCGGCCGGCCCGGCGGGCACGGCATGTTCATCGTGCAGCGGCTCTGTCTGGACTGGGGTGTCCTGCGGGTGGCGGGCCGGGCCGGCAAAACCGTCTGGGCGGAGCTGGCCGCCCCCGCATAGCACCTCGTCAGGGCCCACGGAAGCGTACGGCCCCGCATGGCACCTCGTCCGGGCCACGGGGCATGCGGCCCCGCATAGCACCTCGTCCGGCCCACGGGGCATGCGGCCCCGCATAGCACCTCGTCCGGCCCACGGAAGCGTACGGCCCGCATGTGCACCTTTGAAGAGCGCGCCGGATCGGCGCGCTCTTTGTCTTCCCTCCACAAGGCCCCAGGCGTACCTTGAGCGCCCAATCTGATATGTCGTCAGTAACTTGCGTCGGTGAGAGACGGTGCGCGGCGACTTCCGGAATGAGGGGAACTCAGGTGTCCTACCAGAAGCGAACAGCTTTCGCGCTGGCGTCCGCGCTGGCGGGCACGGTGGTGCTGATGGCCGCGCCCGCCGCCCACGCCACGGTCGTGGACGTCGACTACCAGTGCAAGACCCCGATCGGCGACAAGAGCGCCGTGTCTCCCATCGACATCAAGAGCGTCAAGAACGGCAGCGGCTACAAACTCACGATGTCCTTCCAGAAGGGAGTCTCGTCCAGCCCCGTCGAACTGGGCAAGGGCGCGATGAGTCCCAGCGCGGTCATCGAGGTGGGGGGCGCCGACCCGGGCCGGGTCCAGGTCTCCGGCGCGCCGAACTCCGCGGCCATACCCGCCAACACCCCCATCAAAATCGGCGACCTGTCGGGTACGTACACCCCGAAGAAGAGCGGCAAGGTCGACTTCACCGCCGGGGTGCTCACCATCAAGGCGCTCGGTACGACCACGACCTGCACCCCCTCCAACCATCCGGGGCCGTCGCTCCAGCTCGATGTGACGGCCGCGGGCAGCGCGCCGAGCGACCCGGACGACGGCGGGCAGCTGCCGAAGACCGGTCCGCTCGACTCGGCCGTGGCGCTCGGCACGCTCGGCGGCACGGTGCTGCTGACCGGCGCGGCCGGGGTGCTCTGGCTGACCCGGCGCGGGCAGGGGGTCGTGGGCCGATAGGGCGTCACTTCCGGACCGGGCCGGATTCGGAAGAAAGGCCCCGCTCCACGATCCCGCCGCCGTCACGCACCAGGGAGCCGCCCATGCCGTCGCCGACCGGTCGCATTGCCCGACTCGCCCTCGCCGTACTGCTGTTCACCTTCGCCATGACCCCGGTGGCCGGTGCCGCGGACCGGAAGCCGACGCCCGCGAGCACCGCGTGGACGGCGCGGCCGGCGGTGAGCGGTTCCGGCACGGACGACGCCAGACCGTACTTCTACCTGGAGGGCCCGCCCGGCACCGTCCTGCAGGACCGGCTCTCCGTCACCAACTCCGGTACGGCCCCGGTCACCGTACGGTTGCGCGGCGCCGACGCGTACAACGCCGAGGACGGCGAATTCGCGGTACGCGACGGCAAGGGCTCCACCGGGACCGGCGCCTGGCTGCGGACCGCCGCAGCCGAAGTGACCGTGCCGGCCCGTACCCGCGCCGATGTGCCGTTCTCTGTCACGGTGCCGACGGGTGCCACGCCCGGCGACCACCCCGGCGCGATCGTCGTACGGAGTGGCGACCGCTCGGTGGGCGTACGGGTCCAACTGCGGGTCGGCGGGCCGACGCTGGCCGCACTCACCGTCGAGGACGTCACCGTGTCCGGGCGGACCATCCACTACACGCTGGTCAACCGCGGCAACACGGCACTGGCCCCGCGGATCGCCGTCGGCGCCGACGGGGTGTTCGGGGCGCTGCTGCGGCGCGAGGCGCGCACGCTGCCGGTGGAACTGCTGCCCGGACAGCGCGTCAGGCTCAGCGAACCGTGGCGGGACGCCCCGGCCCTCGACTCGGCGACCGTCCGGCTGCGCGTCACGGCGGCGGGCGGCGCACACAGCGAGGCGACGGCCCGCGCGGTCTACGTCCCATGGGCGCCGGTGACCGGTGGCGCACTGCTGCTCCTGGTCGCCGTCACCGCAGGCGTGTACGCGTACCGGCTCCGGTGCTCACGCAGACGGCCACCGGACGACGAAGACGGTGACGACGGCCGGTCCGGACCGTCGGCGGGAGTCCAACGGCACCCCGAGAGATGGTACTTGGTGAAGGCGGGAGCGGAATCGTGACTGGACAGGCCGGACCGGCACCACTCCGGAGCGGCAGCCACCGGTGGGCAGCCGTGCTGCTCGGCGCACTGCTGGCCGTCCTGCTGATGCTCTTTGTGACCGGCGTCGACGCGGCGGGTGCGAGGGCCGCGGACGCGAAGCCCGTGGTCACCCTCTCCGAGCAGCAGGCGGGCAAGGGCGGTGAGATCACCGTCAAGGGCAGCGGCTGGCGGCCGAACACGCTGCTGATGATGCTGATCTGCGGACGGTCCACGCCGGAGCGCGGCGTGATCGGCGGCACCAACTCCTGCGCCAACGCCGAGGGCCGTGCCGTCACCACCGGCGCCGAGGGCGACTTCAGCAAGAAGATGCCGGTCGCCGAGCCGCCCACACCCTGCCCCTGCGTGGTGCACGTCGCCACCGTCACCGGGGAACACTCCACCGCCGACGCCGTGTTCGTCGTCGCGGGCCACCCGGTCGCCGCGCTGCCGAAGGAGACCGACGGTGGCAGGCTCGCCGTGCTGGCCACCACACGGCTGGAGGGCGACAGCGGAATCCTCACGTGGTTCGGTGCCCCGCCCTCCCGGCACCTGGTCTTCACCGTGGGCAATCTGGGCTCCGCTCCCGTCAAGGACCCGGTCTTCCAGGTCGGCACCGCGCACGGCGTCTTCGCCCCGCAGTGGGAGGAGCGGCAGTGGCGCGGCACCATCGAGTCCGGCCGCAAGGCGCAGATCAAGCTGCCGGTCGAACTGACGGCGGGCGCCCACGGCGACTACCAGATCTCGCTGAAGTACGGCAGCAAGGTTCTGGCCGAGCAGCCGTGGGGGGTCGGCCGCCCCTGGGGAGTCACGCTCTTCTGGATCCTGCTGTGCGTCGTCGTGCCGGCCGCCGTGTTCCGGATCGGCATGGCGATCGTCGACAAGGTACGACCCCGCACCTCACGCACTTCGGTCCACAACGGGCGCCACCGCCACCCGCAGCCGGCCGATGCGACCGCCGGACTCCCGGAGGCGCGCCGCGCACCGGGACCCGCCGAGAGCCCCACGGCCGCGCTGCCGTGGTTCACACCGGATTCCGCACCGTCAGAGAACAGACCGACGACGAAGGGGCATTCGTGAGTACGCAACAAAGGACGGTCGCGGCGGGAGTCGCGATGATGCTCGGCGGCGCGGGCATGCTGCTGGCCGCGAGCCCGGCCCAGGCCGCCGACATCTCGTACAGGACGGAGTGCATACCCCCGCCCATCTCCGGACTGCCGGCCGTGCAGGGCACCACGGTGGTGCGGCTGACCGTGCCCGCCGAGGCCAAGGTCGGGGACACCGTCGAGGTGGTGTGGAAGACGGTCGAGGCCGCTTCCAAGAACCCCGACATACTCGATCTGGGGAAGGACACGGTCAAGCCGACCGGCACGATCAAGGTGGGTGGCGCGGCCACGGGCACGCTCCAGATGGAAGGGCCGCGGCAGAACCCGCCGATCCCCAAGGGCGGCGCCATGGTGCTGCCCGACATGAAGGGCTCGCTGAAGCTGGAGAAGGCGGGTGAGATCACGCTGACGCCGGACGCGTACAACATCAACGTCTCCAAGCCGATCTCCACGGACACCAAGTGCTCCCCGAAGGAGGCGGTGCAGCCGGGCGCGACGATCAAGGTCACGGACGGCGGCGGAGCCACGACCACGGGCGGTACGACGACCGGCTCCACCACCGGCTCCACCACCGGTTCCAGCACCGCGGGCGGTACGACCTCCGGTTCCACGACGACCGGCGGTACGACCTCCGGCTCCACGACCGCGGGCGGTACCGACGCGGGCGGCACCACCTCGGGCTCCGGCGGCGGCAGCGGCCAGACCGACTTCCCCGGCAAGGAGGTCTCGGTCAGCTTCGCCTGTACGTCCCCGGGACCGGCCGGCATCGCCTCCAAGGTGACGATCAACGCCAAGAAGAGCGGCGGGAGTTACGCGCTCACGGTCAAGACGGCCAAGGGCGTGATGGACAGCCCCGCCGCACTGCCCGCCGGTGCGCTCAAGCCGTCCATGGACGTCGTCGTCGGCGGCGCCGACAAGGGCTCGGTGAAGGTCACCGGCCCCGCCAACACCGAACCGCTGGAGCAGGGCAAGCCGGTCGACCTGGCCGACATGACCGGCACCTACAAGCCGGGCGCGACCGGGAAGTCCACGCTCAGCCCCGGCACTCTGACGATCGATGTCACCCTGGGCACCTCGAAGATCAACATCCCCTGCAAGGTCAAGGGCTCGGCGACCCCGTCGCTGGAGCTCGACACCACCGCCCAGGAGGGCGGCGCCTCCGGTGGCACCACCACGGGCTCCACGGGCTCCACGGGCTCCACGGGCTCCACGGGCTCCACCGGCTCCACGGCCGGCGGCACGGACTCCGGCGGCGGACTGGCCGCCACCGGGGCCGAGGACCACGGCACCCTGCGCGCACTCGGCCTGGTCGCGGGGACGGCGATCCTGCTGGGCGGCGCCGTGTTCACCTTCACCCCGTGGCGCAGGCTGCGCGGCACCGGGTGAGCTGAGCCCACGTAGCGACGGCACAGGGGGACGGCACGAAGGCCGCCGCACCGGATCAGCGGTGCGGCGGCCCTCGTCGTCGGACGGTGCGGGATCAGGGCGTCAGCGCACGTTGCCCATGAGCTCGGTGACCTTCTTGCGGTACATCCAGATCGCGAACGCCGCGATGATCGCGAGCGTCGCCTCCATGCCCACCACGCCGGTCTTGTTCAGATCGACACCCGCCAGCGACAACAGGCTGGTGATGCAGTCGCCGGCGGTGACGGCGAGGAACCAGACGCCCATCATCTGGCTGCCGTACTTCGCCGGAGCCATCTTCGTGGTGACCGACAGGCCGACGGGGGACAGGCAGAGCTCACCGACGGTCTGCAGGAAGTAGATGGACACCAGCCACATCGGGCTGACCTTGTCGCCGTCCGTGGCCATGGTCAGCGGCATCATGAAGACGAGGAAGGAGACGCCGACCAGGAAGAGACCCGAGCCGAACTTGACGACCGAGCTCGGCTCCTTGCCGCGGCGGTTCAGCGCCAGCCAGATCCAGGCGACGACCGGGGCCAGCGCCATGATGAAGACCGGGTTGATCGACTGGTACCAGGACGTCGGGAATTCCATACCGAACAGGGTGTTCGTGGTGGAGGACTCACCGAAGAGCGACAGCGTGGAGCCGCCCTGGTCGTAGATCATCCAGAACATGGCCGCGGCGACGAAGAACCAGATGTAGCCGGACATCTTCGACTGCTCGGTCTGCGAGAGATCCCGGTCGCGCTTGATCCGCACCAGTACGGCGACCGGAATGACCAGGCCGGCGATGGTGATCGGAACGAGCGCCCAGTTCAGCGTGTACACATCGGTGGCGACGAGCACACCGTAGAAGACGACGGCGACGATCAGCCACAGCAGACCCTTGCGCAGGGTCGAACGCCGCTCCTCGGCCGACAGCGGCATCGGGACAACGCTGCTGCGGGCGCTGAGGTGGCGCGTACCGATGAGGAACTGGGCCAGACCCAACGCCATGCCGACCGCGGCGATGGCGAAGCCGAGGTGCCAGTCCACCTTCTCGCCGATCGTGCCGATGATCAGCGGAGCGGCGAAGGCACCGAGGTTGATGCCCATGTAGAAGATGGTGAAGCCACCGTCGCGGCGCGGGTCCTCCGGACCGTCGTAGAGATGGCCGACCATCGTCGACAGGTTGGCCTTCAGCAGACCTGAGCCGAGCGCGACCAGTGCCAGACCGGCGAAGAAGGTGCCGGAGCTGGGCAGGGCCAGAGTGAGATGGCCCAGCATGATGATCGCGGCCGAAATGGCGACCGTCTTGCGCGGCCCCCAGACCCGGTCGCCGAACCAGCCGCCGGGCATGGCGAGCAGGTACACCATCGCCAGGTAGATGGAGTAGATCGCGGTGGCCGTGCCCGCGTCCATGTTCAGGCCGGAACTGGAGACCAGGTAAAGCGGAAGCAGGGCCCGCATGCCGTAGAAGCTGAAGCGCTCCCACATCTCGGTCATGAAGAGAGTGGCCAGGCCGCGGGGGTGGCCGAAGAAGGTCTTCCCGGATCCAGATGTACTGGCCGGGTCCTTCGTCAGGCTGGACGCCATGGTCGATCCTTGGGTGCTCGGGACGCGGCGCTCGTGAGCGTGACGCGCCCGGTGGGGGGAGGCCGGCACCGAAACGGCTACGCCCCACCCCCACGCCTGAGAGGGGATTCGTCCCGACCGCCGGGCTCGCCGAGGAGCCGACCGAAGGGGACGGGGACCGACCGCATCGGGATCCACGCCCGGTGCGCATCATCGCGCTCCGGGCCCGGCCGCAGGTCATTCACTGAATTCACGACTGGCGGGTACCAGTCGGCAAAACAAAAGAGACCCTAGGTACTAAAAGATGTCCAAGGGTCCTTGAGTAGTGCAACAGGCGTCGAGAAACCATACGACACGACACAGTCCGATTTGAATGGACTTGAGAGATGGATCACAGGTGACGATGGGGCCACGCCCCCTATTCGAAGGTCCCTCTCCGCCTTCCTCGCAGACCCGCAGGGCTCTTCCATCACCTCCCAGCGCCCGCCCTGCGCGGACTACCATCACTCCATGACCCGTGTACTGCTCGCCGAGGACGACGCGTCCATCTCGGAGCCGCTGGCCCGCGCCCTGCGTCGGGAGGGTTACGAGGTCGAGGTCCGCGAAGACGGTCCGACCGCACTCGACGCCGGCCTCCAGGGCGGAATCGACCTGGTCGTACTCGACCTGGGCCTGCCCGGGATGGACGGTCTCGAAGTCGCCCGCAGACTCCGTGCCGAGGGTCACACCATCCCGATCCTGGTGCTGACCGCACGCGCCGACGAGGTGGACACCGTTGTCGGCCTGGACGCGGGCGCGGACGACTACGTCACCAAGCCCTTCCGCCTGGCCGAACTGCTCGCCCGCGTCCGGGCCCTGCTGCGACGCGGCGCCACCGAGCCCGCCCCGCAGCCCGCCACTCACGGCGTCAGGATCGACGTCGAGTCGCACCGGGCCTGGATGGGCGACGAGGAACTCCAGCTCACTGCCAAGGAGTTCGACCTGCTGCGGGTCCTGGTCCGCGACGCCGGCCGGGTCGTCACCCGTGACCAGCTGATGCGCGAGGTCTGGGACACCACCTGGTGGTCGTCGACCAAGACCCTCGACATGCACATTTCCTGGCTCCGCAAGAAGCTCGGAGACGACGCGGCCAACCCCCGCTACATCGCGACCGTGCGGGGCGTCGGCTTCCGCTTCGAGAAGAGCTGACGTGCGGAAGCACCCATGCGCCGCAGACTGATCAACTCCACGCTCGCCGTGGTGCTCGTGGTGATCGCCGTCTTCGGCGTCTCCCTCGTCATCGTCGAGAGCCGCACCATCAGCAACAGCGCCCAGGAGAGCGTCGACTCCGAGGCGGTGCGGCTGCTCAGCGTCGTCGAGAGCCGGCTCCTGGAGAACGAGCGGATCAACCCCGAGCTGCTGGCCGAGCAGATCTACAGCAAACGCTACGCGCTGGTCGAGATCCCCGGACGCGCCCCCGTCGAAGTCGGTACGCGCCCCTCTGGCAGCGTGATCAGCAGTACGGCCGAGGGGGAGCACGGTGAACGGGTCACCGTGAAGGAGTCCCGCTCCGCCGTCACCCGTGAGGTCGGCCGCACCCTGACGATCATCGGCGCGGTGGCGCTGCTGGCCATCATCTCGGCCGTTCTCCTCGCCGTACGCCAGGCCAACAAACTGACCTCGCCGCTGACCGACCTCGCGGAGACCGCCGAACGCCTGGGTTCCGGCGACCCGCGCCCGCGCCACAAGCGGTACGGAGTACCGGAGCTGGACCGGGTCGCCGACGTCCTGGACTCCTCCGCCGAACGGATCGCCCGGATGCTGACCGCGGAACGACGGCTGGCCGCCGACGCCTCGCACCAGCTCCGCACGCCGCTGACCGCGCTCTCCATGCGCATCGAGGAGATCTCGGTCACCGACGACCCGGACACGGTGAAGGAGGAGGCGAACATCGCCCTCACCCAGGTCGAGCGGCTCACCGATGTGGTGGAGCGGCTGCTGACCAACGCCCGCGACCCGCGTACCGGCTCCGCCGTCGTCTTCGACCTCGACGAGGTCGTCAAGCAGCAGATCGAGGAATGGCGCCCGGCCTACCGGGGCGAGGGCCGCGCCGTCGTCCACTCCGGGAAGCAGGGGCTGCAGGCCGTCGGTACGCCGGGCGCGGTCGCCCAGGTGCTGGCCGCACTGATCGAGAACTCGCTGATGCACGGCGGCGGCACGGTCGCGCTGCGCACCCGGGTCACGGGCAATCAGGTGGTGATCGAGGTCACGGACGAGGGCTCGGGTGTTGCCCCCGACCTCGGCGCCCGGATCTTCGAGCGGACGATCAGCGGCCGCAACTCCACCGGCATCGGCCTCGCGGTGGCCAGGGACCTCGCGGAGGCGGACGGCGGCCGTCTCGAACTGCTCCAGCAGCAGCCGGCGGTCTTCGCCCTGTTCCTCAGCCGGGTGACCCCGAGCAGAAAGGAACCGGAGCGCCCGGTGAGGTGAGCGGCAAGGACCGAGCCCCCGGCTACCGCCGTACCGAGTCCGCCTCGACCCGCGGCGCCTGCCCCGTACGCCCCTGCTTCAGGAACTTCTCCGCGCCCAGCACAGCCTCCTTCGCGGGCAGCGCCTTGAACACCCACGTCCGGTAGGACCAGAAACGGAACAGCGTCGCGATGCCGATCCCGAGCATCTTGAAGACATTGCTCTGGGCCGTGCTGTCCCACCCGAACCCGTACGTCGCCACGTACAGCACACCGTTCTCGATGACCGCGCCCACCGCGCTGAACAGCAGGAACAGCGTCAGCTCCCGGGTCCGCCCGGTCTTGTCACGGTCCCGGTACGTCCAGTAACGGAAGCCGACGTAATTGAAGAGGATGGCGACGAACGTCGCCAGCAGACCGGCCCGTACCACCTGGAGGTCCGTGGTGCGCCAGAGCAGGTTGGATACGGCCATATTGACCACCAGACCGAACGCGCCGACCGTGCCGAACTTGGCGACTTCCCGGGCCAGCAGATCCAGCCGGCTCCGCAGTGCGCCCCGTTCGCTCATGGTGATCGCTCAGCCCGTCTGTCGGTTTCGTCAACCCAGTCATGCTATCCAGCCCTTCCACGGGTTGCCTGTGTATGCCCAAGCAGGTGTGGCAATGCTGTGACGTGCCGACCCCGCCGGGGCGGGCACGAGGGCGTCGTCGGTCGACCCCCGGGGCGGCGGATACCCTGGAGAGGTGACGTTCCCGGTAGTCGGCATGGTCGGTGGCGGTCAGCTCGCCCGTATGACCCACGAGGCGGGCATCCCCCTCGGCATCAGATTCAAGCTCCTCAGTGACACCCCCCAGGACTCGGCGGCCCAGGTGGTGAGCGAAGTCGTCGTCGGCGACTATCGCGACCTGGACACGCTGCGTGCCTTCGCGCGCGGCTGTGACGTGATCACCTTCGATCACGAGCACGTACCGACCGAACACCTGCGGGCCCTGGAGGCGGACGGCATTCCCGTGCGCCCGGGCCCCGACGCGCTGGTGCACGCCCAGGACAAGGGGGTGATGCGCGCGAAACTCACCGAGGCCGGCGCGCCCTGCCCCCGCCACCGCATCGTGAAGGACCCGGCCGACGTCGCGGCCTTCGCGCAGGAGGTCGGCGGCTTTCCCGTCATCCTCAAGACGGTCCGCGGCGGCTACGACGGCAAGGGCGTCTGGGTGGTCCGCTCCGAGGCGGACGCGACCGACCCCTTCCGGGCAGGTGTCCAGGTCCTCGCCGAGGAGAAGGTCGACTTCGTACGGGAGCTGGCGGCCAATATCGTCCGCTCGCCGCACGGCCAGGCCGTCGCGTACCCGGTCGTCGAGTCGATCCAGGTCGACGGGGTCTGCGACACGGTCATCGCCCCGGCCCCCGAGCTGGACGAGGAACTCGCCGGCGAGGCCCAGCAGCTCGCCCTCCGTCTCGCCTCCGAGCTCGGCGTCGTCGGCCACCTCGCCGTCGAACTCTTCGAGACCCGTGGGCCCGACGGGAAGCCCGGCATCCTGGTCAACGAGCTGGCCATGCGCCCGCACAACTCCGGGCACTGGACCCAGGACGGCGCGATCACCTCGCAGTTCGCCAACCACGTCCGGGCCATCCTGGACCTCCCGCTCGGCGACCCGCGCCCGCGCGCCACCTGGACGGTCATGTCCAACGTCCTGGGCGGCGACTACCCGGACATGTACCAGGCGTATCTGCACTGCATGGCCCGCGACCCGCAGCTCAAGATCCACATGTACGGCAAGGACGTGAAGCCCGGCCGCAAGGTCGGACATGTCAACACCTACGGCGACGATCTGGCGGACGTGCGCGAGCGCGCTCGGCACGCGGCCGACTACCTGCGAGGAACGATCACCGAATGACTTCCCCCGCCTCCGCCGCGCCGGTCGTCGGCATCGTCATGGGCTCCGACTCGGACTGGCCCGTCATGGAAGCAGCGGCCAAGGCCCTCGACGAGTTCGAGATCCCCTACGAGGTCGACGTCGTCTCCGCCCACCGCATGCCGCGCGAAATGATCGCGTACGGCGAGCGCGCGGCGGACCGCGGCCTCAAGGCGATCATCGCGGGCGCGGGCGGCGCCGCCCACCTGCCCGGCATGCTCGCCTCCGTCACCCCGCTGCCGGTCATCGGCGTCCCGGTCCCGCTGAAGTACCTGGACGGCATGGACAGCCTGCTCTCCATCGTGCAGATGCCGGCCGGTGTCCCCGTCGCGACCGTCTCGGTCGGCGGCGCACGCAACGCGGGTCTGCTCGCCGCACGCATCCTCGCCGCCCACGACGGCGACCTGCTGGCCCGCATGCGGGAGTTCCAGCAGGAGCTGAACGAGCAGGCGACGGAGAAGGGCAAGCGGCTGCGCAGCAAGGTCGAGGGCAGCGACTCCTTCGGCTTCGGGAAGTAGGGCACCCGTGGACCAGCTGAAGCGTGCCGCGGAACTCCTCGCCGAATACCCCGTCGTCGACGGCCACAACGACCTGCCGTGGGCGCTGCGCGAACAGGTCGGCTACGACCTGGACGCCCGCGACATCGCCACCGACCAGTCCGCCCATCTGCATACCGACATCCCGCGGCTGCGCGCGGGCGGTGTCGGCGCCCAGTTCTGGTCCGTCTATGTACGGACCGACATGGCGGGCGACGAGGCCGTCAGCGCCACCCTCGAACAGATCGACGTGGTCGCCGAGCTGATCGGGCGCTACCCCGCCGACCTGCGGCGCGCCCTGACGGCCGACGACATGGAGACGGCGCGCACCGAGGGCCGTATCGCCTCCCTGATGGGCGCCGAGGGCGGCCACTCCATCAACAACTCGCTGGGCACCCTGCGCGCCCTGCACACCCTGGGTGTCCGCTACATGACGCTCACCCACAACGACAACATCGCGTGGGCGGACTCGGCGACCGACGAGCCGGGCGTCGGCGGTCTCTCGCCCTTCGGCCACGAGGTCGTACGGGAGATGAACCGCACCGGCATGCTGGTCGACCTCTCCCACGTGGCGGCCACCACGATGCGCGACGCGCTCGACACCTCCACCGCGCCCGTGATCTTCTCGCACTCCTCGTCGCGCGCGATCTGCGACCACCCGCGCAACATCCCCGACGACGTCCTCGGCCGGCTCCCCGCCAACGGCGGCATCGCCATGGCGACCTTCGTGCCGAAGTTCGTCCTCCCGGCGGCCGTCGCCTGGACCCGGGCCGCGGACGAGAACCTGCGCGCCCACGGCCTGCACCACCTCGACACCACCGCGCAGGCCATGAAGATCCACGCAGCCTTCGAGGCGGCCAACCCGCGCCCGATGGCCACCGTGGCGACGATCGCCGACCACCTCGACCACATGCGCGAGGTCGCCGGGATCGACCACATCGGCATCGGCGGCGACTACGACGGCACGGCCTTCCTCCCGGAGGGCCTCAGGGACGTCGCGGGCTACCCGAACCTGATCGCGGAGCTGCTCGGCCGGAGCTGGTCCACCGCCGATCTCGCCAAGCTCACCTGGCAGAACGCGGTACGGGTGCTGCGCGACGCCGAGGACGTGGCGCGCGAGCTGAGCACGCGCCGGGCCCCGTCGCACGCCACGATCGAACAGTTGGACGCCCAGGCCTGCTGAGCAGCCGGAACTGAAAGAGTGCGGGGCGCCTCCAGGGGCGCGCCCCGCACTCTTTCAGTTCGCCGCAGGCAGTGCTTCAGCCCGCACACCGCAGCCCGGCGAGGCGCCGCCGCTGGTGCTCCATGTCGGTGTGCGGCGCCCGCGCCAAAATGCGCACCTACCGCGCGAAGCGCGGCTGAGACCGGCCCGAAGGCCGGATGCGTCAGGCCTTCGGGCGCCCCATCGCCCGGTACGTCCAGCCGGCCTCGCGCCACTGCTCGCTGTCGAGCGCGTTGCGGCCGTCCAGGATTATCCGACGGGACGTGACCTCGCCGAGCGCCGCCGGGTCCAGCTCGCGGAACTCACGCCACTCCGTCAGATGCAGCACCACATCCGCGCCGCGCACCGCGTCCAGCGCCGAGTCCGCGTAACCGAGGGTCGGGAAGAGCCGACGGGCGTTGTCCATGCCCTTCGGGTCGAAGACCGTGACCTGGCCGCCCTGCAGATGGATCTGCCCGGCCACGTTCAGCGCCGGCGAGTCCCGTACGTCGTCCGAGTCCGGCTTGAACGTCGCACCCAGGACCGCGACCCGCTTGCCGAGGAACGAATCGCCGCCCACGGCCTCCCGGGCCAGCTCCACCATGTGGCCGCGGCGCCGCATATTGATCGAGTCGACCTCGCGGAGGAAGGTCAGCGCCTGGTCCGCGCCCAGTTCACCGGCGCGCGCCATGAAGGCCCGGATGTCCTTCGGCAGACAGCCGCCGCCGAAGCCGATCCCGGCCCGCAGGAACTTGGACCCGATCCGCTCGTCGTGCCCGATCGCCTCGGCCAGCTTCTTCACATCGCCGTCGGCGGCCTCGCAGACCTCCGCCATGGCGTTGATGAACGAGATCTTCGTGGCCAGGAAGGAATTGGCCGCGGTCTTCACCAACTCGGCGGTCGGGAAGTCCGTCGCCACGAACGGCGACCCCTCGGCGACCGGCACCGCGTACACCTCGCGCAACAGCTTCTCGGCCCGCTCGCTCGCCACGCCGACGACGATCCGGTCCGGGTGCAGGGTGTCCTTCACGGCGAAGCCCTCGCGCAGGAACTCCGGGTTCCAGGCCAGCTCCGCGTCCGCGCCCACCGGCGCCAGCACCGCCAGCCGCGCCGCGAGCCGGGCCGCCGAACCCACCGGCACGGTCGACTTCCCGACAACCAGGGTGGGCCGGGTCAGATGCGGTGCCAGCGACTCGAAGGCGCTGTCGACGTAGCTCATGTCGCAGGCGTACTCGCCGTGCTTCTGCGGAGTGTTCACACAGACGAAGTGCACATCGCCGAAGGCCGCCACCTCTTCCCACGAGGCGGTGAACCGCAGCCGCCCGGTGGACCCCTCAATGCCCTCCACATGCCTGCGGAGCAGCTCTTCGAGGCCCGGCTCGTACATCGGGACCTTGCCTGCGCCCAGCATCTCGATCTTCTCGGGCACGACATCGAGGCCGAGCACTTCGAAGCCCAGCTCCGCCATGGCCGCGGCGTGGGTGGCGCCGAGGTAGCCGGTGCCGATCACAGTGATCCTGAGGGCCATGTAGTGCTCCTGGGAGATGCGGACAGACGTGCGGTGAACGAGCATAGTCGTGCCCCCGAAGGCCCGGTTTCCGGCTGCCTGCGCAGCTTCTCCCACCCCTGTCGCGAAGCTCACGCACGCATGGCATAGGCCATCGCGGGAGCCGCCCTCTAAAATTGGGTTACTTAACGGTAGTTAGCGTCTTTGGGGAGTGAGCGTCTTGGCGGGTTCGACCGATTTCGACCTGTACCGTCCGGCCGAAGAGCACGAGATGCTCCGCGAGACGGTGCGTGCTCTCGCCGAGGCGAAGATCGCCCCGCACGCGGCGGCGGTCGACGAGGAGGCGCGCTTCCCACAGGAGGCGCTCGACGCCCTGACGGCCGCGGACCTGCACGCGGTGCACGTACCGGAGGAGTACGGCGGCGCGGGCGCCGACGCCCTCGCCACGGTCATCGTGATCGAGGAGGTGGCCCGCGTCTGCGCCTCCTCCTCCCTCATCCCGGCCGTGAACAAGCTCGGCTCGCTCCCCGTGATCCTCTCCGGCTCCGAGGACCTGAAGAAGAAGTACCTGGGCCCGCTCGCCAAGGGCGACGGCATGTTCTCGTACTGCCTCTCCGAGCCCGATGCGGGTTCCGACGCGGCAGGCATGAAGACCAGGGCCGTGCGCGACGGCGACTTCTGGGTGCTCAACGGTGTGAAGCGCTGGATCACCAACGCGGGCGTCTCCGAGTACTACACGGTCATGGCCGTCACCGACCCGACCAAGCGCTCCAAGGGCATCTCCGCCTTCGTCGTCGAGAAGTCGGACGAGGGTGTCTCCTTCGGCGCCCCGGAGAAGAAGCTCGGCATCAAGGGTTCCCCGACCCGCGAGGTCTACTTCGACAACGTCCGTATCCCCGCCGACCGGATCATCGGCGAGGAGGGCACCGGCTTCGCCACCGCGATGAAGACCCTGGACCACACCCGCGTCACGATCGCGGCCCAGGCCCTCGGCATCGCCCAGGGTGCCCTCGACTACGCCAAGGGCTACGTCCAGGAGCGCAAGCAGTTCGGCAAGCCGATCGGCGACTTCCAGGGCGTCCAGTTCATGCTCGCCGACATGGCCATGAAGCTGGAGGCGGCCCGCCAGCTCACCTACTCGGCCGCCGCCAAGTCCGAGCGCCTCGACGGCGACCTCACCTTCTTCGGCGCCGCGGCCAAGTGCTTCGCCTCCGACGTCGCGATGGAGGTCACCACGGACGCGGTCCAGCTGCTCGGCGGCTACGGCTACACGCGGGACTACCCGGTGGAGCGGATGATGCGCGACGCGAAGATCACGCAGATCTACGAGGGCACGAACCAGGTCCAGCGCATCGTCATGGCGAGGAACCTGCCGTAACGGTTGAGGAACCTGCCGTAACGGTTATTGCATAAACACGTCCGGCCCCCGACAGCACCGGGGGCCGGGCGTGTGCGGGGCGGCCAGGAGACCAGCCACATCCGGCGTCGGCGGTTCGCGTTCACCGCTGTTCCCGCAGCAGCGCGAGGCGGCGTTTGTATTCGTCCTCGTCGATTTCCCCACGGGCGAACCGCTCGGCGAGCAGGTCCTCGGCTCGCCTGCCTCCCCACCCTTGCTCGCCGGAGGGAGGAGGCGCGCCAAGCTGGTTACCACGGCGGGCGCCGGTCAGGTAATGGACAAGGGCAACGACGCCGGCGATCAGCAGTGCCCAGAACAGCAGAATGACCATGGCCATGACGAGCCAGTCTCCCCAGTCCCAGCCCCAGCCGCCGTCGTACGACATCATGCCGATCACTTCCTCTGGCTGGTTCCCCCTATTCCAGCGTGGGTGAGGAACGGCTTCGACGGAAATCGGGAGCATGGCTCCGGCGCTGGGCCGAAGGGGCCCATGCCCGCGACCTGAAGGTTGACCCGCAGCGGCGAGGCCGCCGTATCGCCGCTCGTCCCCGGGCAGACTCAGCGCATGCGGTCGCCCGGCGCGAGCAGGCTGATGAGCTCCGTGATCGCCTCCGGGGAGGGCTTCGCCGGTGTTGCTGCTTGCGTTGCGTGAACAATTCGCTGTGACGTGACGAGGAACGTCCCTAGGGTTTCGTGCATGACAGACGAGAGTGAGCGGGCCGTTCAAGCGGCCATTGAGGCAGAGATGCGGCTTCTCGACCCTGACGTGCGTGCTTCGCCGGCCCTGGTCTCGGAGCTCCTGGACCCGGAGTTCCGCGAGATCGGAGCGTCGGGGCGGCGCTGGGACGCGACATCGATTCTCACGGTGACGAGTGACGGTTCGGTGACCCCCGAAGCTCCGGTCGAGGTCAGCGACATGTCGGGGGCCGTACTCGCTCCCGGCATCGTTCATCTCACGTACTTCGCCAACCACAGTGGGCGCCGAGCATGGCGGAGCTCCGTGTGGCGTCTGACGGAAGTGGGCTGGCGCATGTATTTCCACCAGGGCACTTTGACGAGCTGAGCGATCAGTGGCCGCCGCAGTCGGGGACGGCCTCCGGGCCGGGCGCAGGCAGGATGACCACTTCTCGCCGGCCGGAGTCCGGCTGCGCTACTACCGCAGCGTCGCGGCCCTGTGGCGTACCTTCCCCTTCCATGACCGACATCACCGCACTCACCGGCCTGTTCACCGCGCTCGGTGCCGACGACGCCCGGGGCTGGGCCGACTCCGAAGCCGAAGAGAACATTCCGCAGCTCGCCCGTTACCGGTTCCTGCGCATGGTCTGGCAGGACATCGACGGCTGGAGTTCGGCGGCCCCCGACTGGGTCGAGGCCTACCGGAAGGACGGGCTCGCAGGCGGCGCCGTCGAGCGGGCGCTGACCCTCGGTCTGACCGCCGCCGACCTGGGGGAGATAGCCCGCGAGGTGGCGAAGGAGACCGCGTTCGGCCTTCTCTACGGACTGGCCGACCCGGCCGACGGAGACCTGCCGCCCGAGGTGGAGCAGCAGCTGCCCGGCTGGTGCCTGGCCGAGTTGTCGCCGGGGGGCGAGCCCACCGGGCGGATTCTGGACGCGCTGTACGAGGACCTGGACGAGGTCGAGCCGCAGGGGCCCGCGGGAGGCGTGCGATGACCGCATTCGACGTGAGCGAGCGGCGGATCTGGGAAGGGCGGGCCGAGAGCTACGCCGGGACCTTCGCGCGGCTGTGCTCCCATACGGTGCCCGCACTGCTGGACGCCGCCGCGGTCGGGCCGGGCACGCGGATGCTCGACGTGGGGTGCGGCAGCGGCGGCGTGACGGTGGCGGCCGTCCGGCGCGGTGCGGCCGTACGAGCCGTGGACGCCGAACCCGGAATGGTGGGGATGACCCGGCGCGCCGCGCCCGAGGTCGATGTCCGCTGCGGGTCGCTTCCGCAACTCCCGTATGAAGACGGTGAGTTCGATGCCGTCGTGGCAAACTTTGTGCTCAATCATGTCGGTCGGCCGCTGGACGCCCTGGCCGAGATGCGCCGGATCACCCGTCCCGGCGGCCGAGTCGCCGTCACCATCTGGCGGGTGCCTGGCGCCCCCGGTCAGGCGCTGATCGGGCGGGCCGCCGAGGCGGCGGGGCTGACCCGGCCGCAGTGGCTGGCCACCGTAGACCCCGAACGCAACTTCCCGCGCACCCGGGAAGGGCTGGGCGCGCTGCTGGAGGCGGCCGACCTCGGGGACGTACGGAGCGAGGTCATGGCCTGGGACCACCGCGTCGGGGCGGAGGACTGGTGGGCCGGGCCGGCCGCCGGTGTGGCCGCGATCGGGCAGCTGGTCAACAGTCGGGGGCCGGCGGGGGTGGCCGCGGCCAAGCGGGAGTACGACGAGCTGTGCACCGAATTCGCGTCGGACGACGGCCGGTTGGCGCTCCCGCATGTGGCCTTGCTGGCCCGGGGGAGCAAGGCCGGGAGGGTGACGGCGCGGACGGGCCGGACCCCCCGGCCCGTCCCCGGCATGACGCAGGGCCCGGACGGTGAGCCGTCCGGGCTCGCGCTTTTGCTGCCGGGTTCGAGAGAGGAAACGAGGACGCCGCCGGGCTGGGCGGTCAGCTGAGCGTCGGCGTTACCTCTCCCTGTTTCTGGGACAAGAAGTCGGTGTCCGATTCTCTCGGCTACCCGGCACCCCGGACCGAGGCCCGCGGCGTTCCTGTTGTCGGACCCCGCCCGTAGGCTGGACCGACAGGGGGATCCTCTCCTGCCCGAGAGCTCCGAGGATGCCGGTGGCGGGCATGCGGCTCTAGGGTGGCGGGAGGACCAGAGGGGACCGACCATGGCAAACGTGCACGATGTAGCCGCGTACATCCTGGTGAAGGCCGCACCGATGTCGGCTATGAAGCTGCAGAAGCTCTGCTATTTCGCTTACGGCTACCACCTGGCCTGGGAGGATCGGCCGCTTTTCGTCGAACGCTTCGAGGCGTGGGCGAACGGGCCGGTCGCTCCGGAGTTGTACAGCAAGCACCGGGGCCGCTTCGAGCTGCGGCGGGGGGACATCGAGGGTGACCCGGCCGAGCTGGATGACGCCGAGCGGGAATCGATCGACATCGTTCTGGAGAACATGCGTGTGTACTCCGCCCATGAGCTCTCGGAGATGACCCATCGGACTGGCCCCTGGGTGCAGGCTCGCGAACGCGCACAGGTGCCCGACCTGGAGCGGAGCAGCGAGCCGCTGCTCGATGAGGAGATCGCGGACTTCTTTGGTGCCCTCGCCGACCACGACGAGCTCGACGGCTGATGTCCAAGGGGGGACGCGCCAAGAAGAAGTTGGCCCTGCCGCCCACAGGGGCTGCGCAGGGGAAGCGGGTCGGTGACGTCCGCTCCCTGCTCCCTGGGTTGGCGCTCTCGGACGACAAGGTGTGCTGGCGTTTCACCTATGTCGATCACGACGGCCGCTGGGGGTTCGACCGCATGGCAGCGGCCACCCTGTGCGAGGTGTTGACCAAACTTGCCGCCTGCGAGTCGATGACGCTCAACGAACTGCGCACCACGCGCCGGTTCTTCAAGGAGGCCGTGGTGAGGCTGGGCGAGCTCGGTTTCGGCGACGCGACGGCGCTTCATCGCCTTGAGTTCACTGGGAAGCAGCGGCTGTACGGCTTCCTCCTGGGCAACGTCTTCCATGTCCTGTGGTGGGACCCGGAGCATGAGGTGTACCCGTCGAAGCTCAAGCACACCTGACCCGATCAGGGCTGGACGAGGGGAATTCGAAGGTGTCCGAAACCGGGCCGCCGGTTCCCTGATAGCGGATGCGGTGGCGTCCCCGACGTGACCGGCGATGTCGGCGCCTCCCCTCGCGGGTGATCACGGGGAAATGCTGGGGGAGCACCCCCTGAGGGGCGCGTTCGCACAAGTCACAGTGGAGGAGTCACGTTGTTGTAGGCGAGGGCGCGGCCGGCGGTCATCCAGGTCCTCGAATGATCCGGCGACGGTGGCGGCCCCGACGCACCGCGGCCCGCGTCCTGCTCTGGTCCCTCGGGCGTGCGGGGAGCCGTGAACGGGATGCGGGCCTGTGGTTGGGAGGGGTGCAGCCACCGGGGCGAGGTTACTCCTCGGCGAAGACTTCCTCTGCGGTGGCGGCGGTGGTGGCGCGGTGGAGCCACTGGTGCAGGAGCTGAGGGTCGTCGCAGCCGGTGATCTTCTCGCGGATCTCGTCGGTGATGGCGATACCGCGCACGTCGAGGATGAGCAGGAGTCCTTCGGCTCGTCCTTCGGCTCGTCCTTCGTCCCGTCCTTCGTCCCGGATTTCTTCCGAGAGGGGTGACTTGTAGAAAGAGAGGTCCACGGCCACCAGGTTCCTCCACTGTTGTGCGGCCGGGCGGTTGCCCAGGCCTTGTGCGATCAGTTCGACGATGGGGTTGGCGATTGTTTCCGGTGTGTCCCGCAGTGCGGTGGACAGGGTTTTCAGTATGGCACCGACGTCCGGATTGTCTGCGTGTGTGATGGCGGCCAGGGTGGCGAGTGCGAAGTCTTTGCGGGCTTCGGCCACCTCGGTGATGACGGGCATGTTGTGGGGGCCCGCGACGAGAGGGTTCAGGGTGAGCGTCTGCCACTGGCGGAGGCCGATGGTGATGGGGCGTGCGGCCCATTCGGCGGTGGCGTGGTCCTGGCAGACGACCAGGAGCAGGATGGGCAGCCGGTATCTGTTGTGGAGGTAGGTGACGTAGTACGGCCAACTGGCGGTCTTGGCCGGGTCCTTCTTGCCCTGGGCTTCGATGGCGAGGAGGAAGGGTCCGTCGTGCTCTGTTTCGATGCGTAGGAGGGTGTCCACTCGGCGTTCGAGGGGCCGGTTTTCGGTGAGGTCGGTGGGCAGGGCGGTGGCTGAGGTGGGTGGTGGGATGTCGACTCCGAGCACTTCGGAGACGCGGGAGAAGAGGCTGGGGTACTCCTGGAAGATGCGGTGCATTGCCTCGTGGGGCGAGCTGACCATGCAGATCCGTTCGGGTTGTGGGTGATGTTCCGGTCAGGCGGCTGTGTGCAGGTTTGCCCGGCAGTCGTGGCAGTGGCCGGGGTGGTGGGAGCGGAAGGCGCGGTCACAGCGGTCGCAGTTCTGGAGCGGGATGACGAGGGCGTTGCGGCGTGGGGGTGCGAGCTCCTCGGCGCCTGGCAGCGGAGGCGGCAGAAGCGTCGTGATCCGGTGCCGGAGGAGCCTTGCCGGGTGCTTCAGGGGGTTGGGGAGATCGGTGGTGAGGGCGTGGCGGATGGTGTCGGGGTGGGCGTCGCGTTCGAGCCAGGTGGCAACGCCCGGTGCGAGGGTGTGGATGTCGTTCTCGGAGAGGACGAGCTGGGGTGCGTGGCGGCGCAGGTCGGCGAGGAGTGTGGCGGCTGCGTGGTGCAGTTTCGGGGTGAGTTCATGGGGCTGGGGGAGTGGCGGGGGCAGTGTCCTGGGGGCGGGGTGCGGTGCGGGTGCTGAGGGTGATGCGGGCGTTGGCTGTGGTGCGGGTGCTGGGGGCGACGCGGGGGCGGGGGTTGGTTCGGGCGTTCGTTGCGGCGCGGGCGGTTGCGGCGCCTTGGCGGGGGCCGGGTGCGATTCGGGGGCGGTCGTGCGTAGTGGCGGCTGTGGTGTGGGCAGCGGGGCTGCCGGTTTGGTGCGCCTGGTCTGCGGCTTGGGTGCTGGGGCGGTGGACGCGGTGGCACCCGGCTGGTTGTACGAGACGGTGCGGGTGGCGATGCGGCCGTCGGGGAGGCGTACGCGGCTGCGGTGGAGGTAGCCGGTGGCTTCGAGTTCGCGCAGGGCGGCGGCGATGCGGGTCTCGCTCTCGGGGAAGCGTTCGGCGAGGTGCTTGATGCCGATCCTGGCTCCTGCGGGGAGCGACTGGATGTGGGTGGCGAGCCCGATCGCGGTGAGGGAGAGTTCGCGGTGCTGGGCGAGGTGGTTGCCGATGACGGTGAAGCCTGCGGCGTGCCGGAGGTTGGCGTGGATGACGCCGGATGACGGTGTGGCGTCCCCGGTTACGGGGGACGGGGCGCACGGGGGCGCGGTAATCTGCTGGGTATCCATCGGGAAGCCCTAACTTCCTCGGTGGTCAGGCCCTCGGTCGAGATTGGCGTCTCGTCGGGGGCCGTCGCATGTCTGTAGTTGTCGCGGCGAGCATATGCCTGGTAACCCACGTGAAATCCAGCCCAGTTGCCTTATGTCACCCGCGCGAGTGATGGGAGCGGGGCGGGGTCGGGTTTGGGTGGGGAGGGTGATTTCCCCAGGTTCTTTAAAAGCCTTATGTGTCGTGGAGCGCGGCGACGTGGCTCACCAAGTCGTGGGTTTCCGCGACCCGGTGGAGCGGTCGCGGTACGAGGTCGATCTCGGCCCAGATCGTCTTGCGCGGGACGGGCCCGAGCTCGATGCCCCAGCGGTCGGCGAGTGCCTCGACGATGAGGAGGCCGCGCCCTGATTCCGCGTCGTCGGCGGGGGCGGACGTGGTGCCGGGCGTGGGAGGTAGTTGCTCGTCCCGGGTGTCGGTCACCTCGATCCGCAGGAGTGCGTCGCGGTGGACGGCGAGGCTCAGTTGGAAGTTCCGGCCCGGTACGTGGCCGTGGACCGCGGCATTGGTGGCCAGCTCGGCGACGATGTGCGCGGCGTGCTCCGTGGGCAGGCCCCAGTCGCCCAGATGCGCCGTGGTGAGCAGACGGGCGAGTCTGGCGCCGCGGCGGGTGGGGGAGAGCAGCACGGTGAACTGCCGGGTGGGAGTGGAATGTTCGATTCGGGTGATTTCTTGGGTCACGGCACTCAGCCTGGACTGGTCTACGTACGGTGAAGAGCGACGAGGCAGTTACGTACGGCGGTTGTCCCGTGCTTGTCCAGTGCTGTCCCGGCTGTCCGGGGTGACGTGCTGCGGACGACCAGGGTTGAGCAGGAACGCATGCACGTCGGAAGTGGGGCACGGATGAGCGTGGATGAGACCGGTACGGAGCGCGGTGACGGCGGGGCGGACGAGCCTGGCTGGGATGTCGATCCCGATGACGAGTCGGGGGTTGCGGTGGTCGCTGCGGTGGGCCGCCAGATCAAGGCGTGGCGGGAGTCGGCGGGGCTGCGGGCCGGCGAGTTCGGGGCGGCGATCGGGTACGGCGAGGACCTGGTCTACAAGGTGGAGGGCGGCCGCCGCATCCCCCGGCCGGAGTTCCTGGACAGGGCGGACGAGGTGCTGGGAGCGGGCGGGAAACTCGCCGCGATGAAGCGGGACGTGGCGGAGGCCCGGTACCCGAAGAAGGTGAGGGAGCTGGCGAAGCTGGAGGGGCGGGCGGTCGAAATGGGGTTGTACAGCAACCACAACATCCACGGCTTGTTGCAGACGCCGGAGTACGCGCGGGCATTGTTCGAGATGCGGCGGCCGGCGTATTCGGAGGACGAGGTGGAACGGGTACTGGCCGCGCGCATGGCAAGACGGTGCATCTTCGAAAGGTCACCTGCTCCTGCGCTCAGTTTCGTTCAAGAAGAGGTGACCCTGTGTCGTCCAGTAGGAGGCACAATGGTGTTGCGTCGACAACTCGAACATCTGCTGGAGGTAGGGCGGTTGCGGAACGTCGAGATCCAGGTGATGCCGACCAACCGCGAGGACCACGCAGGGATGGGTGGAGGGATCGAGGTGTTGAAGTTCGACGACGGCGCGGCGGTGGGGCGCTCGGAGGGAGCCTTCGCTGGCCGACCGGTGTCCGAACCGAAGCAGCTCAGGATCCTTGAGCTGCGCTATGGAATGATCCGGGCCCAGGCTCTCACCCCTCGTGAGTCGCTGGCCTTTATCGAGCAAGTGCTGGGAGAGACATGATCCGCGAGACCTCTGCCGGGGACGCTTCCGAGCTGGAGTGGTTCAAGAGCAGCTACAGCAGCAGCAGTGAGGGCGATTCTTGCGTTGAGGTGGCGACGGCTCCCAGCATGGTTCACGTCCGTGACTCAAAGAATGTGCAGGGAGCCCGGCTCGCTTTCGCCTCAGGTGCTTGGGCGGGCTTCGTCTCGTACGCCGCAGGGCATTGATCCCACCCGCACCCGTGCCCCCGAGCCCGGTTGATGCCCCCGCAGGGTGACAGTGCGAACGGGCCGGGTCGCATGGGCCCGACGCCGGTCCGTTCGTATGGCGAACCTCCCGTGCCCGACGCAGGCCCACTCGTACGGCGAACTGCCCGTGCCCGACGTGAAACGGGGCCCGGACGGCGAACCGTCCGGGCCCCGCGTCCGCCTGTCGTCAGTTGTCGGAGACGGTGACCTTCTCGTCGTTGTTGAGCTGGTTCACCAACTGCTCGACCTTGGCCTTGTCCCAGACCAGATTGCCGTTGATGGAGCCCGAGATCGGCATGTTCATCGACGTGCCGTCACCGCCCGTGACGTCCTTCATGGCGAAGAACATCTGCCCCAGGGACCAGAGCGACATGTCCTCGTCCACGATCAGGGTGTCCAGGCCGGCGCTCATCGTCGGGTACAGCTTGAACGGGTTGAGGATCGTGGACGGCGTCGCCGCCTGACTCGCCAGCGCCGCGAGGAACTTCTGCTGGTTCTTCGTGCGGTCCAGGTCGCTGCCCGCGAACGCGTACCGGGTGCGGACGAAGGCCAGCGACTCCTCGCCGTTCAGCGTCTGCTTGCCCGCCTCGAAGTCGGCGCCGGACTTCTCGTCCTTGAATGCCTTGGGGATGTCCAGCTCCACCCCGCCGATCGCGTCCACGATCTGGGCGAAGCCGCCGAAGCCGATTTCGACGTAGTGGTCGATGTGCAGCCCGGTGTTGAACTCGACGGTACGGACGAGGAGTTCGGGCCCGTCCTCCGCATAGGCGGCGTTCAGCTTCACCGTGCGGCCGGTGCCCTTGAAGGTCTTGCCGGATTCCGAGCCGACGAACGTGGGGATCTCCACGTTCGAGTCGCGGGGCAGGGAGATCAGCGTCGGGCCATTGGAGCCGTCGTGCAGGATCATCATCGAGTCGGTCCGCTTGCCCTCGGCGGAGCCGGTGTGCAGCTTCTTCTTGTCCTCGGCCGTCAAGCCCTCGCGGCTGTCGGAGCCGACGATCAGGTAGTTCGTGCCGTCGCCCTCGCTGGGGCGCTCGATGACCTTGGAGAGGTCCACCTCGCGCTTGAGCTTGGAGTCGGCCCAGAAGTACGTGCCTATGGAGACCGTGAGCATCACGACGACCAGGGACAGCGAGCCTATCTTTATCCGGCGGCGCCAGTCGGGCGCCGGGCGTCCCTGGACGTAACCGCCGTCGCCCCGGCCGCCGCCACCGTGGTTGTTGCCCCGGCCGCCGCCGTTGCCACCGCCGCCGTAGACCTGGCCCGTGTTGTAACCGCTGTCGTACCCTGCGCTGTCGCCGTAGCCGCCGGAGTAGTGCTGCGGCTCCGCCTGGCGCTGCCGGGGCGGCGCGGGGCGCTGCTGCGGCGGTGCCGGACGCTGCTGCGGCGGTGCGGGACGCCGCTGGACGTGCCGCATCACGCGGGCGCTCTCGGGCTGGTCACTGTCGCTGCCCTGCCCGTAGCGGTTTCCGCTGCGGTTGTCGTCGGTCCAGCCTTCGGGCCAATCGTTCATGCGGTCCAGTGTGCAGGCCTGGCGCCCTGCTATTACAGGGGGTTCGGAAATTCGCATCGGGGCTGTTGCGAAGCTGATGCATTGCAGCCGGGCGGAAGTCCCCGCATAAGGTGGACGGTATGACAGATCAGGCCCTGCGCCCGGAGGGCGACATTCCGGGCAAGCCGACCGCCGCGTCCCGAACCACCCTCAGCCACATCATGACCGGCAGCGACACCAATCTGCTGGGTACGGTGCACGGCGGCGTGATCATGAAACTGGTCGACGACGCGGCGGGCGCCGTGGCCGGCCGGCACTCCGGCGGACCCGCGGTGACGGCCTCGATGGACGAGATGGTCTTCCTGGAGCCGGTCCGCGTGGGTGACCTTGTTCACGTCCGCGCCCAGGTGAACTGGACCGGCCGCTCCTCGATGGAGGTCGGCGTCCGGGTCATGGCCGAGAGGTGGAACGAATCCATACCCGCCCAGCAGGTCGGCAGCGCGTACCTGGTGTTTGCCGCGGTCGACGCGGACGGCAGGCCGCGCGCCGTACCGCAGGTGATCCCCGAGACGGAGCGCGACAAGCGGCGCTACCAGGAGGCGCAGATCCGGCGCACCCACCGCCTCGCCCGCCGCCGCGCGATCAAGGAACTGCGCGAGAAGCGCGTGGCGGAAGGCATCGAGGACTGAGCCCCGGCGTACCCGCGGTCACAGGCAGGCCATCTGGTCGCCCGTGACCGTGCCGAACTCGCCCCGGCTCGTCTCCTCGGCCCGCACCCGTTGCACCTTCTCGAAGTCCGCGCCCGCCGTCACCTTCATCGTGGGGCCCTGCCCCTTCACCGCCCGCAGCTCGGCGCCGGGCAACGCGCCGACCAGGGACTTCGCGGACGGTTCCCAGCGCGGGTCGTAGGTGATCAGGGTGCGCTTGAGATCCTGCGGCTCCGCGTTCAGCGGGACCCGCGTGGTGTCGAAGCCGGTGGCACGCAGTGCGTCGTCGACCTTCTTGCCGAGCCCGTCCTTCGGGGTCCCGTTGTAGACCTGGACCCGGATCTGCTGCGGGGCGACAGCGACCTTCACGGCCTTCGGCTGCTCGGGCCGCTCCGGGGCGAGCGGCTTGTCGTCGCGCAGCGCCTGGAAGAGCTTCTTCGACTTCCGCTCATCCCAGGTGACCGTGGAGCCGATGCCCTTGACCGGATGGGCGACGTTCCCCAGCGGGACGGAGGTGAACTCCGACGAGGCGGGGGAGAGGCCGCGCATCGCCCGGCCGAGCTCCAGCATCTGCTCCGTATCGAACCCCTTGTCGGCCAGGACCGAGCTCAGCATCGTCGAGGCGACATCCTGGAGCTTCACCGGGTTCAGCAGCACACCGCTATGGGTCGCCTGTTTGATCAGCGAGGCGAGGAACTTCTGCTGGCGCTGCATCCGGCCCAGGTCGGCGGCCCCGTCGATATGCCGGGAGCGCACGTACTGGAGCGCCTGCCCTCCGTCCAGATCGTGGCTGCCTGCCGGGAGATCGAGACCGGTGTACGAGTCCTTCAGCGGCCGGGACGTGCAGATCTGCACCCCGCCCAGGGTGTCCACCGTCTTCATGAAACTGGTGAAGTCGACCTCCAGGTAGTGGTCGATCTTGACGCCCGTCATGTGCTCGACGGTCCGCACGGTCAGACCGGGCCCGCCCTCGGCATAGGCGGCGTTCAGCTTCACCGGGTGGGTGGAGTGCGTCTTGCCGGTCGTCCGGTACTTGTGCTTGGGGATCTCGGCGTAGCTGTCCCTCGGCAGCGAGACGATGCTCGCGCGCTCCTTGTCCGCCGACAGATGCACCAGCATGATCGTGTCGGTGCAGTTGCAGGGCGCACCGCCCAGCCGGTACTTCCTCTTCTCGTCCTGGGTGATCCTGTCGCGGCCATCGGTGCCCACGAGCAGCAGATTCATCCCGTGTCCGGCCCGGGGCCGGTTCTTCATGTCCTTGAACGGGTCGACCCGGTCGATCCCGGTCTCCAGGCTGGTCACCACCGCATGGCCGATGCCGCCGGCCCCGAGCACCAGCACGGAAAGCCCCGTCACCACCCGCATGCCCCAGCGCGGCCGTTCGTCCTGCCTTCTGGACCTGCGTTGCGGCGGAACCGGGCGCGAGCGCGGCGAACGGGGGGAGGGGTGCGGCGTGGGCACGGGGGGAACCTCCGCGGTGCAAGGGGGACCGTTCGCACAGTAGGCCCATACGATCTTCAGTCCGCGGAGCGACCCTGCGGCGCGCGCCGGTGTCCCCCATTCGCGGTAACGTGGCGGCCGAATATGCCGCCTGGTGGGGCGCGAACCCCCGGCGCCCCCGAGGACCACCCGAGGACCACCATGTCTGCCGCGCAGCCCCCCGCCGTCTCCGTGATCATGCCGGTGCTCGATGAGGAACGCCATCTCAGGAACTCCGTCCGGCACATCCTGGAGCAGGAGTACGCGGGTGAGATGGAAGTGGTGATCGCGCTGGGCCCCTCCACGGACCGTACGGACGAGATCGCCGCGGAGCTGGTACGCGAGGACCCCCGGGTCCACACCGTCCCGAACCCGACCGGCCGCACCCCCGCCGCCCTCAACGCCGCGATCAAGGCTTCCCGCCACCCCGTAGTCGTGCGGGTCGACGGCCACGGCATGCTCTCGCCGAACTACATCGCGACGGCCGTCCGTCTGCTGGAGGAGACCGGTGCGCAGAACGTCGGCGGCATCATGCACGCCGAGGGCGAGAACGCCTGGGAGGACGCCGTGGCCGCGGCCATGACGTCGAAGATCGGCGTCGGCAACGCGGCCTTCCACACCGGCGGCCAGGCGGGCCCGGCGGAGACCGTGTATCTCGGTGTCTTCCGCCGCGAGGCCCTGGAGAAGGCGGACGGCTACAACGTGGAGTTCATCCGCGCCCAGGACTGGGAGCTGAACTTCCGCATCCGCGAGGCGGGCGGCCTGATCTGGTTCTCGCCGGAGCTGAAGGTGCAGTACCGGCCGAGGCCCTCCGTCAGGGCGCTCGCCAAGCAGTACAAGGACTATGGCCGCTGGCGGCACGTCGTCGCCCGCTACCACTCCGGCTCGATCAATCTGCGCTACCTTGCGCCGCCCACCGCCGTCTGCGCGATCGCGGCGGGCATCGTGATCGGTGCGGCCGTCACCCCGTGGGCGTTCGTCGTCCCCGCCGGGTATGCCGCGGCGATCGTGGCCGGGTCCGTCCCGGCGGGCAAGGGCCTGTCGCTGAAGGCGCGGGCACAGATCCCGGTGGCCCTCGCGACCATGCACATGTCGTGGGGGTACGGCTTCCTGACCAGCCCGCGCTCGCTGGCGAAGAAGGTCATCGCCAGCCGGCGCCCGGCCGTCACCGTGTAGGTGCCGACGACACGGTGTGGGGGCCCTCCGACGTGTCCGGAGGGCCCCGACACCGTGCGTGGTGCCCGGTCCGGAAGGCCCGACACCGTGCGTGGTGCCCGGTCCGGAGTTACCAGCCGAAGCCCGGCTGGATGTCCATGCAGGCCTTGTCGTCGTTGCCGTTCAGGGCGCGCGCGCTCTCCGGGGTCTTCTCCTTGGTGCTGGACGCGGGATAGTTGCCGCTCTCGCGCCAGTCGGCCCCCACGGTCAGGGTGATGCCCGAGACGGCCGTCGACTTCTTCACCGCTGACAGCGGGATACCGAGCGCCTTGGCGACGGCCTGGGCATCGCCCTCCATGTCCACGCTGGGGAAGAGCACCCCGGTCCGAGCCGTCGCGTCGGTGTTCTGCGCGTCGACCGTGGCCTGGGTGAAGCCCTTCCCGGCCAGCAGCTCCTTGACTGCCGAGGCCCGGCCCTTGACCGGGTAATCGGATTCGGTGCGGGTTCCGTTGCGGACGCTCACCGGGATCTCGGCGACGGGCGACGTGGGTTCCTTGGTGGCCGGGGCCTTGCGCTTGGATGCCTTGCCGTCGAGCGGGACGTCGTCGCGGACCATCTGGAACAGCTGATCGGCTTCGGCGATGGGGAGCACCCGGCCCTCGTTCACGCCCGTTCCGAGGACGTTCGGCATCGTCGTCATCGTGATGCGCCCGGTGGGTGCCTTCTTGAGCTCCTCCGCGAGGTCGTACAGCTTCTTGACCGTGTTGAGGCCCTTGTCGACCGTCAGCGCCTTGGTCGCCGCATTGGCGAGGCCCGTCAGCTTGCCCGGGTCGGTGAGCTTGGTGCCCTTGCGCAGCTCACGGACCATCGAGTTCATGTACATGTGCTGGGCGTGCGTACGGCCGAGGTCGGTGCCGTTCTCGAAGCCGTAGCGGGTCCGCAGCCACTGGAGGGCCTGCTTGCCCTTGATGGGCGTGGTGCCTTCCTCCAGCTTCAGCCCGGAGCCCTTGCCGTCGCTCGTGTGGGAGTAGACGTTGCCCTTGACGCAGACCGGGACGCCGCCGATCGCGTCGGCCATCGAGACCACACCGGCAAAGTCGATCATCATGAAGTGGTCGATGGTGATGCCGGTGAGCTCGTACCAGGTGGCCACGGTGCATCCGGGACCGCCGCGGCCGAGCGTCTCGTTGGTCTGATCCAGGCCCGTGCTCGCGGGGTAGACGCGCTTCGTCTTCGGGTCGGTGCACTTCGGGATCTTCAGCAGGGTGTCGCGCGGCATGCTGATCACCGACATGTTGCTGCGGTCGGCGGAGAGATGGACCAGCATCTGCACATCGGCCAGGGGCGGCGCTCCGAAGGTGTCCTTGGCCCCACCGAGCTTCTGATTCGCCTTGGTGTTCCGCGCGTCCGAGCCGATGAGCAGGATGTTCAGCGGGGTCTGACCGGCGGCATTGGCCTTGTGGTCGACCATCTTCTTGTCGCCGAGTGTCAGGTCGGCCTTCTTGATGTTGCTGTTGAGGTGCTCGTAATAGAGGTATCCGGCGCCTGCGCCGCCGACTATGAGCAGCGCGAAAACCGCAGCGCCCCAGCGCAGCGCCCGGCGCTTGCCCTTCTTGCCGTGCTGCTTCGGGCTGCTGCGCCGATGGCCGCTGGCCGCCGGGGCTGCCTGTCGGCCGTCGGCGCCGGAGTCCGGCCCCTCCTTGGGCGCGTCCTCGTAGAGCCCGTCGTCCCAGCCGAGTTGGCCGGCGTGCCGGACGCGTGGTCGCGTGCCCTCCCCGGGCGTACTGCTCCGTCCCATCAGGACCCCCCTGTTGCTCAGACTCGTGGTATGGCGCAGTGACCCGGTGTCACTTGGCGCACACTGCCTTGTCGGCGTTTGCCTGCTGAATACCTTCCGGCGCCTTCGCCGGTGCGGTGATAGGAATGCCCGCGCCCTCGAAGTCGGCGCCGAGTGTCAGCACCATCGCCTCGAGACCCTCGGCGTCCGCGGTGCCCTTCTTCATGGCGGAGGCGGGCAGGCCCATCATGGCGGCCAGGGCGCGGGCCTGGTCCGCCTGGTTCGGCGCGTACTCCAGCGTCGTCTTGTCGATCTTCGCCGGGGCGTTGGCCTTGTTCGTGGACTTGAGCACGCCCTGCTCGTTCTGCAGCCAGGCGACGGTCGTCTGCGCGGCACCGGGGATCTTGCCGCCGTTGAAGACATCGACACGTACGTCGGCCGCGTCGGCCTTGGGGCCCTTGAGGAGCGCGTCCTGCTTGCTCTTCTTGGCCTTCTTCTGCGCCTCCACCTCGGTCAGCGAGATGTCGTCGCGCATCATGGCGAACAGCGGGTCGGCCTTGGCCTTGTCCGGTACGACGGTGGCCTTGACCGTCTCGGCCGGGTTGTCGAGGACCGGCACCGTCGTGAAGGTGATGTTCTTGGGGTCGACCTTGCCGAGTTCCTGGGCCAGCGACACCAGCTTCGTCCCCGAGCCGATGCCGGGGTCCACGGTGAGCGCCTTGGTCGCCGCGTTCGCCAGGTCGTACATCTTGGTCGGGCTGGTCAGGGTGTCGCTCGACTGCATCTGCCGGATCATCGAGGCGAGGAACTGCTGCTGGACCTTGATCCGGTCCAGGTCGCTCTCGTTGCCGAAGCTGTGCCGGGTCCGTACGAACGCCAGGGCGTCCTCGCCCTGGATCCGGTGCTCACCTTCCGGCAGGTCCAGATGCGAGTCCGGGTCCTTGACCGGCTTGTCCAGACAGACCTTGACGCCGCCGATCGCGGTGGACAGCTCCTTCACCGCGTTGAAGTCGACCATCATGAAGTGGTCGGGCTTCAGGCCGGTGACCTCCTCGACCGTTTTCATGGTGCAGCCCGGGTGGCGGCCCTCCTGGCCGAGGCTTTCGTTGAAGCGGACGTTCTGTGTCCCCGGAATGACCTTCTCCGAGCCGTCCGGCTGCTTGGCGGTGCAGTCCGGGATGTCGGTGATCATGTCGCGGGGGATGCTGAGCGCCGTCGCGTTGGTGCGGTCCTCGGAGACATGGAAGAGGATGTTGGTGTCGGCGTGGCCGGTGCTGCCCTTGTCGCCGTATCCCTCGTTGCCCTTGCCGGTGCGCTTGTCGGTACCGATGATCAGGATGTTGATCGGGGCGTCGGCGTTGACGACGTTCTTGCTGCCGGCGTCGCCGATGTCGACGGTGTTCAGGTTGCCGTTGAAGTGCTGGTAGAGCGCGTAGCCGCCCACCGACAGGCCGACCAGTACGAAGGCCATCACGCCGCCCGTCCACAGCAGCGCCTTCTTGCGGCGCGCCTTGGGGGCCTTGGGGGCCTTGCGGCTGCGGCGGCCGGGCGTCTCGCCGCGGCCGGAACCCTCTTGGCCGCGCGGGCCGTTGGCCGAACGGCGGCTGCGCTGCCCCGGCACCTCGCGGCGCGGAGCGGACCTGCGCCCGTCACGGGCCGGGCCCTGGCGCTCGCCACCGCTGTCGCGATTCGTGTCTCCGCGCTCGCTGCCGCTGTCGCGATTCGTGTCTCCGCGCTCGCTGCCGCTGTCGCGATTCGTGTCTCCGCGCTCGCTGCCGCCGCCGTCGCGGACCGGTTCTCTGCGCCGGGGGACTCGCGGGCCGGACGCCTGGGAAGAGCTGCCTGAATCCCCTCCGGAATGATTCAGTCGCAGTTCGTAATCGCCGGTGTGCGGGTTGAGAACCCACTGGTCTGCGGGGTCGAATCCATCCGCCCGCCCACGGCTTTGCGCATCCACGGTTGCTTGAGTCCTCCGTCGGTGCCACGCGAGGCGCCTCCCCCGATCAGGCGCTCGATCTTTCGCTCCATAAGTGCGCGGCCTGGCGGCCGAAAGCACCGGATCGCGTCACACTATCGGCCCGGTTCGGCGTCGAGCGACGAGCGTGACAAATTCCACGGTCCTTACAACTGGTCATTCTGCTCATTCCACGCCGATCACCGGCCTACGCTTGGGAATTGCTTTACCGCTTGCACAGGTTGGCCGCCGCGTTGTTGCCCGAATAGGTCGGTGTGGGACTCGGGCCCGCGATGCCTGGGGTGTCGGCCGCCGCATTGTTTTTCCCGTTGTTCTTCTCGTTGTCATCCTTGAGCCGGTCCGCCGGGACCACGGCGACCGGAGTGTCCTCACGCAGCCGCTTGAAAAGCCTTTCCGCATCGGGCTGGACGAGTTCGTCCCGGTTCGGGTTGGCGGCGTACGGCTGCCGGGGCACTGTCAGGAACTGCACCTTGTCGGTCGGTACGTTGCGCATGCTGCGCACCAGCTCGTACAGGTCCTTGAGGGTGTCCAGGCCCGGGTCCGTGGTCAGCGCTTTGGTGGCCGCGTCCAGCACCGGGTAGAGGCGGGTCGGATTGAGCAGTACGCCGTTGCTCTGCACCTTGTTCACCAGCGCGCCCAGGAACTGTTGCTGGCGGTCCATCCGTTCGGTGTCGCTGCCGTTGCCGATGGACTTGCGGGCCCGTACGAAACCCAATGCCTCCTCGCCGTTGAGCTTCTGGCGTCCGGCGGGAAGCTTCAGATGGGCGTCGGTGTCGTTGATCGGCTCCTTGAGGCAGACCTCGACACCGTGCACCGCGTCGACCATGTCCTTGAAGCCGTTGAAGTCGACGACCATATGGTGGTCGATCCGGATACCGGTCATCTTCTCGACCGTACGGATCGTGCAGGCGGTGTTGCCGAACTCGAAGGCCCAGTTGAATTGGGCGAATTGTTTCTTGGTGGCCGTACCGTCCGCTTTGTGGCAGACCGGGATCTGCACCATTAGATCGCGTGGCAAGGACATCGCGGTGGCGCTCTTCCGGTTTGCGGCGAGGTGCAGCAGGATCGTGGTGTCCGAGCGCTGTCTGCCGCCGTCGTCCTGACCGTACTTGCGGTTGTCACCGGCCCGGCTGTCGGAGCCGATGAGCAGGATGTTCTCCGCGTCGTGCACCACGGAGGCGGGCCGCTCCCGCTCGTACGCCTTGAGTTCGGCGACCGCCGAGGTGTCGGTCTTGATGTTGCCGTCGAGCTTCCGGTACAGCCACCAGCCGCCGCCCGCCGCGACCAGGACGACGAACGAGGCGCCGAGCGCGGTCCAGCGCAGAAGGTGGCGCCTGCGTTCGGCGGGGGACTCCGGGGCGGTGCCCGAGTTGTCCCCGGACTGCGACGTGCCCTCGCCCGCAGTCGATTCGTCGGAGTCGTCGCGGTCGCCCGGCGGGCCGGCGCTTTCGCTCACGTCTGCGTCCATCCTTCGCGTTCGGCGGCGTGCTGGGCCGCCGGTCGCAGGAGTAGACGGCTGAACCTCACGCTTGGTTGTGTCCCGAGTGGTCTGTACCGCCGATGATGTACCGGAGTTGATGCGCAGCCTTGAGGACTCGACCCGGTATGGGCCGGACGAGTGGCGTCAGGGCGCTTGTCATACCGCGGTGTTGGTGACCCGTTCACTCTCGACGCGCTTCGCCAGACCGTCCTCGCCCAACTGTCCCAGGTGCCGGCACAGGACCACGGACGCCCCGGCGGCCAGTGGCGCGAACAGCCCGGCGCTCAGGCCCTCCCAGGTGTTGTACGTACGTCCCGTCAGCAGCCGCGATCCGGTGGCCAGGCCGAGGCCCGCCGCATCCTCGCGGGCCCGCGCCACCAGCTGCGCCGAAGTCAGCTCGACACCGCCCACCGCCAACGCGGGAGCGTCCGGGTCCACGGGGGCGAACGGGGTGAACCGGTCGCCCTGGCTCGGCACCTCGACCGCGTAGTCCGCGAAGCCCTCGGGTGCCTGCGGGAACCTGCCGCCCAGCGGGCGCAGCGCCAGGGCGACCCGCTCGCCGCGGCAGGCGCGCGCGGCCTCCAGCGTGTCCGGGCCGCTGACGACGAGGTCGGCGGAGGACGGGTCGCCCTGCACATCGGCGATCACGCCGACCGAGGAACAGGCGAGCAGCCAGACCGCGGACTGCCAGTGCGCGGGCAGCAGAACGGCGAGCCGGTCGCCGGGTTCCGCGGCGAGGTCGCCCTGGAGAAGGTTGGCGGTCTTGGCCACCCAATTGGCGAAGGTGGCCACCGACAGTTCGACGCGTTCTCCGGTGGCGTCGTCGTAGAAAGTGACCAAGGGGCGGGCCGGGTCCGCGGCGAGAGCGGAACGCAGCAGGTCGGCGGGGGTGCGGTCGGTGGCGTTCATCCGCGCAAGGGTACGCGGCGGCGCCGGGCCCGGTGGGGTCAACAGGCGCCGGGTACACCGGTTCGGCAGATGGCTCGTCAATTGTGTGGAGATACCCCGGTAGCCGGAGTTGTCAGAATGTGCCCAGGATCATTCGTATGCGTCCCATCATCGCTTCCTCGATCGGTGTCACCTGTGCGGCGGTTCTCATACTGTCGTCGGCCGTGCCCGCGGGCGCCGCCCCCGGCACCCCCACCGCCCCCGCCGAGTCCGCCGAGCCCTCCGACGTGCCGGGTTCGACGCAGTCCCTGCCGATCCCGCCCTTGACGGCACCGCCCGGCCGGACCACCGGCGAACCCACAGCGCCCGTCGAACAGGGACTGTCCGAACGCGAGGTCCGCCCCTTCTCCCTGGTCGGCGTCGTCTGGGACGACGTGAACACCGAACTCCACGGCGCCGTCCAGGTACGCACCCGCGCCACCGGCGCCACCCGCTGGTCGGACTGGCAGGACCTGGAGACGCACAACGCCGAGCACGCCGCCGACCCCGGCACCGCCGAGCGCGAATCCGGCGCCGTCCGTGGCTCCACCGCCCCGCTTTGGGTCGGCGACTCGGACGGCGTCGCGGTCCGCGTACGCCCGGAGACCCCCGACCCGCAGGACCGGACGGCCCCCGCCGTACCGCTGCCCACCGGTCTGCGCCTCGAACTCGTCAACCCCGGCGGGGGCCCGCAGGCGCTCCCCGCAGCGGGCGCCGAGTTCAGCGGGGGCGCCGGGAACGCCGAGTCCGCCGAGTCCGCTGGGGACGTCGGGGACGTCGGGGACACCGAGCCCGCCGAGCCCGCCGAGCCCGCTGGGGACGCCGGGAACGCCGGGAACACCGAGTCCGCCGGGGACGACCTCACCGCGCCGTTCGACGCGAGCGTGCTTCCCGCCCTGAGCAAGGCGGAGACCGAGGTCCGCGGAGAGGCGGAGGCCCAAATCGCGCCCGGCGCCGCCCAGCCGTACATCGGACCCCGGCCGCGCGTCATCACCCGCAAGGGCTGGGGCGCGGACGAGAAGCTCAGGGAGCGCGCCTTCGTGTACACCAAGAGCGTCAAGGCCGCATTCATCCACCACAGCGCCACGGGCAACAACTACAAGTGCTCCCAGGCGTCCTCGGTCCTGCGCGGCATCTACCGCTATCACGTCAAGAGCAGCGGCTGGCGCGACTTCGGCTACAACTTCGCCGTCGACAAGTGCGGAAACATCTACGAAGGACGTGCGGGGGGCGTGACGAAGGCCGTCCTCGGAGCGCACACGCTCGGCTTCAACAGCAACAGCATGGGCATCGCGGTTCTCGGTACCTTCACCAGATCGAACCCGCCCGCTGCCGCGGTGAACGCCATCGCGAAACTCACCGCCTGGAAGCTCGGCCTGTTCGGCGCCAATCCCCGCGGCAAGACGACGCTCGTTTCGGGCGGCGGGAACAAGTACAAGAAGGGCAAGAAGGTCAAACTCAACGTCATCTCCGGCCATCGGGACGGCTTTGCAACCGAATGTCCGGGGGCACGTCTTTACAAGAAGCTCGGCTCGGCACGGACCAGCTCCGCCCGCCTGCAGGGCCGCTGACCAGAACACCGCGACAGGCTGCCGCGCACCGCGGCGGGCTGCTGACCGGGACGATTGAACCGGTTTGCATACACTGGCCAGCCGAAACCAGGGCAGGCCCCACCAGGAAGCAGAGTCAGTGCTGTGACAGAGGCAAGAGAAGCGATCCTCCTGGTCGGCGGCAAGGGAACCCGGCTGCGCCCGCTCACAGTGCACACACCCAAGCCCATGGTCCCGGCAGCGGGAGTCCCGTTCCTCACGCACCAGCTGGCGCGTGCCCGGGCCGCCGGGGTCGAGCACATCGTGCTCGCGACGTCCTATCTGGCGGAGGTCTTCGAACCGTACTTCGGGGACGGTTCGTCGCTCGGTCTCCACATCGAGTACGTCACCGAACGCGAACCGCTCGGCACCGGCGGAGCGATACGCAACGTCGCGTCCCGGCTCACCGCGGGCCCCGACGAGCCGGTGCTCATCTTCAACGGCGACATACTCACCGGCCTCGACATCCAGGCGCTGGTCGCCTCGCACACCACCTCCGGAGCGGATGTCTCCCTCCATCTCACCCGGGTCGAGGACCCGCGCGCCTTCGGTCTCGTACCGACGGACGGCAGCGGCAGGGTCACCGCGTTCCTGGAGAAGCCCGAGACGCCCGAGGAGATCGTCACCGACCAGATCAACGCGGGGGCGTACATCTTCCGCCGGTCGGTCATCGACACCATCCCGGCCGGCCGCCCGGTCTCCGTCGAGCGCGAGACCTTCCCCGGACTGCTCGCCTCCGGCGCCCACCTCCAGGGCATGGTCGACTCCACGTACTGGCTGGACCTCGGC
Organism: Streptomyces sp. NPDC002958; assembly: GCF_055563255.1. NCBI lineage: Bacteria > Bacillati > Actinomycetota > Actinomycetes > Kitasatosporales > Streptomycetaceae > Streptomyces > Streptomyces sp. NPDC002958. The sequence continues at coordinate 23,543 of NZ_JBVHDS010000006.1, read as the reverse complement.
ACCCCACAGGCCTTCGTACGCGGCTCCGCCGACCTGGTCCTGGGCCGGGCCCCCTCTCCGGCCGTCCCCGGCCGATGCGGTGACCGGCTCGTCCTGCCGACGGCCTCCGTCGCCGCCGACGCCAAACTCACCGGCGGTACGGTCATCGGCGAGGGCGCCCTGATCGGCGCAGGAGCCCGGATCGACGGCTCCGCGGTGTTGGCCGGTGCGGTCGTCGAACCGGGAGCCGTGATCACGGACTCGCTGATCGGAGCCGGTGCCAGGATCGGCAGCCGTACGGTGATCGAGGACGCGGTCATCGGGGACGGGGCCCGGGTCGGCGCCGACAACGAACTGCGCGACGGCATCCGCGTCTGGTGCGGGGCGGTCCTGCCGGACGCGGCGATCCGCTTTTCGTCCGACGAGTAGCGGTCCGCTTTCCGTCCGACGAGTAGACGAATGGGCGAATGGACGAATAACCGGGCATCGGCCGCTGCGCTTACCCTCGACAGGCACCCCCGACGACCGAGGACCTCACCGTGGCAGGACGATTCGCACCCCGCAGCAGCGCCCCTCGCGCCACTGTTCCGCACCAGGCGGCGGCCCCCGCGACGGACGCGCTGACCCGCGACTGGACCCCGCCCGGCCCGCTCGACCTGCGCCTGGTCCTCGGACCGCTGCGCCGCGGCCCCGCCGACCCCACCTTCCGGATGACCCGGGACGGCGCGGTCTGGCGGGCCGGCCGCACACCCGCGGGCCCCGGCACCCTACGTGTCACGGCCCGCGACGGCCGGATCGAGGCCATGGCCTGGGGGCCGGGCGCACCCTGGCTGCTGGACCAGCTGCCGACGCTGCTCGGCGCGACGGACGATCCGGATGCCTTCCGTCCGCGCCACCGGCTGCTTGCCCTGACCCGGCACGGCCGCCCCGGCCTGCGCCTGTTGCGCACCGGCCTGGTCATGGAGTCCCTGATCCCATCGATCCTCGAACAGAAGGTCACCACGGACGAGGCCTACAGCGCTTGGCGCTACCTGGTCCGTAACCACGGCACCCCGGCACCCGGCCCCGCGGACCGCACCGCGTTCACAGCCCTCGGCCTGCACGTCATGCCGGACAATCGCACCTGGTCGCTGATCCCGTCCTGGGAATGGCACCGCGCAGGCGTCGACGTCAAACGCTCGGCCACGATCCTGCGCGCGGTGCGCGTGGCCCGCCGCCTGGAGGAAGCGGCCGCCATGGAACTCCCGCAGGCCATGGCCCGCCTGGAACTGATCCCGGGCATCGGCCCCTGGACCTCGGCCGAGACCCTCCAGCGGTCGAACGGCGCGGCGGACGCGGTCACGGTCGGCGATCTCCACCTCCCAGGCATCGTCGGCCACGCTCTGGCAGGCAACAGAAACGCCGACGACGAGGAAATGCTGGCCCTTCTCGCCCCCTACGAGGGCCAACGCCACCGAGCCACCCGCCTCATCCTGCTGTCGGGCCGCACCCCACCCCGTCGGGCTCCTCGCATGACCCGCGGCGACATCGCCCGCCTGTAACTCCACCGCGCCCCGCAACCCCGGCCCGTCCGGGCGGAGCCCCGAGTGCACCCCACCCCCACCCCCACCACCTCACCGCACCGCGACAAACCCCTCCGCACCCCGCTCCACCCGCGCCACAGGCGCAACCGCCGCATGCCCCACCGCCACAGCCCCCAACGGATCCCACGACTCCGGCAGCTCCAGCACCTCACGCACCACATCGCGGCAGAACATCGTCGACGACACCCACGCCGAGCCGAGCCGCTCGCCCGCCAGCGCCACCAGGAAGTTCTGGATGCCGGCCCCCGCGGCGACCACGAACATCTCGCGCTCCGCGGTGTCCCGCCGCTCGTCCCCGTATGTGTGAGAGCCGTCCATCACCAGGCACGGCACCACCAGATACGGCGCCCGACGCAGCACATCGCCCCGCCGTACCCGTTTGGCGACCGACTCCTCGCTCCTGCCGTCTCGGCGCAGATCCGCGATCCAGACATCCCGCATCGCGTCGAGCAGCCGGGTCCGCGACTCCTCGGACTCCAGCAGGACGAACCGCCATGGCGTCGTGTGATGCGGCGCGGGCGCCGTCACCGCCGCGGCCACAGCCCGCCGCACCGCCCCCGGGTCCACCGGATCGTCGGTGAACTCGCGCACCGTACGCCGCAGGGTCACCGCTTCCCGTATTGCCTCCGACGTACCGAGCCGGAACATGTCGTCGGCCGCGACCCGCACCATCGCCCGGGCACCGCCCGCGGAATCCGTCGGGTCCACGACATGGCCGAGCCCCCGCACCACCGCGACCGGCAGCCCCGAGGTTTTGCCCTTGACCAGATCACCGGCCGAGGCCAGCTCATCGGCGGTGGCGACCACGGTCGCGCTCAACGGATTGCCGTGCGCATCCGTGCCGCCGCGCAGATCGTCCAGCACCAGGACCCCGGCCGCCCCGATCGCGACATCGGTCAGCCCGTTGCGCCACGGACGCCCGAAGGTGTCCGTGATGACGACCCCGACCTCGACACCGAGCGTGTCCCGCAGCCCGTCCCGGATCACACGCGCCGATTTGTCCGGGTCCTGCGGTAGCAACAGCACCGTTCCGGCAGGGGTGTTCGAGGCATCGACCCCGGCCGCCGCCATGACGAGGCCTTGCTGGGTCTCGACGATCCGCAGCGTGCCGCGTCGCGCCACCACCCGTACCGTCTCGGCGTCTATCGCCGCTTCCCGGTCGGTGGCCTCGACGATCCGGCCCTCCGCCTTGGAGACGATCTTCGAGGTGACCAGCAGGACGTCGCCGTCGACCAGGCCCGGCTCGGTGGCGGCGATCAGCTTCGCCAGGTCGTCCCCGGCCCGCACCTCGGGTATTCCGGGCAGTGCCCAGACGCGGTAGGACGGCACCGGGGAAGAAGGGGAAGTGAGCGAGGAAGCGGAAGTGAGCGAAGAAGCGGAGGCGTGCGAAGAAGCGGAAGAAAGATGGGGACCGGAGGACTCCGCGCTCACGCCCGTACCTCCTCGGCCAGCACCAACGCCTGCCGGGCCATCTCCGCCGTCGCGTCGACATCCGTCATCATCAGCGGTACGGAACGGCAGCGGATGCCCGCGGCCTCCACCTCCTCGACCGCCCCGGCGTCCACCGTGTCGACGAGCCACCCGTCGAGCAGCCCGGAGCCGTAGTGCGTGGCCACGGCCGACGCCGTCGACTCGACGCCCACCGCGGCGAGCACCTTGTCCGCCATGCCGCGCACGGGTGCGTCCCCGACGATGGGGGAGAGGCCGATGACCGGCACCCCGGCCTCGGCGATCGCCTCCCGGATCCCGGGCACGGCAAGAATCGTCCCGACCGAGACGACGGGGTTGGACGGCGGGAAGATGATGACATCGGCCTCGGCGATGGCCTCCAGCACGCCCGGTGCCGGCTTGGCCTGCTCGGCGCCGACCGGCACGATCGCCTGAGCCTCGACCGAGGCGCGCAGCTTCACCCAGTACTCCTGGAAGTGGATCGCCCTGCGCTCGCCGTCCATGTCGACCGCGACATGCGTCTCGACCCGGTCGTCGGACATCGGCAGCAGCCGGACCCCCGGCTTCCAGCGGGCGCAGAGCGCCTCGGTGACGGCGCTCAGCGGATAGCCCGCGCCCAGCATCTGCGTGCGGACGATGTGCGTCGCGAAGTCACGGTCGCCGAGCCCGAACCATTCGGGCCCCACGCCGTACGCCGCGAGCTCCTCCTTGACGTGGAAGCTCTCGTCCGTACGCCCCCAGCCCTGCTCCTCGTCGATGCCGCCGCCGAGGGTGTACATCACGGTGTCGAGGTCGGGGCAGACCTTCAGCCCGAACAGATGGATGTCGTCACCGGTGTTGCCGATCACCGTGATGTCCGCGTCGGGCGCGGCCTGCTTGAGGCCACGCAGAAAACGAGCACCACCGATACCGCCGGCCAGAACCACAATGCGCATGTACAGCAGTTTGTCAGGCGGGTACGACATCCACGGCCGCCGGGGCACATTGCGCCGAGTGCATCGGCATCTCGGTCAGCCCCGGGTAGTAGATGTGCAGACTGACGGCTGGTTCGAGGGAGTCGTTGACCACTTCGTGCACATAGCCGGGCGCGAAGACGCGCTGTGCGCCGGAGTCCAGTGCTTGCGTGCCGCGTTCGGTGTGCTCGGTCAACTGGCCGTCCAGGATGGTCAGTACGCCGGAGGATGGGCCGTGGTCGTGGCGCCCGCTGCCCTGGCCGGGCACCCAGCTGAGCAGCCAGACCTCGTAACCAACTGGGGCCTCCCCTGCTCGAGCGGAGCCGGGAGTTTGGGGAACGGCGCGCAGCCGGTGATACCAGCGGGTGGTGGTGTCGTATCGGACGAGCGACGCCCACTGTGCGCGGTCGTCGGCGATGCTGCGGGCGAGTCCGACGAACTCGGCCACGGTGGAAGGGTGCTCGCGGGCCGGCCGGAGGAGGTGCTGGACCTCGAGGATGTCGCCGGCGATCTGAAGGTCGCTGTCGCTGTTCATGGAAGCGGTGGTTCCTCGGCATGGGGGTGCATGTGACGGGGTGTCGCGGAGACCGGAGAGCCGCAAAAGCGCAGAGAGGAAGCTCTACGGAGACGCTTTGCGAGAGGCCCTGCGAAGGGGAGCTGGATCAGAGCCGGTGCCCTACGGCATCAACAGCTGTGACAGCTGGAACAGCAACAGCGGGCCTGGACAGCGGTGCGGAACCCACGGACGTGGGTGGCGTACATCGCTGCGGTCGCTGGCATGCAATCAAGGAGACCGGCTCGATCCTCCACTGTCAACCCAATGCCCGATTTGGGGGTAATGCTTCACCTCATCCGGTTACTGGGGAGGGGGAAAGGTTTGTGTAGTCATCGCGACGGAGATGTGGCGCATCAGCCGTTTCCGCAAACGTCGTTGGGGTCTTGTGATCCGACTGTGATCTTGATCGCTCCGGTGATCGAATCGAAACATGAAGGTGATCCCGGTCGTCTCACCTGGTGAGAGGAGGCGCGTGATGGGGCCGTGGCATATGTCAGGTTTTTGGCGATTTGCACACTTTCCGCATATCCTTGGTTCCGCAGAGTGAATACCGGGGCCAATAGCAGATCTTCGCTTGACTGCCCCGGAGCTACACACTTGTAATTTCACTCGTGTCGTTCGGCCGCAATCAGTAACGGCTGCATCACGGGGACGCGAGAGACAGACGAGGGGCGCACATGACCGAGCTGTTCCAGCAACTGCTGGTCGAGGACGCGGACGAGGAACTCGGCTGGCAGGAGCGCGCACTGTGCGCCCAGACCGATCCCGAGTCCTTCTTCCCCGAGAAGGGCGGATCCACCCGCGAGGCCAAGAAGGTCTGTCTCGCCTGTGAAGTCCGGTCCGAATGCCTTGAGTACGCGCTTTCCAACGATGAGCGGTTCGGTATCTGGGGCGGCCTTTCGGAACGTGAACGGCGCCGCCTGAAGAAGGCCGCAGTCTGACCACGGGCGACCGCGCCAACAGGCCGCCGTGCCAACGGGCGGCCGCGCCAACAGGCCGCCGCGTCAACGGGCGACCCCGCCAACAGGCGGCCGCGCCAACGGACCACCACGATCCACGCACCGGACCGCACACGACCCGCGCATCAGCCGCGCACGCACCGCGACCGAGCATGGCCCGGCGCCTGCACCCCCGCAGGCGCCGGGCCATCGCTGTGCCCGCCACCGCTCCGTCGCTCCGCCGCCGCCCCCTCGCGGCCCCCCGTTCAAGCGCTCGGCGCCACCGCGGTGATCCGTACCGTTAGTGTGGGGCCCCGTCCGAGACGCGCCAACGCCCCGACGGAGCGCGCGTGTACACCGATGCAGCCCCCGGGGGACGTCCCCCGGACCCGGCCGGAGGGCCCGTACCTCGATGTCCGTGCACAGCCAATCGACGGCGCCGTACGCGGCTGCCGCCGCCCCAGAGTTCCCCCGGCATGTCGTCACCGCCGTGCTCGTCTCCCACGACGGCGCCCGCTGGCTGCCCGACGCGCTCGCCGGGCTGCTCGGGCAGGAACGCCCCGTACAGAGCGTCGTCGCCGCCGATACCGGTAGCGCCGACGACTCCGCGCGGCTGGTCACCGAGGCGCTCGGCGCCGAACGCGTCCTGCACCTCGCGCGCCGTACGAGCTTCGGCACCGCCGTCGACGAGGCGACCCGCACGGCTGGCGTCCTCACCCCCGATGACCTGCCGTACCTGAAGCGCCCCAGCAGCTGGGACCCCGTCAGCAGGACCTGGCGCGACGACGCGTACGACCTGCCCGAACTGCCGCACGGCGAACCGGTGCAGTGGCTCTGGCTGCTCCACGACGACTGCGCACCCGAGCCCGACGCGCTCGCCGAGCTGCTGCGCGTCGTCGACACCGACCCGCACGCCGCGATCGTCGGCCCGAAGCTCCGTGGCTGGTACGACCGCAAGCAGCTGCTCGAAGTCGGCGTCTCCATCGCCAACAGCGGTCGCCGCTGGACCGGACTCGACCGGCGTGAGCAGGACCAGGGCCAGCACGACCAGGTCCGTACCGTGCTCTCCGTCTCCACCGCGGGCATGCTGATCCGCCGTGACATCTGGGAGGAGCTCGGTGGGTTCGACCGCGGGCTCCCGCTGATGCGTGACGACGTCGACCTGTGCTGGCGCGCGCACACCGCGGGGCACCGGGTGCTCGTCGCCCCCGACGCCGTCCTCAGGCACGCCGAGGCCTCCGCCCGCGAGCGCCGCCCCATCGACTGCGCAGGACGCTCGGTCGCCTCCCCGCACCGCGTCGACAAGGCCGGCGCCGTCTACACGATGCTGGTCAACGCACGTGCCAAGGCCCTGCCCTGGGTGATGCTCAGGCTCGTCGTCGGCACATTGCTGCGTACCCTCGCCTATCTCGTCGGCAAGGTGCCCGGCCAGGCCCTCGACGAGGTCGCCGGGCTCTTCGGCACCCTGCTGCGCCCCGGACGGATCCTCGCGGCCCGGCGCAGCCGCGGCAGCGGCGCCGTCGACCAGGCTGAACTGCGCGGCCTCTTCCCGCCGCCCGGCGCCACCGTCCGCGCCACCGTCGAGCAGGTCGCCGGAAACTTCGGCAGCGGTTCCGACGCCGACTCGGGCGGCTCCCGGCACGGCGCCGTCGAGTCCGGTCCCGGTGGCGACGACGCCGACTTCCTGGAGATCGAACAGTTCGCGCGGCTGAAGCGGATCGGGCGCAAGCCGGGCCCGGTACTCTTCGCCGTCCTGCTCCTCGTCTCGCTCGTCGCCTGCCGCGGCCTGCTCGGCGGCGGTGCACTGGCGGGTGGCGCGCTGCTGCCCGCGCCCGCCGATGCATCCGATCTGTGGGGCAGATACGCGGACGGCTGGCACACGGTCGGTACCGGCGGCACACAGGCCGCACCGCCGTACCTCGCCGTGATCTCGGCCCTGTCCGCACTGTTCCTCGGCTCGACGAGCTTCGCGCTCACGCTGCTGCTGGTCTGCTCGGTCCCGCTCGCCGGACTCACCGCGTACTTCGCCTCCCGGCCGCTGCTCGAATCAAGGCTGCTGCGGGCCTGGGCGAGTGTCGCGTACGCCTTCCTGCCCGCGGCGACCGGAGCTCTGGCGACAGGCCGCCTCGGCACCGCCGTACTGGCCATCCTGCTCCCGCTGATCGCCCGCGCCGCCGTCTCCGCACACGGCATGCGCGCCGGCGGCGACGCCCGCGGCAGCTGGCGCGCCACCTGGGCGTACACCCTGCTCCTCACCCTCGCGATGGCCTTCACGCCCATCGTCTGGCCGATCGCCGTGGTCCTCGGCATCGGTGTGCTCGTACTGCGCCGCGGCGACATCGCCGCGTACGGACTCCGCTTCCTTGCCGCGATCGGCACCCCGCTGCTCGTTCTCGCGCCTTGGTCGCTCTCGCTCCTCACCAGCCCGTCGAACTTCCTGAAGGAGGCGGGCCTGGACATCGATACGGGCACAGCCTCCGCACTCGATCTGCTCGGCATCAGCCCCGGCGGTCCCAAGGCCGCAGGCGGTGTGCTGCTGTTCGGCATCGTGCTTGCCGCGCTGGCCGCGCTGCTTCGCGGGGAGCGGCAGTTCGCGGTGCGCACCGCGTGGGCCGTCGCACTCGTGGCGCTGGTCTTCGCCGCGCTCGCCAACGGCTCGGGCTGGGCGGGCCCCGCCACCCTCGTCTACGGCATCGCGCTGATCGCCGCTGCGCTGGTCGGCGCGGACGGCGCCCGAGTGCGCGTCGCCGAGCTCAGCTTCGGCTGGCGCCAGCCCGTCGCCGCACTGATCGCCCTCACCGCGGGGCTCGCCCCGGTGGTGGCCGCCGCCGGCTGGATGATCGGCGGCGCCGCGGGGCCGCTGGAGCGCCGCGACCCGGTGCAGGTGCCCGCGTTCGTCGCGGAGGAGAGTGCCACCCGCGACCAGCCGCGCACCCTGGTCCTCGACGGAACGTCGCCCGCCGCCGTCTCGTACGCCTTGGTACGCGGCTCCGGCGCGCGGCTCGGTGACGCCGAACTGGCCGAGGCGGGCGGCAGCAACAGCCACCTCGACAAGGTCGTCGCCAATCTGGTCGCGGGCTCCGGCGCCGACCAGGGCAGCCGGCTCAGCGAATTCGCGATCCGTTACGTACTCGTACGGGACGGTGCTCCGAAGGAGATGAGCCGGGTCCTCGACGCGACCCCGGGCCTCAGCCGACTGAGCCAGCTGGATGGCAGTGCGCTGTGGCGGGTCGACCAGCAGGTCGCCCGCGTCATGATCATCCCGTCCGGTGCCGATGAGGAACAGCTGCCCGTCGGCTCCCTCCCCGTCGAAGCGCACACCAAGATCCCGGCAGGCGACCCCGGCCGGGTGCTGCGGATCGCCGAGGCCGCCGACCCCGGCTGGGAGGCCACGCTCAACGGGCGGACGCTGCCCCGGAAGACCGTCGACGGCTGGGCCCAGGGCTTCGAGCTCCCCGCCGAGGGCGGCACGCTGGACCTCACGTACAACACCCCGCTCACCCATACCGCCTGGATCTGGACCCAGGTCGCGCTGGCCGTGGTCCTGCTGGTCCTCGCCCTGCCCGGCCGCCGCCGGGAGATCGACGACGACCTGCCCGAGGAGGCCATGCCGGTCTTCGCGGAGCCGGTCGCGGGCGAGGGGCGCAGGGCACGCAGGCTCCGTGCGGCCGCCCAGGCGGAAACGGAAGCGGAGCCGGCCGGGGGCGCCGAGGAGGCGGCGGGTGAGTACATCCCCGCACAGCAGACGGCGGAGCCGCAGTCGCAGCAGACCCCGCAGCAGACCGACGACCAGGACGTGTTCGCCCCGCAGGCCGACAGCGGTCAGTACGCGGCGGTGCCGCAGCAGCAGTACGGCGAATGGGACGCGCAGCAGTACCAGAGCGCCGACTACCAGAAGTACCAGGGCGAGCAGTACCAGCAGGGCGAGCAGTACCAGGAAGGCCAGTACGGCACGCAGCAGGAGCACCAGGCCCCCGCCGACCCGTACCAGCAGAACGCCTACGACCCGTACGGCTACGCGCAGCAGCAGCAGTACGACCCGCAGGCCTCGTACGCCCCGCAGGCCCCCCAGTACGATCCGCAGACCCCCCAGCACGACTCACAGGCCCCGTACGACTCACAGGCCCCGTACGACCCACAGGCTTACGGCCAACAGGGCCAGTACGATCCGCAGAACCCCGACGAGAACCCCGCCCCGGGCCAGAACCCGTGGCCGACCGGTAACGCATCGCGAGGCGAGTCCGAGTGAAGTCCACCAGCCTGTCCCTCATCGCGGGCACCGTCGCCCTCGCCGCCGTCACCGGATTTGCCGCGCTCACCGCGCCCGGCGACGGGGGCACGACGGAGGCGAAGGCCGCCGGCCGGCTGCCGGTGGAACGGTCCAGCCTGCTCTGCCCGGCGCCCGGTCTCTCGGACCTCGCGGAGACGACGTACACATCCTTCACCCCGACGGGCAGCGGCGGCGGCGAGGCCGGTACGGCCGAACTGAAGCAGTCCACGGACTCGACGGCCGGCGACACCACGGACAGCGACGAGAAGAACGCCGACAAGAAGGGCGAGGAAGGCAAGAAGGGGGCGGATTCCGGAAAGCCGGTCGTCTCCCTCAAGGAGCCCGGCAAACCGGCCACCGCCGAGGCGTCCGGCGCCGACGCACCCGCGCTGGTCGGTACCGCCACCGGCCGCCTGGCCCCCGGCTGGACCACCCAGCAGACCACTACGGTCGAGGCGGGCGGCGCCCGCGGCCTGCTCGGCGTCAGCTGCACCGCACCCGACACGGACTTCTGGTTCCCGGCCGCGAGCACCGCGAAGTCCCGCGAGGACTACGTCCACCTCACCAACCCGGACGACACCGCGGCCGTCGCCGACATCGAGCTGTACGGTCCGGACGGCACCCTCAAGTCCGATGTGGGCGAGGGCATCACGGTGCCCGCCCGGTCGAGCGTTCCGGTCCTGATCTCCACGCTGACCAGCGAGGTGGCCGAGGACGTGACCGTCCACGTCACCACCCGTACCGGACGCGTCGGCGCGGCCGTCAGGACCGCCGACGAAGAGACCGGTAGCGACTGGCTGGCCGCCTCGGCCGACCCGACGGGCACTTTGGTGCTCCCGGGCATCCCGGCGGACGCCACCTCGGTCCGCCTGGTCGCTTTCGCGCCCGGTGACGACGACGCCGATCTGAAGGTGAAACTGCTCGGCAAGAGCGGCGCGATCTCCCCGGTCGGGCACCAGGACCTCCACGTCAAGTCGGGGATGACCGCGGGCGTCGACCTGAAGGACATCACCAGAGGGGAAGCCGGCTCCCTGCTGCTGACCCCGGCCGAGGGCAAGAAGGACACCCCGGTGGTGGCCGCGCTGCGCGTGGTTCGAGGCAAGGGCGACGGCCAGGAGGTCGCCTACATCCCGGCGACCGGCCCGGTGGGCGCGCAGGCGACCGCGGCCGACAACCGGGCCGAGGGCTCCACCCTCTCCCTCACGGCTCCGGACGCCACCGCCACCGTGAAGGTCACCGCCTCCGCGGGCAGCGAGGGCGGCGAACAGGCCGTCAAGACGTACACGGTCAAGGGCGGTACGACGCTCGCGGTCACCCCGCCCGTACCGTCCGGACTCAAGGGCGGCTACGCACTGACGGTCGAGACGGAGTCGGGCGGCCCGGTCCACGCCGCACGCACGCTCGCCCTTCCGCAGGACGGCGTCCAGATGTTCACCGTGCAGACCCTGCGGGACGACGGCGGGACGGTAGAGGTGCCCGCGGCCGAGCAGGACCTGTCGGTCCTGGACGACTGAGCGGGGCGGTGGGGGTGGGCCGGAGACCCCGGCCCACCCCCACCCCCGCTGCTACTCCTGCCCGTACCGCGGATCCACCGATTCCGGCGAAAGGCCGAGCAGCTCCGCGACCTGCTCCACCACGACCTCGTGCACCAGCAGGGCGCGCTCGTCGCGGTTCTTGGTGCGGATCTCGACGGGCCGCCGGTAGACGACGATCTGCGCGGGCCGGTTCTTCTCCGCGGAGACCGCGCGCCCCAGCGGTACGGTCTCCTCCTGCGTCCTCGGCACATCGAGCACCATGAAGTCCACATCGGCCAGCTGTGGCCAGCGCCGTTCCAGCCGTTCCACCGAGTCCTGCACGAGATCACGGAAGTTCTCCGCCCTGCTGGCCGAGAGCGGCACCTGGGGCGGGGCGACGGGCCCGCGCATGCCGCGGCCATGGCGGTCACGACGGCGTGGGCGCGGATCGGACGGGTGGGGCGGTACGGGACTGTCCATCACTGACGCAGGGTAACTCTCTGCGGGGCAGGTGGATCGCTGTTCCCTGATGGAGCGTCGGCATGTCCAATCCTGAACAATTCGGCCGAACAGGAGCTTGTTTCAGGCCCGTCTCCTGACCGTTGATCTCTTGCTGAATGACAGCTTTTGTGCTGAGTGGTGACCGGAATCGTTGCCGGTACGACCTTCGCTCCTGTCTTTCTCCGCAGGTCAGAAGGGCTGCCTGGAAGGCGGTTGTGTCGGAGGGCGCAGGGCGACACGGTGGGGCGACCTGAGGGAGAGTCGTCGCAGCCCGCTCAAGAGTGCGGTACCGTCCAACGTCGTGAGCCCTGTACGTTGCTGTTCGCGCACCGCGTGCGGCCGCCCTGCCGTCGCGACACTGACGTACGTCTATGCCGACTCGACTGCGGTCCTCGGCCCGCTCGCCACCTATGCCGAGCCTCACTGCTACGACCTCTGTGCCGAGCACAGTGAGCGGCTGACCGCGCCACGCGGCTGGGAGGTCGTCAGGCTCTCCGACCCCTCCGCTCCCACGCGCCCCAGCGGCGACGACCTCGAAGCGCTCGCCAATGCCGTACGGGAAGCGGCGCGACCGCACGACCGCGGAGCCGACGGCAGGCGCGGCGGCCCGCAAGCCGCCGATCCGATGGAGGTCGCGCGCCGCGGTCATCTGCGGGTGCTGCGCTCACCGGACTCCTGAGTGGGGCGTGCCGCTGGGCGCGCCTCGAGATTCCCCTCTCCTCTCTCCTTTCCGATCCTCCGATCCTCCACTGCGCGGGGCGGTCCGGATGCGGGCGCACCGCGCCGGACTCGTCGGCCTCGCCGTCGCAATCGCTGCCCGCGCTCGTCTGCGGGGTCGCCTTCGATCGCGTGCGCGGCGGTGGGCCTGGCCGGACGCGAGGCCCTGTTGCGCAAGGTGCTGCCGTGGAGCCTGGGACTGCTGCTTGTGATGTGCTTGATCGTGCTGGGACAGATCACGGCGGCGCTGGGCTGGATGTTGCCGTGAGCACAACCGACCGAGCCCGCCCGGTGATCGAGGACAAAGCGGCAGCCACCGCTCCAGGTCACCGCACGCACGGCCGCAAGACCCCGCGGCCCGCCCGAGCCGCCGCCGGGTAGTTTGGGGGGTCCGAAGAAATCTCAGGAGGACCGGCCCGTGGCTGCTGATCTGTCGCAGATCGTGAAGGCGTACGACGTGCGCGGGGTGGTGCCCGATCAGTGGGACGAATCGCTGGCCGAACAGTTCGGGGCGGCGTTCGTCGAGGTGACGGACGCGGACGCGATCGTGATCGGCCACGACATGCGGCCCTCGTCGCCCGGCCTCTCGGGAGCCTTCGCACGCGGCGCCGCGGCGCGCGGTGCGGACGTCACACTGATCGGCCTCTGCTCGACCGACCAGCTGTACTTCGCCTCAGGCAGCCTCGGCCTCCCCGGCGCGATGTTCACCGCCTCGCACAACCCGGCGCAGTACAACGGCATCAAGCTCTGCCGGGCGGGCGCCGCACCCGTGGGCCGGGACACCGGGCTCTCCGAGATCCGCGCCCTGGTCGAGAAGTGGTCCGAGACCGGTGCGCTGCGACCGGTCGCCACCCCCGGCGTCATCACCGAACGCGAGACGCTCACCGACTACGCCGCGCACCTGCTGTCCCTGGTCGACCTCGCATCGGTCCGCCCGCTGAAGGTCGTCGTCGACGCGGGCAACGGCATGGGCGGCCACACCGTCCCCACTGTCTTCGCGAACCTGCCCGTCGACCTCGTACCGATGTACTTCGACCTCGACGGCACGTTCCCCAACCACGAGGCCAACCCCCTCGACCCGAAGAACCTCGTCGATCTCCAGGCCCGGGTCGTGGCCGAGGGCGCCGACCTGGGCCTTGCCTTCGACGGCGACGCCGACCGCTGCTTCGTCGTCGACGAGTGCGGCGCGTGCGTCTCCCCGTCCGCGATCACCGCCCTGGTCGCGGCCAGGGAACTCGCCCGCAATGGCGGCAAGGGCACCGTCATCCATAACCTGATCACGTCGCTCTCGGTCCCCGAGGTCGTCCGCGAGAACGGCGGCACCCCGGTCCGTACCCGCGTGGGCCACTCCTTCATCAAGGCGGAGATGGCCGAGCACGGCGCGATCTTCGGCGGCGAGCACTCCGCGCACTACTACTTCCGCGACTTCTGGAACGCCGATACGGGCATGCTCGCCGCGCTCCACGTCCTGGCCGCGCTGGGTGGCCAGCCCGGCACGCTGTCGGAACTGGTCGCCCAGTACGACCGCTACACCGGATCCGGCGAGATCAACTCCACGGTCGCCGACCAGCCGGGCCGCACGGCAGCGGTACGTGAATCCTTCGCACCCCGCGACGGCGTCACGACCGACGACCTGGACGGCCTGACGGTCACGGGACCGGACTGGTGGTTCAACCTGCGACCCTCCAACACGGAACCCCTGTTGCGTCTGAACGTCGAGGCCCGCGACGAGCGGACGATGACGGCGGTGCGTGATGAGGTACTGGCCCTGGTCCGGGCGGGGGCCTTGTAGGGCGAGCCCGGCCATCGGCCATCCCGCGTTGTCGGCAATTCCGCCCGTCCCGGCAGCGCCGGCCCGCCCCGGCGATGTTCAGCGCGCCCCGGCAACGCCATCCCGCGCCGACTGCCCCGGTCTGTCCGGCTTTTGAGGGGCGGGGTCCGGGGCGGAGCTCTGCGTGCAGCCCAGTCTGTCCGGTGCTTGCAGCCCAATCTGCCCGGTGTTTGCCAGTCTGTTCGGTTTTTGAGGGGCGGGGTCCGGGGGCGGAGCTCCGGTTTCGGGAGAGGGCGGGTAGGGGACAGGCCCGCCGCAGACGCCCCCCGCTTCCGGCCAGCGCACCGCACCCCCACACCCCACCCCGGCCAGGGCCGCGCCCCCCGCACCCCGGCGGTAGGCTGACGTCGCTCGATCCGCATGAACCCGAACCGCTTGTTCGAATGAAGGGACTCACCCCATGCCGCTCGAAGCCGGCCTTCTGGAGATCCTCGCCTGCCCGGCCTGTCACTCTCCGCTCGACGACCGGTCGGCAGCCGACAGCCCCGAGCTGATCTGCACCGGCAAGGACTGCGGCCTGGCCTACCCGGTACGGGACGGCATCCCCGTCCTCCTCGTCGACGAGGCCCGCCGCCCCGCGTAACGGCATCCGCGCCCCGAACCCCGCACGGTGATCAGCGATGCACGTGATCGGAGGACCGTCCCCATGCTCGACGAGTCGCTGCTCGACGCCCCGGAACCCCTGGCCCGAGCCGACCGCCGCGGCCTGCTCCGCGGCGCCGCCGAGGCCGGGGCCCGGGTCCGTACCGCTGCCCGGCACGCGGCGGAGGCCGGGATCGCCGCACTGAACCCGGAAGGCCGCCCCCGCGCCGTACTCGTCGCGGGCTCCGGCACCGCCGCTTCCGGCGTCGCCGACCTGATCACCGCCCTGGCAGGCGCCTCCGCGCCCGTCACCCGTATCCATCCCACCGGGGTCGCCCCCGCCGCGGGCGCGATGCGCTGGACGCTGCCCGGCTGGGCCGGCTCCGTGGACCTGCTGCTGATCGTCACGGCCGACGGTTCCGAGCCGGGCCTCTCCCTCCTCGCCGAACAGGCGGACCGCCGCGGCTGCAGCGTCGTCGCCGTCGCCCCTTGCCAGTCACCGCTGCGTGAGGCGATCGACCGGGCGCACGGACTCTTCGTACCGATGGCCTCCGCCCCGCACGGCGAGTACGACGCCGAGACGTCGGCGGCGGGCCCCGGCACGCTCTGGGCCCTGTTCACCCCGCTGCTCGCGCTGCTCGACCGGGTCGGCCTGGTCACCGCACCCGCCGAGGTGTTGCAGAGCGTCGCCGACCGCCTCGACCGCACCGCGGAACGCTGCGGTCCGGCCATCGCCACGTACAGCAACCCGGCGAAGACCCTCGCCGCCGAACTCGCCGACAGTCTGCCCCTCATCTGGACGGAGGGCGACGCGGCCGCACCCGTCGGTCGCAGATTCGCCGCGGTCCTGGCCGAGCTGTCCGGCCGCCCGGCCCTCGCCGCCGAGCTCCCCGAGGCGCTTCCCGCCCATGGCGCGCTGCTGGCGGGCATGTTTGCCGCCGGGGCCGACCCCGACGACTTCTTCCGCGACCGGGTCGAGGAGCCGGAGCCTCTGCACGCCCGCGTCGTACTGCTGCGCGACCGTCCCACCGGCGGCCTGAGTGCCGGCCCCGCAGCTCGCGAACTGGCCCTCGGCCACGACACGGCGATCAGCGAACTCGAACCGGACGAGGGCACCGAGCTCGAAGCCCTCGCCGAACTCCTCGCGGTCACCGACTTCGCCGCCGTCTACCTGGCACTCGCGTCAGCAGCCCGCGCCTGACGGCCCGAGCCGGCCCACACCACTTACCGCCCCAGCCATCCCCCGATCCACGCACCTCACAAGGACGAACTCATGGACCGGCTCTCCAACACCGTGCGCCCTTACGCCTGGGGCTCCACCACCGCCATCCCCGAGCTGCTCGGCATCGCCCCCACCGGCGAACCCCAGGCTGAGATGTGGATGGGCGCCCACCCCGGAGCCCCCTCCCGCCTCACCCGAATAACCGGCACCGGAGTGGCCGGCCCCGAGCAGCCCCTCACCGACGTCATCGCCGCCGACCCCGAGCGCGAACTGGGCCGGGCCACCGTCGAGAAGTTCGGCCCCCGCCTGCCCTTCCTCCTCAAACTGCTCGCCGCGGGCGCCCCGCTCTCCCTCCAGGTCCACCCCGACCTCGCACAGGCCAAGCAGGGGTACGAGGACGAGGAGCGCCGGTCCGTTCCGATCGACGCACCCCACCGCACGTACAAGGACACCAACCACAAGCCCGAGCTGATCTGCGCACTCACCCCCTTCGTCGGCCTGTGCGGCTTCCGCAGGCCCACCGAGGCGGCCGAGGCGATGGCGGCACTCGACGTCGACTCCCTCAAGCCGTACGTCGACCTTCTCGGCGCCCACCCCGAAGAGGCAGCCCTGCGCGAGGTTCTCACCGCGATCCTCAGCGCCGACCCGGCGGAGATGGCCAAAACGGTGAACCGGGCGGCGGCCGCCGCCGAACGCCTCGGCGGCGCCCACGCCCCGTACGCCCGGATTGCCCACCACTTCCCCGGCGACCCCGGTGTCATCGCGGCGATGCTGCTGAACCACGTGGAACTCCAGCCCGGCGAAGCCCTCTTCCTCGGTGCGGGCGTCCCGCACGCCTACCTCGACGGCCTCGGCGTCGAGATCATGGCAAACTCGGACAATGTGCTGCGCTGCGGACTCACGCCCAAGCACATCGACGTGCCCGAACTCCTGCGCATCGTCCGATTCGAGGCGACCGACCCCGGCGTGCTGCGTCCCGAGGCGTCCCCCTCCGGTGAGGAGCTGTACGAGACGCCCGTGGACGAATTCCGGCTCTCGCGCTTCGACCTGTCGCCCAGCGCCGATCCCGTCGACCTGACCAGGGACACCCCGCAGATCCTCCTCTGCACCGCGGGCGCCCCGAAGGCGGGCACGCTCGGTCTCACACCCGGCGCCTCGGTCTTCGTGCCCTCCGGTGAGCAGGTCGCAGTGTCCGGTGCGGGAACTCTGTTCCGTGCCACAGTGATGGCCTGACGTACGGTCCGTAGCAGCGACTGCAACAATGTCCGGCCGTACCGCGGCGCCAGGGCCGCAGCACCGAAGAAGGGACACCAGGCACCCATGAGTGCGTCAGGCGGAACCAAAGCGATCGTGGCGGCACTCGCCGCCAACCTCGCGATCGCAGTGGCCAAATTCGTGGCGTTCCTGTTCAGTGGTTCGTCGTCGATGCTCGCGGAGAGCGTCCACTCGCTCGCCGACTCGGGTAACCAGGGCCTGCTGCTGCTCGGCGGCAAGAAGGCCCAGCGCGAAGCCACCCCCCAGCATCCCTTCGGCTACGGCCGCGAGCGCTACATCTACGCCTTCCTCGTCTCCATCGTGCTGTTCTCGGTCGGTGGCATGTTCGCCGTGTACGAGGGCTACGAGAAGATCAAGCACCCGCACGAGATCGAGGCCTGGTACTGGCCGGTCGGCGTGCTCGTCTTCGCGATCATCGCCGAGAGCTTCTCCTTCCGTACGGCGATCAAGGAGTCCAATGCGACCCGCGGATCGCTCTCCTGGAAGGAGTTCGTCCGCCGGGCGAAGGCCCCCGAGCTCCCCGTCGTACTCCTGGAGGACCTCGGTGCGCTGATCGGCCTGATCCTCGCCCTCGCCGGTGTCGGCCTGGCCATCGGGACCGGCAACGGCGTCTGGGACGGCATCGGCACCCTCTGTATCGGCATCCTCCTGATCGCCATCGCGATTGTGCTCGCCGCCGAGACGAAGTCCCTGCTGCTCGGCGAGGCCGCCGGCGCCGACCAGGTCGAGAAGATCAAGGCCGCGGTCGTCGACGGCGACACGGTCACCCGCGTCATCCACATGCGTACGCTCCACCTCGGCCCGGAAGAGTTGCTGGTCGCAGCCAAGATCGCGGTGCAGCACGACAACACGGCCACCGAAGTGGCCCACGCCATCAACGCCGCCGAGACCCGTATCCGCGAGGCGGTCCCGATCGCACGGGTCATCTACCTGGAGCCGGACATCTACAGCGAGGCAGCCGCCGCATCCGGCACCAACCCCGGCAGGACGCCAGGCGGAGCCCCCGGCGCGACCCCCGACGGCCCCCCGGCCACGTCGGCGGATTCCGGCCACTGACCCACCCGGTACACCCCTCTCTACGGCCCCCGAACACCTCTCTCAACCGCCCCCGACGAGCCCTCCCGCCGACTCCCGGTACGCCCTCAGCCACTGCCCGTTCCGGGCGGACTGGGAGCGACTGGGCCGTTCGGTGTAGATTCGATGACAGTGTCAGACGTCGCTGCTGATGGCGGTCGATCGGTCCGTGCGGACCGGCCGAGGGAGAGAGGGCCTCCGACGGACTGCGCTGCGAGCGCCCGGGCATCCGTGTACCCGCCGCCGCAGAGCCAGCCGTGCCCACCTCGACACCCATTACGAGGAGCAGCCCGTTATGACGACGGTCGCCAATCGACAGGACTTCAAGGTCGCCGACCTCTCCCTCGCGGCGTTCGGCCGCAAGGAGATCACCCTCGCCGAGCACGAGATGCCCGGCCTGATGTCGATCCGCAAGGAGTACGCCGCCACGCAGCCGCTGGCCGGTGCCCGCATCACTGGGTCGCTGCACATGACCGTGCAGACGGCCGTGCTGATCGAGACCCTGGTCGCCCTCGGCGCCCAGGTCCGCTGGGCCTCCTGCAACATCTTCTCCACCCAGGACCACGCCGCCGCGGCCATCGCTGTCGGCCCGAACGGCACCCCGGACGCCCCGAGGGGCGTCCCGGTCTTTGCCTGGAAGGGCGAGACGCTCGAAGAGTACTGGTGGTGCACGGAGCAGGCCCTGACCTGGCCGAACACCCCGACCGGCGGCCCGAACATGATCCTCGACGACGGTGGTGACGCCACCCTCCTCGTCCACAAGGGCGTCGAGTTCGAGAAGGTCGGCGCGGCCCCGGACCCGTCGACCGCGGACAGCGAGGAGTACGCCCACATCCTCACTCTGCTGAACCGCACCCTCGGTGAGTCCCCGCAGAAGTGGACCCAGCTGGCGTCCGAGATCCGCGGTGTCACCGAAGAGACCACGACCGGTGTGCACCGGCTGTACGAGATGCACCGCGACGGCACCCTCCTCTTCCCGGCGATCAACGTCAACGACGCCGTCACCAAGTCCAAGTTCGACAACAAGTACGGCTGCCGCCACTCCCTGATCGACGGCATCAACCGCGCCACCGACGTCCTCATCGGCGGCAAGACCGCCGTCGTCTGCGGCTACGGCGACGTGGGCAAGGGCTGCGCGGAGTCCCTGCGCGGCCAGGGCGCCCGTGTGATCATCACCGAGATCGACCCGATCTGCGCCCTGCAGGCGGCGATGGACGGCTACCAGGTCGCCACCCTTGACGATGTCGTCGGCCAGGCCGACATCTTCGTCACCACGACGGGCAACAAGGACATCATCATGGCCGCCGACATGGCCAAGATGAAGCACCAGGCCATCGTCGGAAACATCGGCCACTTCGACAACGAGATCGACATGGCCGGCCTGGCGAAGATCGACGGCATCGTCAAGGACGAGGTCAAGCCGCAGGTCCACACCTGGACGTTCCCCGACGGCAAGGTCCTCATCGTGCTGTCCGAGGGCCGCCTGCTGAACCTGGGCAACGCCACCGGCCACCCCTCGTTCGTGATGTCCAACTCGTTCGCGGACCAGACCCTGGCCCAGATCGAGCTCTACACCAAGCCCGAGGAGTACCCGACCGACGTCTACGTGCTGCCCAAGCACCTGGACGAGAAGGTCGCCCGTCTCCACCTCGACGCGCTCGGAGTGAGGCTGACGACGCTCCGCCCCGAGCAGGCCGCCTACATCGGTGTCGAGGTCGAAGGCCCGTACAAGCCCGACCACTACCGCTACTGATCCGGCCCGTCAGCGACCGCGCACGTCACCACCGGCAGTGACGTCCTGGCCGCTGACAGACGGAACAGCCTCAGCAGCAGCCCTCGGCAGCAGCTACGAGCGCAGGCCCCCGCACCCCCGTGTCGGGGGCCTGCCCCGTACCGCACCCGCTCAGCCCGAGGAACCCCGAAGGACCCCATGCCCCGCGGCCGATATTCGCTCCACGATCTCCACGATCACACCCTCCTCGGCGAAGAACATTTCCAGTGCGCCCCCGGCCCCTCCGGCTGGCGCTACGTCTCCCTGACCACCACCCCTTCCGGCGATCACCTGGGCTCCGTCGACCTCACCCTCGACGAACTCGGTCGCCCCATCCGCCTCGAACTCCACGCCGCGAGCTGGCAGGTCCGCGGCGCTGCCCTGGAAGGCGTCACCTGGGTCCGTACCGACCCGACCGGAACTCATGCCACCGAAGGCAATGTGCGCGCCCATGCCTTCACCGGCACATCCCCCGCCTTCCTCATCGCGACCGCACGACTGCTGCGTCTCACCCCCGATTCCCCCGCGACCCGCGTCCGCCTGGTCGCTTTCACGGACCCGGTCCTCGCCCCCCGCACCGTCGACCAGTCCTGGGCCTTGGTGAACAGTGAAGCGCACGCCACTGACAACGGCCCTCTGACGGTGGACGAATACCAGGTCAGTGCCCTGGACACCGGCGAGCAGCACACCGTTCACATTGCCGGCGACGTGGTCCTCTCGGCCCCCGGGATCGAACTCGAAGACCTGGAGTCCCCACCCTCGCCGCGCTAGGCAGGCGGCGCGAACCCCGTCGCAGCGGGCCCCGCCCCGCCCTCCTCCGCCGGGACCACCGGAGCACCCGCCCCGGCACCCCCCACGGACGGCCCGGACCCCACCGACTCCGAAGCAACAGCCCCAGCCCCCAGAACCCCACTCCCCGCAGGCCCCCCGGAACCAACGCGCGCAACATCGCCCTGAGCAGCACCGCCCTGCTCAACCCCGACCCCAACCTGAGCAGCGACGAATATCCGCCGCGCATCCCGCGCCTGCCGCTCGTTCATCACCGCCGCCAGATACGCCCCGGCCGGCACCCCCTCGGGCACCGGAACCCCGGTCCGCGTCGCCAGCTCCTCGGCCAGCCGCTCCCCCATCGACCGGCCCACCTGCGCGTCGAGCTGATGCACCCTCGTCAGGTACTGGCGTATCGCCAGCCACAGACCGTCCGGCACCGCTGACAGATCCAGCCCCGCGAACCGCCCGACCAGCCACGGCGGCGGAGGCGGCACAGCAACCGCTCGCCCCGCAGGCACCCGCTCCCGTACGACAAGCGTCCCCGCGAACACATCCCCGAGCCGCCGCCCCCGCTCCGACACCAGCGAAGCGATACAGGCGACAACCCCGAGCGTCATCAGAACCTCGACGACCCCCATGGCCCCGCGCACCAGCGCATGCCGGAAACGGATCGGCCCCCCGTCGTCCCGGACCACTCGCAGCCCGCACGCCAGCTTCCCCAGCGAACGCCCATGGCTGAGCGTCTCGACCGCGATCGGCCCTCCCACCAGTACCAGCAGGAAGGCCGCGACGGATATTGCCGCGAGTGCCGCGTCATCCAGCGTCGCCGTGGCCACGGCCAGCCCGATCGACACCAGGACGAAGGCCGCCCCCACCACCACAAGATCGATGGCCAGCGCCAGCGCCCGACTCGGCAATTTCGCCGGCCGTAGCCCCAGCACGACCGCGTCCCCGGTCACGAGTTCACTCATCGCCGCCCCATCCTCCGCCGATCTTCCCTGCCCCTCGGGACCTCAGTCTGCCAAGCTGACCCGCAGCGCGCCGCCGTAGTACGAACCCGTACGCACCCATGCCTGGAGCAGCAGCCGACCATGGACCTCGACGTCTTCGTGACCGCCCACCGCACCGAATGGGACCGCCTGGACCATCTCCTGCACCGTGGGCGCCGGCTCACGGGCGCCCAAGCCGACGAACTCGTCGAGCTCTACCAGCGCACGGCCACCCATCTCTCCCTCCTCCAGTCCAGCGCTCCGGACCCGATGCTCACCGCGCGCCTCACCCAGCTCGTGGCCCGTGCCCGGTCCACGGTGACAGGCACCCGCCGGGCCTCCTGGCGCGACGCCACACGCTTTCTGACCGCCGGATTCCCCGCCGCGGTCTACCGATCCAGACACTGGTGGATACCCACGGCCGTCCTCTCCACGTTGCTGGCCGCAGTCATCGGCTGGTGGATCGGCACGCACCCGGAAGTCCAGTCGGCGATCGCGGCTCCGGACGACCTCCGGCGCCTGACCCGGCCGGGAGGGGAGTACGAGACCTACTACTCCAGCCACCCGGCCGCCTCGTTCGCCGCCCAGGTATGGACGAACAACGCCCAGGCCGCAGCCATGTGCCTGGTCCTGGGAGCGTTCCTCGGCATACCGGTGATCTGGATCCTCTTCGTGAACGTGCTCAACCTTGGTGTCGGCATCGGCCTGATGTCCTCAGCCGGCCGGCTCGACACTTTCCTGGGACTGGTCCTCCCTCACGGCCTGCTCGAACTCACCGCTGTCTTTGTCGCAGCGGGCACGGGCCTGCGCCTCGGATGGACGGTCATCGACCCGGGCCCGCACACCCGCCGCTCAGCCCTCGCACAACAGGGCCGAGCAGCGCTCGGCATGGCCATAGGCCTCGCCCTGGTCCTGTTCGTCTCGGGTGTCATCGAAGGTTTTGTCACCCCCTCCGGTCTCCCGACCTGGGGGCGCATCACCATCGGCATCGCAGCCGAGCTGGCCTTCCTCGCGTATGTCTACGTCCTGGGCGGCCGAGCAGCGCGAGCAGGCAACCGTGGTGACCTCGATCCTGCGGAGCGCAGCGCCGAGCTCCCGGTCGCCGCCTGATGTGCGTACGACCCCGCTGACCTGCTAGTCTCCTCTTCGCCCCGAAAGACCGTTGACATGGTCGACCAGGGGAGGTAGATTTTAACGGTTGCGTCGGACTGGACAGGTCCGATCCCAACGGTTAGCATCTTCCTCGCTCTCACCGGAAGTTGAATTTCCGCAGAGCCATTGATTCTCTTACTCCGAATCACGTAGCCGATTAGATCGGCTGAATGTTTCTGATAAAGTCGAGTCAGCCGAAAGGCAAGACCACTCCAAAGGTCACCGGATTTCAAATTCGAACCGGAAACGGTACGGAAAAGAGTCTGGTAAGGTTGGAACCGCCGGAAAGGGAAACGCGAAAGCGAAGAACTGGAAAGCAGACCCGCTTCGACCGGGAATCGGACACGAAAGAGTCTGATAGAGTCGGAAACGCAAGACCGAAGGGAAAAGCCCGGAGGAAAGCCCGAGAGGGTGAG